>NZ_JBGQOJ010000034.1:0-29106 GCF_052119585.1 Pseudogemmobacter sp. W21_MBD1_M6 | reverse complement strand
GGTTCTGGCCGGCTTTGACACCCGCCACGATACGCCGCCCTTCAAATCACGCCATCACCCAAATTCCCGCATAGCTCTATTCTGGAGCATCCGGCCACCTGTGACGCGTTGCCGTGAGGCAGGAGCTTCAAACAGCGCCGCGAGTTGGAGTGCACAATGATCCCAGGGCAGGCTTATCAACGATCAGGTCTGCTCGGGCCCAACAAAGCGCTCTTCGAAGTTTCTGGGGGGCACAGTTGGTATGTTTGGAACTTCACCAGAGTGTTTCCAATTGGGCATGTCATGCTCTGGAAATGACAAGCCATTCGCAACCAGTAATCGACCGCAATCCCTTCCAAGAGGAGCGAGGCTGACGTCAATCTCCTCTCGATCTATCGTCAGGTCTGCGGCTTCAAATTTTGCCGCAAAAGTTGAGTTTGCAAGACTATTCAGGGCCCACGGCAGACCGTCGCGATGTTCCTTTGAATGGCGTCCCCCGCCGATCAGGAAAACCTGAGTTCTTTCCAGCTTCCGACCTGGAATAACACTTCGCTTTCCCTTGGAGGAAACAACCGGTTGGCACATCAAATGTCCAATTAGTGCCGATACCGCTTCCGCTGGATTACCCAGTTTCACCCAACTTTTCATAACATCGACGCCATAGCTTTCGAGAGATGTTCCAAATACGCTGATGCTTCTTTCAATCGGATCAGGTTCATTGAGCCGAAAATAGACGCAATCCACGGTCAATCCTCCGACATCTACAAGGAGGTAGTCGGTGCTTTTTCGGGCGGGAGAATTGCAGAAACCCGTCACCGCGCCAATCAACTCAGGAACGATAGAGACCGAGGCATCATCTTCATCGCTCACCCTCTGGGCCGCACAGATCGTGGAGCTGGACAGCTCGCTGTTGGACATCGCCAGACGTCTTGCGGCAGTTACGCAAGTGTGAAATGCTCGCTCGGATGCGGGGTTTTCAACGCTTTGCATAGGAAAACCGCAATTTACAGAAACCCGCAACGATAGATCTTGTGTTCCTCTTGTAAGGGTTAAACGTAGCCAGCCCATTGCTTGACGCAACAGTAGGGTGAGCCAGGCGGTCATTGCATAAGTCGCGGGGTGATCGAGTCTCGCCTCATCCAAATTGGCCGAAAGAAAATCAATTTTTAGCCGATCAATAGCTTTGGCTCCGGCGGAAGGGAGTAGTCGAAAGACCCCTTCAGTTGTTTTCCAAAGACCTGTGGTCCAGTAGTATGGATGCCCATCAGCTCTCATCCCTTTCGGTGCCGGAACCGCATATGCCCCTAACGCTTCGTAGGGGAACCGCATTACGATCTTTGAACTGGTAGAACCAACGTCTATTCCAATGACGAGATCGACAGGCCGGCCCGCCTCCCTCGCTTTTGGTATGCATGCGCCCGGGTGAGCGAGACGCGTTTGAATTTCTCGGCGATCATCCTGGGTCAGATCCCGGTGCAATTCATGATTGCATGTGACCACATTGTCGAGCCCCATCCGCTCTAATGACAGTTTCGTTTCGCTGAGCATTAGATGGGGAGGTCTGGTAGCCCCTATTTTAGATTGGGGGCGATTTGCGATGTGTTCCGCGTGCCCTCTTTTCCCAATTGTTTCTTCGTCATAAATAGATTTCAAGTACTTGGTTTTTTGGTCTAGCTCGCTCAGAGGGGTGATTTCTTTTTTCTTGGGCTTCGAGGCTGTCTTACTTTGCACCTCCACTTCTTGAACTGTGCGTTTCAAAACTGCCGACCGTGGTGACGCGCTATTTCGTTTCGTTGCAATTATCTTGCCGCCGGTCAACGGCGGCAATCTGTCGCTTTCTTGGAAAGGCCCCGTCTTTTTGGGTAATCCAGTCTTTGGACCACGTTTAATGGCATTGATTATAGGAACGCCAATCTGGATTTTGGTTGTTTTGAGCCCTGCCGCGAGCATTAATTCACCCAAGCCACCAATCGATTTTTTTCGATTATCCACCCTAGGGGACTTTGACCGGCTCATGTGGTGATATCCAACAAGATTATAGCAATGTCGCGACTATGTGACATGCTTTGCGCTGCGGCTTCGATCTTTAAACGACGGAGCTTCACGTTTTCTTCCAATCGGTCAAGGCGGGCGCGATTGGCAGCCTCCAGCTTTCTGCCACTACTAATTATTTGGAGTTCCAATTTTCTGCGATCTTCTAATGCCCGCACTTCGAGCGCCGACACCTGAATTGCAATTCGATCAGAAATTTCTAAATCCCTCCGCTCGCGTTCATCATGGAAGCGCTCTAGGAGGTCTTTTTCTACCCAATTTTCTAGAAGCTCTGCGACCGAGTTTATGTCAAGTTCCTCAACGGCTGTAGTCCATCTCGTTGCGGTCGGAAGTCCACGGCGCAATGCGCGTTCAGCCAAATCTGGATTGATTTTCTCGCCACTCGCACAGTCGATAAGCCCATAAGCGAGACGTAGACTTTCCTCGTTTCCTTGCCCTGTGGACCAGGCCTGAACGGCACCAGCATAGCGTCCTGGTGGCAAATCGGATGCCTCAAGCGAGGTGCACCGCATTGCAACAGCATTTGGAAATAGGAGATTGTCCCGGCCCAAACGGTGTGAAAGGAATCGCATGAAGGGATGGGTTTGGGTCATCTTGGAATGCCTTGAGTGCCCGCTTTCCTGACCCAAACGGAATATCGAAGCGCCTCCCGCCCTCACCAAAGAACCTGGATCGTTTCCCTTTTGAGTGGACCATGTTTCGTATTCATGGCGAGCTTCTGCTGACAACGCCAGTTCAAGTTGTTCGCGTGATTGGTCTACCCGAAGATCGCAACCAGGGAAGCATGTATTGAGTGCATGCTTTATGAAATCGGCGACGTCATCGGAGGATATCCAACGGTTTTCATCACGCGCTTCCCGAATCGAACGAAGAACATACTCGCCGTGTTGGATCAATGCAGCTCCGTCGCGCTCAAGTTCGTCCTCATGGGCGCGGCGGTTTGCGATCGCTTGTTCACTGCGTGCTATGCGCGCCACTTGCTCGCTGAGCGTAAGGCCCCCGGACAATAGGTCTTTTGTAAGTTGCCGCACTTCGTCGCCGAGGATATCCTCAAATCCCCCTAGGGCCTGCTCGCACAATCGCAGCCGATGATAGAGACGATCATAGATACGCTCGTCAATCGTGTTGCGGTGCAAGAGGTTAACAACCGTAATGGCTTCGGCCTCCTGACCCAGTCGGTCAATCCTGCCGATCCGTTGTTCAACTCGCATAGGGTTCCATGGCAAGTCATAATTGACCACAGTTCGAGCGAACTGAAGGTCGATGCCCTCGCTCCCGACTTCTGACGACAGGAACACCGGAATCCCTAAACTTACGCGGAATTGTTCAACGAGGGCGGTCCGGTCTCCAACACCGCCGTGCATGACAAGCGCGGCGATGCCGTCCTTTTTCAGCCGTCGACCAAGATACTCCAATGTTGCTCTGAAGGTTGAAAACACGACAATCTTGTGGGTCGGCTCTTGCTCAATGAGGCCGCTTAGGGCGTTCCGAAATAATTCGTACTTTGTGTCATGAGCTTCGAGCTCGCGTGCAGTGGGCAACGTTGCGGCTATGCGGGAAAGGACGGATCGAAGGGGTCGATGGACTTCATCGGCATTGATTGTTTCGAGTTCGCCATCCTCGTCTTCATAGCCTTCCGTTTTGATCGTGCCTTGCCAATGGCCAACTGCAGCTGGCAGACAGGATGCCAGCATACGCTGCGGGGTCACCACAAGAAATCCGGGTGGTAGGTCGTGCTCATCGGCGTATTCGTGAATTGCCGCGGTCGCCACATCGTAAACGTTGCGTTCATCAGGCGTCATTTCGGCCTTGTGAACCCGAACGTTGCGCACAACGCGAAATTCTTCAACATCGCGTCGACGAGTTCTGTTGATTATATTTGCGAGCAAATTGACTCGCTCGATCCGAGCCGCAAGCTCAGCTCGTCGATCGGGGCTCAGATTGCTTTCAGCTTCGACAACTTCTTGGCGGAGTTTTTTAAGTTGCTTTGTTGCTCGCAACAAGGGATGACGCGCGGCGCGATCTAATAATTCAACGATGTCCATCCAGGCTTTGCCAGCTAAAACCGCATCGCGAGCAGCGATCAAAGGAGCATTGGCGGCGATGATCTGCTCCAGAGCACGGCTATCTGCGAAGGTATCCCTGTCGATGAGCCGTAGTAACGAGTTTAGATCGTCGTTTCTCAGATTGATTGGGGTGGCCGACAACATCACAACATTATTTGCTATCCGTGTTAATGCGTGGCCGAGTGCATTGGTCTGTGTGCCGACATTGCGCATGTGGTGCGCTTCATCCACCACCAACAGATCAATACGATTATCGAACTCCTCAATCTCATCCATGAGATTTGCGAGGACGTCAGAATTAGATTTCGCTCGATCATCTCGCGGTCGGGGGCGAATACTCTGCATGCCGCAGATTGCGACAAACCCTCGCTTTTGCATGCTTGGCGAAGACAATGCCTCTGCAAGCTCTTTTGCATTGTAGATGCGGGCATCTAAGCCAAACTTCGTTTCCAACTCGAGCTTCCATTTGTCGCAAAGGACTTTGGGGCAAACGACCAAAAGTCTTTTATATTGGAAGCGCGCTGCAAGTTCGGTCCAGATGAGACCAGCCTCAATTGTCTTTCCAAGCCCCACTTCGTCAGCAATCAGCAGATTTCCCGTGGGTGAGTCGAGCATTTTTAGGATTGGCTTAAATTGGTGGGCGAAGAACGTGGTGTCGGTCGTCTCAAGAGAATAAAGCATGTCCGCGAGCCGGCCCGATAGTCGAATGTGGGCAATGTGCCGCCGCAAGCTGTCCGGCCCCTCCAAGATTCCGCTCCTCAAAAGGTCGATCGGTAGGTCTGGCTCTCTTGGAACAAGCTCGAGTTGATCCGTAGGTACTTTCCGTAATCCGTCTGAGAATTGCACATGTGCAAGAGCGCGTGCTCCTTCGCCAAGTAACCTAAGCACGCGGCCGACTTTCGAAGGTTTGCCTTTCAATCTGATTTCATCACCAATAGCGAAATTGGTACCTTCCCTTGGGGCAGCACTACTCATATCCATTTTTCGAAATCCTCTTTTTCAAGCGCACGGTTGGGACGGCAATTCAGGACACTGAAAAAATACTTGCGGCTTAGGGTTGGGCACGTTCGATGCTGTTGGTTGCGTTCTCGGACAGCCATGCGCCGTGGCACAAACCTCCATGGCGATCAGGCATTTAGGCTGCTGCGCCACGAACGCGAGAAACTGACCTCGTGAAAGCTTCTTACGAAACGCGACCGAACCGTCTTGGTGTGCACCGTGCAGCTGGAAAACGCGCTTTGCCAGATCGACACCTATAATAGTAACTTCGAACATGGATGCTCCTTCCTTCTGTGATGGCTTCAACACTCATCATAGTGGCACATTGCGATGCCGTCGGGAGGGGGCATCCACGCCATCAACAGAGCCGAAGCGAGAGGCCAATCGCCCCCACGCTGCCCGCGATACACCCACTCACTGGCAGCGCGATTGTGCTGCGGATCACGCATCGCCTCGACAAAAGCCTCCCAACTTTCCACCCTACATGTCGGAATCAGCCAATCGACCTCGGGATCGCCCTCGCGAAATTCGGGCCAGACAGGGAGGGATTGGAGCTTGTCGCGCAACTCATCCAAGGTCAGCGTCGTTCGTTTCAAACCGCGTCTCCCTTGGCTTGGACTATGATCCTTGCCTTCAACTCGTCTGTGTCAAAAGCACAGGTCTCTAGACCCCTAGACCCCGAAAAGTCTGCGTGTTCAACATTAAACGCCCCCCGAAAATCTGCCCAATGAAACTGGCACTTTTTGAAAGAAGTGCCAGCCAAGTCTGCATCGTTAAAGCTGTCATGGTGGGTTCTGGCCATGATTGGGCGACCATCATCTTCTTCCGCGATGACCTCATCAAGAGTATCCGGTGGCGGGGTGGTCCAATGAAGTTCGGCGGCGTCAAAGCAGCTGCCCCTCAAATCAGCTTCCCAGAAATTGCAGTCCTCGTACCGACCGGACTTCGCAGAACCAAACCCCCATGCATCGAAACCAAACACAACATCTCGAAGGTCCAATCGTGAAAAGTCGACATTCTTGAAAGATGACTCACGCAGGGTCTCGTCTGCCCAACCGCCACCGGAAAGTTTCGACCCACGCAGGCTGGCTACGCCATATCCCTTAAGCTTGGCATCGGACAGCACCGCTCCTGTCAGATCAACCGCTGTTTGACCCATGCCGTTCAGCCGCCGGAGCGCACCAACGACACGATGCATCGCTTCCTCGTCGTTCCACCGTTTAAGATCTTCGATGATCTCATTCTGGCGGGCGATGTCTTGCCGCCTTTGCTGACGATACTGAAAGACGCCCAAAAGAACGACGATGAAGGAAATGTCGAACAGAAGACCCCAGAACTCGACCATCACATCGCCAAGGGCAACACCGTCACCAAAACGCTGCCATGCCATGGCAACCATCAAGCCGAGCGCAAGAAGCAGCACGCTCTGCCCGATTAGCGTCTCGGAAAAGAAAACGCCCCGCCATCGCTTGATCCGGGCAATCTGTCGGTTTGGAAACCCGAGGCTGCTGGATGCCTGCATACGCTCAATCCGCGTGATTTCGAACAGTGGCTTCTTACGGAACGGGCTGAGCGACAAGTTCGCAACGGTCTTGAAGTAATATCGAGCGAGCCGGCGCGTGCGCAGGAAAGTCCAACTCATACAAGGTCCCCTGCATCCTTAAGGCAGATTTCACCAGACATGAGTTTCGGTCGAGTTGTCAACGGCAGAGTAAAAGTGAGCCAAAGGGCAGCTTAAAATGTTGCCACTTTGGGGTTGGCAAGATTGCCGCATAGTCGTGCGCCAGCATCCGGGCGACCGCGCTTGTCACATAGCTGGCGGTTGCCCGGATGTTTTGGCCCGTGAGGGCCAATTGGCTGTGTTTTGGGTTTGGCGTTACGCCTTGTACTGACGCGCCTTGCTCTGGCCATCGCGTTGATGGACATCGCAAGCATTGCCGCACGCGCGCAAGGCTGAAACGCGCACAGGGGGCAGGGTTAGGTCCTTATGCCTTAAGTGCAGGTTGTCGGCGCACCCTTCTGAACCAGCTCCTGCCAGTTAGCACCTAATATTTCGCGCGCAGAGAGCGCGTTGCTGGCATCGCCGCTTTTTCGGTCAATCATTTTGACGACCATTCCTTGCTCAGAAACACCCGACCAACCATCATAGTTTGTGGAATCTCCAGCGATAATGAAAAGATCGCCACCCTTACGAATAACCTCGATTGCTGCAGTCTGGAACGCAACATTTCGAGCGCCTTGAGGCCCACATGCGGGAGCTGCGTTGGTTGCCACTTTGAAGCTGTCTTGTGTCAAAGGCTGAATAGATGTTGTTGCACATGCCGCCAGAAAGAGCGCGGAAAATACTATAGCTGAACGATATTTCATTTTGACCTCTAGCGTTTATTCAATCCTGAGAACGCTATCGTTTGATAGAGGGCACTTCAACACAAAGAATACGATCATTTGTAGCGCGACAATCTGGGTGGACAGAGCGCGTCAATCCGCTTTTAAGTCAGCTTGGAAGGTTTTCTTTGGAGATCTGCCTGGCCCGATTGTTTTTTGTGCTGCCCTGCGCCGATAACTTTCGACGTTCATCTCGAAGATTGTGGCGTGGTAAACAAGCCTGTTGACGACCCGAGGGTCATAGCCGGGTCGGGAAAGATCGAGTTCCATTCCCCGAATGGCTGATTGGCCGTGATCAGCATGGAGTAGCGCTCGTATCGAGCGCCAATCAGTTCGAACAACATGCTGTTCTCGGCTCGGTCTTTGGTGACGTAGGTGCCTTGCGTGACACATACGTGATTGAAGCAAACCTGAGTGGCGCAAACCTGCGCGGGGCGAAAATGCGGTCGCTAACCCCACATGTTTACACTTGGCACGGCGGCGAAGCGCCTTGGCAAATCAAAGCCGACAATCCGCAACCATCATCTCGATCTTTGATCTCACATCATCAAAACGCACCCAACCCCTCATCAAAGGTCGACACCAGCCGGAGCAGCTTTGCCCCGATCCGCTCCACCACGCTTTTGCGTTCGAGGATTTTGGGCTTTTCGTTCAGTGCTTCAACGATCTCGCCCTGCAACGGCTTTTTGCCTGTAAAGTGGTATTGCTCGATCATCGTTTTGAAGGCTGCTGTGTCCAGCTTTTCAGCTTTGCAGATTTCCGCGATAGCGGCGGATTTCTCTTCATCCCAGAACGCGTTGAAGGCATCATTGACCGGCTGCCCTTGTGGTATCAGCGGCATATGCTGCTCGACGAACTTCTCGATCAGATCACGCTTGCTCCGCAGGTGCCGCTCAGAGCCCAGCAGATCATAAACCATCTTGCGCTTTGCCTTGGAGGCATCGCGGATCTTTGGATCAAGGCTGTCTTCGTCAGCCAGCGCATCCGCCAGCAGGGCCAATATGTAGGCCACATTGATTTCATCGCGCTGGATCAGTTCCAGTTCGAAATCCACCTCGTCGATGATGGAGGCCGCATCGTCGGGCTTATCGGCCTTGGTCTTGTCGTGAATGTCCAGATATTTGCTCTTGTAGTCTTCGAAGGCTTGCGGCTCCAAATCCAGATCGCCCGGAGCGTATTGGGTAAAGCTGGTCAGCACGTTCCGCAACCGGATCAGGTCTCGAAAGGCCTGGACAAAGGCGAACTGGTCCTCCTCGGATATCAGGTCGGTAACGCTGTCGGGATCGGGGGCGATGCCCCTTAGCACTTCCACGGCGGCATTGAACCGCTCCAGATATTCCTCGTATGGGGCCATCAGGATCGTCTCGATGGCTTCCTTGTTGGAAAACAGCGTGATCGCCTGATCGGTGTTGGGCTTGAGGTTGCGGAAGCAAACGATGTTACCCTGCGACTTTACCTGCCCCAGAATGCGGTTCGTGCGGGAAAACGCCTGGATCAAGCCGTGGTATTTTAGGTTCTTGTCCACATAAAGCGTGTTCAGCTTCTTCGCGTCGAATCCGGTCAGGAACATGTTGACGACCAGCAGGATGTCCAGCCGATCCTTGTCCAGCGCATCCTTGCGGTCACGGTTCTTCAGGCGCTGGTTGAGGTGGTTGTAGTAGGTGTAAAACCCCGCGCTGTCCTTGACCGTTTCCTTGGTCTGATACATAGCGTTGTAGTCGGCGACAAAGCTTTCCAGCCGGTCGCGTTTATGCACATCCACCGGCAGGTCGGCCACGTTCAGATCGGGGTCGCCAATCATCCCGTCGGCGTCAGGGTCGGCCTCATTGGGGCCATAGGTAAAGATCGCCGCGACGCGCAGGTGATGTTCGCCCGCCTCTTTTTTGCGCCGGAATGCCTCGTAATAGGCAATCAGCGCGTCGACCGAACTGACACATAGCATGGCACTGAATTGCTTGTTGTGGGTCTTGCGGTCATGGTTCTGGATGATCCAGTCAACCACGCCGTCGACCCGGTCGGGGTTGTCGAAAAACTCGCGCACGTTGATCGCGGGCACCTCTTCGTCGATCAGACTGCCGTCTTTGCGTTTCAGCTTGCCCCAATATTCAACCGAGAACCGCAGCACGTTTTCATCGGCAATCGCATCGGTGATCACGTATTTATGCAGGCACTCGGCAAACAGGTCCTTGGTTGTGCGCTTGCCCACGGCGTTGTCGGCAAAGATCGGGGTGCCGGTAAACCCGAACATCTGGGCGCGGCTGAAGAACTGCACGATCCGCTTGTGGGTGTCGCCGAATTGCGAGCGGTGGCATTCGTCAAAGATGAAGACCACGCGGCTGTCCTTGACCGCCTGCAGCGACCCTTCATAGCGGTCGCGTGATATGGCGGTGTTCAGTTTCTGGATCGTGGTGACAATCAGCTTGGTATCGCCGCCCAACTGCCCCACCAGCGCGCGTGTGTTGTCGGTGCCATCGACCGACCCGTCACTGAAATGGTTGAACTCCTTGGTCGTCTGGTAATCCAGATCGGCGCGGTCCACCACGAACACCACCTTATCGACCTTGGGGTTCTCGATCAGCACCTGCGCCGCCTTGAAGCTGGTCAGCGTCTTGCCCGACCCTGTCGTGTGCCAGATATAGCCGTTCTTGCGGCCCGCCTTGACCCGCGCGTCAATCGCCTCGACCGCGTAATACTGATAGGGACGCAGCACCATCAGGATCTTGTCGCTTTCGTGCAGCACGATGTATTTGCTGATCATCTTGCTGACGTGGCATTTTTCCAGAAACACATCGGCAAAGGCATCCAGCTGGGTGATCAGCGTGTTATCCTCATGCGCCCAGAAAAACGTCTGTTTGAAATCCTGATTGCGGTTGTTGGCGTAGTATTTGGTGTTCACCCCGTTACTGATCACGAACAGCTGCACATATTGGAACAGCCCCGATTCAGACCAATAGCTGTGGCGCTGATAGCGGTTGATCTGGTTGAACGCCTCTTTCAACTCGATCCCGCGGCGTTTCAGCTCAACTTGCACCAGGGGCAGCCCGTTGACCAGCAATGTCACGTCAAAGCGGGTCTTGTGGTGGCCGGTCACCGTCACCTGTGTGGTGACCTGATACTGGTTCTGGCACCATTCCTGCGTGTTCAGGAATTGCAGGTAAAGCGGCGTGCCATCATCACGGGTCAGCTGCATCCGGCCACGCAGGATTTTGGCCCGCTCGAACACATTGCCCTTGTCGAGATGGTTCAGAACCTTGGCAAATTCGCCGTCCGACAGGGTGACACCGTTATGCTTGCCCAGTTGCGCGCGCAGGTTGGCCCGCATCGCGGCCATATCGGGCAGCGTCACAGGGGCATAGCCAAGGCCGGTCAGGCGGAGAACAAGACCCTCTTCAAGCTGCGCTTCGGATTGATACTCGGCCACTATTGAACAACCTCATAGTCCCATTTGTAGGAGCTATAAAGAAACGCTGCCCCATCCTCCCTGTTTATCACCTTCGCGCGGATTCTGAACTTTGTGCCAAGCGCATGCCCGTAGCGCATCTTTTTGCAGCATTCGACGAACATGGTCACAGGGTGGTTTTGGCCTTCAACCGGCCGCGCGCGCCTGTCGCCGTTTGTGGCTGCAAAGCTTTCAACGATAATCGTTTCATATTCAGACATTGGATCATCCTATACAAACATTTGTTGCAAGAGACCTTTTTTGAAGGCTTCCAGCTGCGTCACCTGACCGGCTACGGCGGCAATCTTGGCATCCATCGCCGAGAGTGCATCGGCGATCTTTTGTTGTTCTTCGTGTGATACAGGCAGCTTGAGCTTGTTCGATAGAAAACCAGCATTCGTTACGTTGATGGTGTTTTTTGCACCCTTTTGAACAATCGGGCTGAGGTAATTCGACACGTTCACATGAGATTCAAAATGTACATGTAATATTCGTCCAAGGGCGGGTGTTTCGGGCGTAAAAACCCCGTAGAGAGGCGAAACAATTACATCTTCCTCTATATAACTCTGCTTAATAATCCCGAGCGGAAAATCACCCGTTGGGCTTTTTGTGTAGACAATGTCGTGCTGCTTGACGCGGTTGTAATGGTCGGTATTAGCCGCCGAGAAACTGCGCCCAAGGTGTTCAATCTGGTTCACAAGTCCTTTGTGGACAGAGACAGAAAACACCTGTTCTTTGCCTGTGCTTTTTGCCTTATGTTCATGCAACACCTCCCCCAACCGCTTTTCCTCCCAATCGGGAAAGGCAGTCCCGTCCTCTTTGGCAAACCGGAGGCTCTGGCTGAACAGCGCCTGCATCAGCCCGCGTTTATAGCGCTCCAACCCCGCCCGCCGCGCCCGCAGCGCCGCGATCTTGGCATCCACCACCCCCAGAAATGAGGCGATTTTCTTTTGTTCGGGGAGGGAGGGTTGGCGCATCGGTATTCGTGCGAAGTCAGAAAAATACAGGCGCAAACGGTCACTCGTCAGACCGTGAGAATATGCCCAAAGAAGATAGAGCATTCGGGCGTTCTCAATCCGGTAGTTGAAGAACGCTGACGATGTCTGCTCCTTTGGTGACAAAACGACGTATGCGGGGCTGACCATGCATTCTTCTTCTGCAATGCCAGCCGCACCCTGCCACATCCGCATCATGTTATAGACAATGTCGTCGGGCTTTGCTCTCAAGTTGGTCTCATCGGCTGCGTCACCATGCATGTGCCGATCTAGACTATCGCGTCGGACCAAGCCCCGATCCATTGTTACAGAATACAATGGCAAACCTGCTTCGCCCTTTGCTCGACTATTGGCGAAAGCGTCGCCCGCCTTAGCTTCCTCCCAGTCCCCCGCAAACTCAGGAAACCGCAGCGCTGGCACACTCATAGCGGTGCCTCGATACCCAGTTCTGCACAGAACCCCGCAATCTGTGCGTCCAGATCGGCCATGCTTGCGGCGTCAGCTTTCAGTATTGCATGGGTCATTCCGTGCCCCCCGCCAGCAGCTGAAAACTGACTTGATAGCGGAAGAAGGTTATGTTCGGGGCCACGCTCAACGCCCGCTTCAGGCGGAGGTCATCCTCTAGCGCTATGATCACGCCGCGCACGGTCTGGCCCTGTTCCGCCAACTCTGCCTGCACGTATCCCATGTAGCGTTGGATCTGCCCGACCACGCGGTCGCTGGCCCGGCCCCGCTTCAGTTCGACCACCAACAGTTCCTTGCCGTCCTTGCTGATCGCCAGGATATCGATGGGGCCGGTGTCTGTCGGGAATTGCTGGCCGATGTTTTCCCCGTCAATGGTATAAAGATTGTGGGACTTCCCCAGTGGTGTTGCTGCCCAGTTGGCAATCAGAAAGGACTCCAGATGCTGTTCCAGCGCAAACACACTGACGTCTTCGACATCGGGGTCAACTGCAGTGAGGGCAGCAACCTGCTGGCCATCAAGGATCACTTTGATCTCGGCGGAGTGTTTGGTGACGTTGCTTACTGTTCCGGTGGACCCCAAAGAGTTTTGCAGACCGTCGCTCAGCTCATTCCGATGACGGGATATGCCATACCAGCGTACAGGTCGTTTGTGGGGTAGCTCATAGGTCGGATCATAGATGTAATCGCCGCTGATCTCGCCGAAATGGATATTGCCTTCAGTGTCCGGTGTCATCACCACATCACCAATGCTGGCCCCATGACAGATGGTGTACAGCATTGCGCAGGCCAGCCCCGCCGCTACCTTGGATTTACCGGGGTTCTGTTCCAGCCAGACATCACGCATCTTGGCGTTAAACTCTTTCCAATCCAACGGAAACTGTCCCGTCAGATCGATCCCGTCGATGTAACCCGCAGCGATCCAGCCGCCCTTGAGGCCATCATCAGCGTTGGCGCTTTTACGGCCCAACATGATCCGGCGGTATTCTTTTGCAGTGTTCATACTGGTGCCTCGATCCCTAATTCCGCACAGAACCCCGCAATCTGCGCGTCCAGATCGGCCATGCCTGCTGCGTTCGCGCGCAACGCGGCGGCGACAGCAGCCAGATCAATCGCCTCTTCCGCTTGAAACGTGTCCACATAGCGGGGGATGTTCAGGTTATAGTCGTTCTCGGCCACCTCTGACAGCTTGGCGCGGTGCGAGAACCGCTCCTCGACCAATCGCCCGCGATAGGTGTCGATGATCTTGGCAATATCCTGCGGGCGCAGGACATTCTGGTTCTTGGCCTTTTCAAAACAGGTAGAGGCATCGACGAACAGAATATCCTCGGGGTATTCGCGGCATTTCTTGAACACCAGAATACAGGTGGGAATGGACGTGCCGTAAAAGATATTCGCAGGCAGCCCGATCACCGCATCCAGCCAGTTGCGTTCCTTGATGATATATTCGCGGATATGCCCCTCGGCCGCGCCGCGAAACAGCACGCCATGCGGCAGGATCACCGCCATGGTGCCGTTGTCATCCAACTGGTGCAGCATGTGCTGGACAAAGGCAAAGTCAGCCTTGCTTGCCGGGGCCAGCCGCCCGTATTGGCTATATCGGTCATCGTTCAACAACAGCGGATTGGCGGACCAGTTGGCGCTGAAGGGCGGGTTGGCCACCACCGCCTCGAACCGCTTGTCAGCGTGCTGGGGATGTTCCAGCGTGTCTTCCTGTTTCAGGTCGAAATTGCGGTAATGCACCCCGTGCAGGATCATGTTCATCCGCGCAAGGTTATAGGTGGTGCGGTTCATTTCCTGCCCGTTGAAATCACCCACCTCGACTTCCTTGGCGACGCGCAGCAGCAGCGACCCTGACCCGCAGGTGGGATCATAGACCGATTTGATCCGCGTTTTGCCGGTGGTGACGATGCGCGCCAGAATGGTGGACACCTGTTGCGGGGTGTAAAATTCGCCCGCCTTCTTGCCCGCGCCGCTGGCGAATTGCCCGATCAGATATTCATAGGCATCGCCCAGCACGTCGCTGTCGATCTTTTCCAGCTCGAAATCGATGCTGTCCAGATGGGTCAGGACCTTGGCGATCAGCGTGTTCTTGGCTTCCTCTGTCCTGCCCAGTTTGTTCGATGTCAAGTCCATGTCGGAAAACAGGTCGTCGAAGTCATCCTCGGATTCCGCACCCATGGTCGAGCGTTCGATGTTGTTGAGGATGCGCGCAAGGTCTTCGATGATGAAGTTGCCCGGCTTGCTGCCGCGCTTGGCGACGGCACTGAACAGCTCGGAGGGTTTGAGGAAGTATCCCAGCTCGTCAATCGCAGCCTCGGCCACGGCATCGAGATACGCCTGCCCTTCATCGGTGGTCTCATCAATGTCGGCGAAATCCAAGCCGTCTTCGCTCAGCACCCCGTTGGCGTAGATATAAAGCCGCTCGGACAGGTATTTGTAAAAGATGAAGCCAAGAATGTAGTCGCGAAATTCGTCCGCGTTCATCTTGCCGCGCAGGGTGTTGGCGATATCCCAGAGCTTTTGTTCCAGCTTCTTCTTTTGTTCTTCGGTCATCGGGTCATCCATAAGTTGCGCCGGGTATTGATGAAGGATTGGAGCGGGATGTGAAAGGGGCAAGCGCGGTGGGGTGTCTTTCTTCAGCCATTCGCAGCTTGAAATAGACGCCATCCGCCCAAATGTTGAGAAAGCGGTGCTACGACGCGAAAGCAAAGGCATACCGCCGCGCTGTTTCCTTGCGCAGAATGTCGAAAGAAACAGCGTTGAGCCAGTCAGATAGGCTGGTTTGGATAGAACCGCCCGCACAAGCTGCTGGTCGCTACCGTCGTTCATCTGGGCACGGATGAAGCTCGGCCTGATCGGCATGAGGCGCAACACCCCGGAACACTTCGTCATTGATCTTGCGATCAATCAAAAGGTGGACCACTTCAGTGGGAGCATTCCAAACCTTCTCAAAATCTCAAGCAAACAAGCATATTTTCTATGGCGGGCTTAATGGCGGGTACAATTGATAAAAACTTAAATAACCCAGCAATATCAAGGGGTGGTGGCGGAGACGAAGTCCGTCGCATCGCATCACATTCGTCTTTTTTATAAATATTATCATATACTTAAAAAATATGCGTATAGCATTTTGTATAGCAAATTGTATAGCATATTTCAGCGTCTACTTTCATTCTATAGCATCGTCGGGCCCCCATTGCATTCAGCTTTTGAAGAGGAAAACGATTGCATCGTTGCATCGTGCGCACAATCGATCACGATAAAACCTATCCGAGGGTAATCCCCACCGCCAGACTCGGTATAGTGCCCCCTGGCGGGCTTGACGCAAGGAACTTACCACTTAAGCCTAAACGCAAAGGCACCACTCAGCGGGCTGCATATTGAGTCTGACGGTGCCTCTCTGCGGAGGTTTGGACCCTGGGAAGCTGGTGGCAGCAAAAGGCATCCCCATCGTCGATGCAGGATTGCTCTAGGACTTCGTGCTTTCCCGTCGTGTGGCAGGAAACTAAGGTCATAATCCACTAAAATGGAATACCGCGAAGGACAGCAATGCGGACGAACCTGCCTTTTGCTACGGCGGCGTGAATGCATCTCACGCCCGAAGTCGCGGTTCGTTTCTCTTGGGTGCGGGGGAAAGAGAATGCCAAACAAGCGGCTTACCCACGAAATGACCGCTTGATTTGAGTCAATATGCTTATGAAGCGATGGTGTTAGACTTATTTTTTTGCCAAGTGACAACTTGGCTTATAAGGGTGGAGGATATTACAATGAAAATGACTGTCCTTATAACGGCTATTCTCGCCAGCTTGTTGGGAGTGCAATCCGTTGAGGCGGAAAGCGTCGGTCAAAGTGAATACATGATCGCTTGCGCGGGATGCCATGGTGAGTCAGGGAAAGGTGACGGGCCACTAGCGGAGCTTCTGAAAATTGGAACTCCGGACCTTACTGGTCTTGCTGCCCGAAACAAAGGGCAGTTTCCGTTTGAATACACAGTATTCATGATCGATAGGCGAAATGTAATACCCGTTCATGGAAACGACATGCCGGTGTGGGGTGATCGATTTCAGGCCTCAGCAACCAGCGAGCGTGGAGAGACCGCGGAGATGGTGGCACGCGGACGCATCCTGTCTCTCGTCTACTATCTCCAGTCAATCCAGCAGTAGTAATCAAGAGGCGGTTTCGGTTTCGACCGACCTCGCAGTCTGCAACCTGTTCATAGGCTGTTCAGACTTTGCTGCGGCTATCACGGATGGCAGTTTTCGCCGCTGTGGCTCGTGGTTCTTGAATCGGTCTAGCCCCACAGGTTTCTGCGGGATTGAAGAAAGTGGTTTCAATTTGGCTGCTGAGGGCTCTGAACTGCCGTTCGCTGCGCTTAGATCGAATGGCCCGCCTGGGATCAGCTGCCCTTCGCTTCGTGACAGATAAATTGGCAGTGCGGGACAAAGCGACCGCTGGCCATGGCGACGCGTTCACCCGGTCGGTCGAGACCGACTTCATGGCCATACCCTCTGAATGTGAACCCGGAGCGGAGGTTTGAACCCCAAGAAGTCGGTGGCAGCAAAAGGCATCCCCATCGTTGACGCGGGATTGCTCTAGGACTTCGTGCTTTCCCGCACAAGTGCACGATCACCTTATCTGAAACGCGATTTTGCAGATGCCATTCAGGTAACTCGTTGCACATCCACGCGGTGTCAGTAGGTTACCGATAGAAGCCATATTTCTGGCGGGAGAGATGCTTTGCGGATCGTCGACAACACCACGGCCCTTCTTGGGGATGATCTAAAGCGCGAGCTTACGGGGGCCACGAAATTCCGCGTGGCAGCCGCCTGTTTCTCGATTTACGCATTCGAGGCCCTGAAATCGGAACTCGGCAAGCTGAAGGAGTTCGAGTTCATATTTACTTCGCCAGTTTTCGTTCCCAACGGCGCAATTGACCGAATAAAAAAGGAACGGCGCGAGTTCTTCATCCCGACGGATCAATCCGAGGGAGGTATTTACGGTAGCGAGTTCGAAATCCAACTGCGCAACAGGATGACGCAGCGGGCGGTCGCCCGAGAATGCGCTGACTGGATCCGGAGCAAAGCGCGGTTCAGTTCGAATGCAACCTCTGCTGCAATGCAGCAATTCGCACATGTGCAAAAGGCCGGATCAGGCGCGGCCTATATGCCGCTTTCGGGCTTCACGGCGGTGGATCTCGGGTATCAGCGAGGCGATGCGATCTCGAATTACACACAGGTTATGGACGAACCTCAGTTCGCCCAGACCTATCTAAGCCTCTTCGACCAAATCTGGAACGATCAGGAAAAGTTGCGTGATGTCACCAGCGAAGTCCTAGAGCACATTGAATCCGTTTATCATGAAAACCCTGCCGAACGGATTTACTTCCTGATCTTGTTCAATTTGTTCAGCGACTTCCTGAGTGAAATCGATGAAGACGTCCTACCGAAAGAACGGACGGGGTATCAGGATAGCCTGATCTGGCAGAAGCTCTTCAATTATCAACAGGATGCGGCGGTTGGAATCATCAACAAGCTGGAAACTTACAACGGCTGTATTCTTGCCGACAGTGTCGGATTGGGAAAAACGTTTACCGCGCTGGCGGTGGTCAAATACTATGAGCTGCGGAATAAGGATGTGCTGGTTCTTTGCCCGAAGAAGCTGGCGGACAACTGGCGCAACTATAACGCCAACCTGACCACGAACATCTTCGCTAAAGATCGGTTCCGGTATGACGTGCTTTGTCATACCGACCTGTCGCGCACCTCCGGTGACTCTTTCGGCATGCGGCTCGACCGTGTGAATTGGGGGAACTATGACCTTGTTGTCATCGATGAGTCCCACAACTTCCGAAACAATGACGTCTACAAGGATCGAGAAACCCGTTATCAGCGCCTGATGAACCAGGTCATCAAGGCGGGTGTGAAAACGAAAGTCCTAATGCTGTCGGCGACCCCCGTGAACAACCGGTTCACCGATTTGCGAAATCAGCTTGCACTCGCCTATGAGGGGCATTCGGACGCGCTGAGCAAGAACCTCAAAACTAAAACAAGCGTTGAAGAGATATTCCGGCGTGCGCAGACGGCCTTCAACGTATGGTCGAACCTGCCGCCGGATCAACGGACAGCGGCCTCTATTCTGAGGGCGCTTGATTTTGATTTTTTCGAACTGTTGGATGCGGTGACCATCGCGCGATCCCGCAAGCATATCGAGACCTTCTATGACACGGCAGATATCGGCACGTTCCCGACGCGGCTAAAGCCGCTCTCGCATCACCTTCCAATTACCCATCGCGACGATGTCATCGGATTCAACGAGATTTTCGCTCAGTTGAGTGACCTGAAAATGGCCGTCTATGCGCCGGTCAATTACATCCAGCCAAGCCGATTGAAGAAATACGAAGACCTATACGACACCAAGACCGAAGGCGGCAAAGGCACACTGAAACAGGCGGACCGCGAAAAGAGCCTGCAAGCGCTGATGACGATTAACTTGCTCAAGCGGTTGGAAAGCTCGGTCCAAGCCTTCCGCATGACCCTCGGGGCGCTGTCTGGAAATATCGGACGGACGCTCGAGGCTATTGCCCGGTTCGAGGCCTCGGGCGGTGCCGCGACAATTGAGGACCTGGATAGCGATCTGGAGGCCGTGGCTGATGAAGATGACGATTTTGCCGATTTCTCGGTTGGGAAGAAGATCAAGATCGATCTGGCCGATATGGACATCACGTCTTGGAAGCAGGAACTTTTTGGTGACCGCATTATAATTGACGCCTTAATCACACAGATGGAGCGCGTAACGCCCAGCGATGACGCCAAACTGCAGCATCTGATTGCGGAAATTTCCAGCAAGATGGCGAACCCGCTAAACCCCGGCAACCGCAAGGTGATCGTTTTCACGGCCTACGCCGACACCGCGCATTACCTCTTCGCCCAACTCGCCCCGCATTTCGCCAAGGCCGAGAATATCCATACAGGCCTGGTTACCGGCTCCGGCAACCCCAAGACAACGCTCAAGAAGTTTTATGACTTCCAGTCCGTGCTGACGCTCTTTTCTCCACGCGCCAAGGAAAAGGACAAGATCATGCCAGATGACCCGGCCGAGCTGGACATCCTCATCGGCACGGACTGCATTTCCGAGGGGCAGAACCTTCAGGATTGCGACTACCTGATCAACTATGACATCCACTGGAACCCTGTCCGCATCGTCCAGCGTTTTGGTCGGATTGATCGGATCGGCTCACCCAATACCCAGATCCAGCTGTCGAATTACTGGCCTGACATTTCGCTGGACGAATATATCAACCTCAAGGAACGGGTAGAGAACCGGATGCACATCGTCGACATGGCGGGCACCGGTGAAGACAACGTGCTGACCTCGAAAAGCTCGGACGTGGCTTACCGGAAGGAACAGCTCCAGCGGCTGCAAAATGAAGTGATCGAACTGGAGGATGTCAAAACCGGCATTTCCATCACTGATCTGGGCCTGAACGATTTCCGGATGGACCTGCTGAACTACCTCAAAACCCATGACGACTTGCCGCGCATGCCGCATGGACTGCACACTATCGTGCCTGCCGATCCAAAGCGCGGGCTTGTCCCCGGTGTGATCTTTACGCTGCGCAACATCCATGACAGCGTCAATATCAACCAACAGAACCGTCTGCATCCCTATTACCTGATCTACATCGGACAGGACGGGCAGATCGTCGTTGATCAAACGCAGGTCAAACGGCTGCTCGACCTGATCCGCACGGGCTGCAAAGGCAGTGATACGCCCTTCCGCGACCTTTGCGCCTCGTTTAACGCGGAAACGCAGGACGGACGGCGGATGGAAACCTATTCTAACCTGCTCAACGATGCGATCCGCTCGATGATCGAGGTAAAGGAGGAACGCGATATCGACAGTCTGTTTTCGGGCGGTCACACCACTGCGTTGACCCATGCCATCGCAGGGATCGACGATTTTGAGTTGATCGCCTTTATCGTCATTCGGGCGGAGCAATGACCGCGCTCTTTGACTACCCTGACCAGACGAAACTGAAACGGGTTATCCCGAAATCCCGCATCTATGACGCTGGTCAGGTTGGCACCGCGCTGCGGGATCGGTTTGTGCGGGAACTGGATCAGATCACATGGACGCATAAGCTAGCCCCCGAAACGCTGAACCTGCCCGCAACCTCCGCCGTGCCGGAAATTCAGGTGTTTCGCCTGACGCTCAAGGGCAACGCTCTGCATGACGATATCCTGCGCGCGATTGACCGGGCCATTCCCTTCCCCCTGATGTTCGAGCTTGTGGCGGGCGACCGGATCCAGCCCGCTGCCGCCTATAGGCGCCCGTCGGGTGCCGAGCGGGGCAAATGGGTGCTGTCGGACCCGTTGCGCGGGGACTGGGTGGCACAGGACGCTCCGCGCGCCACATTGCCTGTGGCGTTGAATATGGGCGCACTCTATGATCGGTTGCTGTCCGCCCTCATGCCCATCGACCCGCGACCGCAGGAAGATGTGGAAACCCGCCTTGCGCGCCTTGCCGCAATCAGGGCAAAAGAGCGGGAGATTGCGCAGCTTGAATCCCGCTTGCGGCGCGAAAGCCAGTTCAACGTCAAAGTCACCCTTCACGGCCAATTGGCCGAGGCGCAGGCGCAATTCGACCATTTGAAAAAGCCCGACGCATAACAGGGCAGGAAAGGCCGACCATGACCGACACCCCAATGACCAAGCTGAAGATGCACAGCCCCGACCTGAAGCAAGACAATATCGCCAAGATCCGCGCGCTGTTTCCGGGGTGTGTGACCGAGGCTGCGGGGCAGGACGGCGCGCCCGCCTTGCGGGTGGATTTTGACCTGCTGCGTCAGGAACTGTCGGACAGCATCGTTGAGGGGCCGCAAGAGCGGTATCATCTGGATTGGCCGGGCAAGCGGCAGGCGCTGATCACGGCCAACGCGCCGATTGCCAAAACACTGCGGCCCGTGCGCGCGGAAAGTGTGGATTTTGACACCACCCGCAACCTGTTCATCGAGGGCGATAACCTAGAGGCGCTGAAACTGCTGCAAGAGACGTATTTGGGCAAGGTCAAGATGATCTATATCGACCCGCCCTATAATACGGGGAATGATTTTGTTTACGCCGATGACTTTGCCGAAAGCACGGCGGAGTTTCTGGCGAAGTCAAATCAGGTGGATGAGGCGGGTAACCGGCTGGTGGCGAATTCGCAATCGAATGGGCGGTTTCATTCGGCTTGGTTGACGATGATGTTTTCGCGTTTGAAGTTGGCTAGATCACTTCTTAGAAGTGATGGTGTTATCTTCATCAGTATCGACGATAATGAGGTGGCAAACCTTAGAAAAATTGGTGACGAGGTTTTTGGCGAAGAAAACTTCTTCGCCAATATTGTCTGGCAGAAGAAATATGCAGTTTCCAATGATGATCCCGGCATCGCAGATATGCATGATCATATTATCGTTTATCGGAGGTCAGAGGACTTCGCGCGAAATCTCCTTCCGCGTTCAGAGAAGCAAGATGAACGTTATAAGAACCCAGATAGCGATCCGAGAGGGCCGTGGGCATCAGACAATTACATAAGCAACAATTCTATTGCTGATCGCCCCACGCTCAATTATCCAATTACTAACCCAAGAACTGGTGAAGAAATTTGGCCTGGCGAGAACGCGTGGCGGTATTCACGAGAAAACCATGAAAAAAAAGAGAAGGAGGGTCGCCTTTATTGGGGGCCTGATCAAGGCTATAAAAAGCCGCGAATGAAAAGATACCTAAGTGAGGTTCAATCTGGCGTCGTTCCATCCACATGGTGGCCGTTCACTGAGTTTGGACACAACAATGAGGGATCAAAAGAGGTAAATGACCTCTTTGGAAAGAAAAAGGTCTTCACGTTTCCAAAGCCAACACGCTTGTTAGCCGAGATATTGCGTATTGGGAGCTCGAGGGATGACTTAATCCTAGATTTTTTTGGTGGGTCGGGCTCTACCGCACATGCGCTATTTAAGGTATGTGCGGAAACAGGTGAAAACCGGCGTTTTATTGTTGTTCAAATTCCGGAAGATGTGCCTGAAAAGTCGGAAGCGGCAAACAACGGCTTCTCCACCATCGCCGAAATCTCCAAAGAGCGAATCCGCCGCGCTGGCGCGAAAATCCTTGAGGGCGAGTGTCACCCCGACTGGAATCGCGATGTGGGCTTTCGCGTGCTGAAAATCGACAGCTCGAACATGGCCGATGTCTATTACACCCCTGACGCCACGACACAGGCTGACCTGCTGACCCGCGTGGACAATATCAAGCCGGACCGCACCCCCGAGGACCTGCTGTTTCAGGTGCTGCTCGACTGGGGCGTCGATCTGACCCTGCCCATCACCCGCGAGAGCCTTGACGGCAAGACCGTCTTTACCGTTGCCGGCACCGCCCTGATCGCGTGCTTTGACAACGGCGTGGACGAGACGCTGGTCAAAACCCTCGCCACCCGCAAACCCCTGCGCGTGGTGTTCAAGGACACAGGCTTCAAGGACGACGCAACCAAGATCAACGTGAAACAGATATTCAAATCCCTCTCGCCCGACACCGAAGTCAAAGCGATCTGATGACCCCCGCCGCGCACAACTCCGTTCTGGGCCAGAAACTGACCGACCTGATCGCCACCTGGGAAAACGAGGTGGTCGAGTTCAAGGAGGTGTCGCACGACTATGACACCGACAAGATCGGGCGCTATTTCTCGGCCCTCGCGAACGAGGCGAACCTGCGCGACGTCGATGCGGGCTGGTTGGTGTTCGGCGTCAGCAACAAGACCCGCGCGGTGGTGGGCACCAACTATCGACCGGAACGCGAACGGCTGGACAGCTTAAAACAGCAGATATCCCAAGGGGCAGACCCAAGCACCACCTTTCGCCAGATCCACGAGGTGGATGTGGACGGCAAACGGGTGGTGATGCTGGAAATCCCGCCCGCGCCGCGTGGCATTCCGATTGCGTGGCAGGGACATTTCTATGCCCGTTCGGGCGAAAGCCTGTCGCCGTTGGGGCTGGCCAAGCAGGATGAAATCCGCGCCCAGACGCTGGACACCGACTGGAGCGCGCAGGTGGTGGACGGCGCCACGCTGGATGATCTGGACCCACAGGCGGTGGAACGCGCGCGGAGTGACTTTGCGCTGAAGCATCAAAACCGGATTGACGCGGATGAGGTGCGCGGCTGGCCGGTGGCGACCCTGCTGGACCGCGCCAAGTTGACCCAACGCGGACAGGTGACCCGCACGGCGCTGTTGCTCTTGGGGCGTGCGGAAAGCGCCTACCTGCTGTCTCCCCATCCCGCACAGATGACATGGAAGCTGGTCGGGCCGGAGACGGCCTATGAACACTTCGGCCCGCCATTCCTGCTGGCGACCTCGCAGCTGTATCAACGTATCCGCAACATCCAGCTGCGCCTGCTCCCCGATGACGAATTGCTGCCGCATGAGGTGTCGAAATACGATCAGAAGGTGGTCCTGGAAGCGCTGCACAACTGCATCGCCCATCAGGATTACCGCCAGAACCAGCGGATCATCGTGACCGAGCGGCCGGATCGCTTGGTGTTGGAAAACGCAGGCAGGTTCTTTGAGGGCGCGCCCGAGGATTATGTGCGCGGCGACAAGACACCGAGGGGGTATCGCAACCCCTATCTGGTGCAGGCAATGGTCGAACTGAACATGATCGACCAGATGGGTTACGGAATTCAGCGGATGTATGAAACGCAGCGCAAACGCTATCTGCCGATGCCGGATTATGAGGTGTCAGGCGATGCGGTGGTGATGACAGTCTATGGCGGGGTTGTTGATCCGGCCTACACACGCGTGCTGATGGAAAACGGCGGCTTGAAGCTGACCGACGTGCTGGCGCTCGACCGGGTCCAGAAAGGGCTGGAGGTGCCGGATGCGGCGATCCAGGCGCTGAAGCGCAAGGGGCTGGTTGAGGGGCGCAAACCTCGGTTCCGCGTCTCGGCTGCTGTCGCGGCTGCATCGTCCAAGAAGGCCAAATACATCAAGACCCGTGCATTTGACGATCAGCATTACGCGGACATGGTGGTTGAGTTTTTACGAAAGTTCGGCAGCGCTTCACGAAAGGACGTTGATGATCTGCTCTGGGACAAGTTAAGCGACGCCTTGGATGACACGCAGAAGAGAAACAAAATCGGAAACCTTCTCAGTGGCTTACGGCGTAAGGATGTGATTTTCAACGCTGGCTCCAAACCTGCCCCACAATGGGAGCTGTGCGAATGAAACAAGAACATCCTACGAAAGAAATTACGAAAGAAACACCGGATTTAAGAAAGCGGCTGCCATGAAGATCAAGTTCAAGTCGCAAACCTATCAGACCAATGCAGTCGATGCGGTGGTAAATTGTTTCATCGGCCAGCCCCGACAGGACGTGCTGAAATACACCATTGACCCCGGTATGGCCGCACAGTCACGACTCGAGGTGGACGGGTTCGGCAATGCCCCCTTGAAGCTGCCCGAGGATGTATTGTTGGAAAACATCCGCACGCTCCAGCGCCGTGCGATGCTGCCCCCGTCGGACAGTCTGACGCATGCGTCCGATGACAAGGGCAAGAAAAAGCCCGCCAGCTACAAGCCCGGCGCGCGGATCAATCTGGATGTCGAGATGGAGACAGGCACGGGCAAGACCTATGTCTACATCAAGACCATGTTCGAGATGCACAAGCGCTATGGCTGGTCCAAATTCATCATCATGGTGCCAAGCGTGGCGATCCGCGAAGGTGTTGCCAAGTCGATCCAGATGACGGCGGATCATTTCCAGCAGGAGTATGGAAAGAAGGTGCGGGCGTTCGTTTATAACTCCAAGCGCCTGCACGAGCTGGAAAGTTTTTCGTCGGATGCCGGGATCAACGTGATGGTGATCAACGTGCAGGCGTTCAATGCCTCTGGTGCGGATAACCGGCGGATCTATGACGAACTGGATGATTTTCAGTCACGCAAGCCCATCGACGTAATCGCAAAGAACCGGCCCATTTTGATTTTGGACGAGCCACAAAAGATGGAAGGCCCTGCCACGCAAGAGGCTCTGCCCAAGTTCAACCCGTTGTTCATTCTGCGCTATTCCGCAACGCACAAGACGATGCACAACAAAGTGCATCGTTTAGATGCAGTGGATGCATTCAACCAGAAACTGGTCAAGAAGATCAAGGTCCGTGGCGTGGAAACCAAGGGCTTGAGTGGGACAAATCCCTATCTGTTCCTACACCGTATCGAGACCTCAAGCGCCGCTCCGGTCGCTTGGGTCGACATCGAGGTGAAGATGCAGAGTGGGATCAAACGGATATTGAGGAAACTGGAACAGGGGCGGAACCTGTTCGATCTGTCCAAAGGACTGGAAGCCTACAAGGGTTTTGTCGTGAGAAATATCGACGCGCGGGACGACACAGTGCATTTCACCAACGGCGATATCCTGCACGCGGGCGAGGCCTCGGGCGATGTGACCGAACGCGATATCCGCCGCATCCAGATCCGTGAGACAATTTCGGCCCATCTGGAGCGCGAGCAGATGCTGTTTGCGCGCGGTATCAAGGTGCTGTCGCTGTTTTTCATCGACGAGGTGGTGAAGTATCGTGATTACTCGAAGAACGACGAAAAAGGCGAGTATGCCCGCGTATTCGAAGAGGAATACGCGCAGGCGGTGAATGACCTGCTTGGTGAGTTGCCGTTAGAGAACGTCGAATACCGCACTTATCTGCAGGGGATCGAAGTTGGCAAAACCCATCGCGGGTATTTCTCGATCGACAAGAAGGGACGGATGACCGATCCGAAGGCCGCAGCACGAGGCGAGTTAGCGGGGCAGTCGACGGAGTCCAGTGATTACGACCTGATCCTGAAGGACAAGGAGCGCCTGCTGTCTTTCGCGGAACCCACGCGGTTCATATTTTCTCATTCGGCTCTGCGTGAAGGCTGGGATAACCCGAATGTGTTCGTGATGTGCATGCTCAAACACAATGAAAGCCAGAATACGATTTCCCGGCGACAAGAGGTGGGACGAGGCCTGCGGATCGCCGTTGACCGCAACGGTGAGCGAATGGATCATCCTAGCACCGTTCACGACATCAACATTCTGACCGTGGTGGCATCCGAAAGCTACAAGGGGTTCGTGACCGGGCTGCAAAAGGAGATCGTCGAGAACCTGTCAGCTCGGCCTAAACAAGCGGATGCTGAGTATTTCGATGGCAAGACCCTCAAAACGGGCGACTTGGAACTAGTGCTGGAAAAGTCCCTGGCGAAAAAGCTGGAACGGTTCCTGCTCAAGAACGACTATGTGGATGATGATGGCCACATCACGGCTGCTTACCATGAGGCCCGCAAGGCCGAGGCACTAGCCGAGTTGCCTGAAGAGTTGGAGGCACACCGCGACGCCGTCTTCACCCTGATTGACACCGTCTTCAATGGTGGAACTGTCGACGATATGTTCAGCGACGGACGCGCACCTAAGAAAAACCGCCTGAATGCCAATTTTAACCGGAAAGAGTTTCAAGAGCTTTGGCGCCGGATTAACCGTAAGGCCGTCTATCAGGTCGAATTCGACAGCACCGCATTAGTGAAGAGCTGCATTGACCGACTGGAACGCGACCTGCAGGTTGCGCCGCTGCAGTATCTAGTGACCGAAGGCACCATGTCCGATGACGTGACCGATGATAGCCTGCGCGCCGGGGAAGCCTTCGTCCAAGGCAAGCTAAGCACGGAAACTGGCAAGAGCGCCCATTCCCGCGTGTCCTACGACCTTATTGGGACGATCGGGCAGAACACGGATCTAACCCGCAAGACGGTGGGGGAAATCCTCGCCGGGATTCAACCGGCAAAATTCGGTGAGTTTGCAAAAAACCCCGAACAGTTCATCGCTGACGCCTCGCACCTGATTCAAGAGCAGAAGGCAACCGCGATCATCGAGAAGCTGACCTATGATGCTGTGGCTGGGCAATACGGCTCAGAGCTCTTCACGGCCGGCGAAACCGGGAACGACTTCAAGAAGGCGACAGAGAAACTGAAAAACCACGTCTATGACTACGCCATCGTAGATTCAAAAGTTGAACGTGATTTTGTCAGGGACCTCGACACCAGCACCGAGGTGATCGTTTATTCCAAGCTGCCACGCGGCTTCCTGATCCCGACGCCGGTTGGGGATTATAATCCAGACTGGGCGATTGCCTTTAAGGAGGGCGGCGTAAAGCACATCTATTTTGTCGCAGAAACAAAATCAGATTTGCCTTCAATGAAGATGCGGGAACTGGAACAGACCAAGATCAAATGCGCCCGCAAGTTCTTTGATGAAATAGGTCGCCGGATTAATGAAGATCGTGTGAAATACGATGTCGTAACGAGCTACTCCGACTTGATGGCTCTGGTTAAAGATATCGTCTAGCTGGAGCGGCGTTAGATTTCATTATAATGCGGAATGAACTTCAATGGTCATAAAAGACCTCGGTTGGCGCAACAGCCATAGTTTACTTTTTCTGCGGTAGATTGATCTACCGTGTCGCCCATTACACTTTACATCCAAACAAGCAGTGGACCCGCCCGTGAAACAAATTCGCGACAACGAATACTACGAGGATCGGCTCAAAACGGAGCACCCGGCACTTTTCGCCGACGTTGTTGCGGGTCGATTAAGCAAGGCCCAAGCGTTCAGGAAAGCGGGGTTAAAAAAGCCGCGCACACGCCTTCAGGAAATGACAAATGCATGGGACAGATCGACATCTGCCGAAAAGCATGCGTTTCTCGCGCACATAGGTATGGCCTCCCCGCTAATAGCAACTTCCGGCGTCAAGCCCCCTGCGGCCGTAAGCATGACCTCTGCAAGTCCCACAAGCATCACCGCTGCGACATCGAAAAGGCCCGCGCCCACCTACCACGAACTTCAGCCCAAGATAGCCGAACGGATTCAGGACATAATGGACAAGCGAAAACTCAAGCCGGGGGATGTCGCAGAAGAACTGGGTTTCAAACGACTTGATGCGTCTTTGCCGACCGCAATTGTCAGAGGCACCCGGATCAATTCGAGGATGATGGCTGCGCTGGCATTATGGTTGAAAGCAAATTCGAGCGTGTAGATTAATCTACGAGCTGAGAAGCCCAGCGAACACCGACAACAGACAAATACTGCTTCCAGCTTGAGAGCCGTTTGCCGCCAAAACGCCATCTGACCTTGCCTTAAAGTGGCGCGCTAGACAAAATGACTTAAGAACCCGCGCTGGAACGCCCCCAGACTCAATACCAGACTCGCTGGAGCGCTTAGCGCCGTGCATCCTCCCAGTGGTGGCCGCGGAGCGCGGACCCCACTCAGCGGGCTGCACATTGAGTCTGAGGGCGATAGGGCAGGCTATCCGCCCAGCATGGAGGTTAAGACCCCAGGACGTCGGTGGCAGCAAAAGGCATCCCCATCGGGCCGAGACATTCTTTCTAGGACTTCGCAAGCCCTGAGGCCTTTTAGCAGAAAACCGGAACATCTTCACTTGGACGAGGCGAGATCACTTCCTAACATCTGGTCAAGGACTATCCGGATCTGGTTTTTCATCCCAGAAGAGTGCCCTAATCATGAAACTTATCTATGGGGCGCAAGCAACCTGTCCGCAGGCTTACCTGTAAGGTCTCCCAAACTCTCTTTCTTAAATACTTAAGGGCACCTCGATTTTTACGAGTTTTCAGCTCCACACCTCGGCGCTACCGGTTTGAAGGTGGCCGGAGACCACTG
>NZ_JBGQOJ010000033.1:0-31307 GCF_052119585.1 Pseudogemmobacter sp. W21_MBD1_M6 | reverse complement strand
TCAGTGGTCTCCGGCCACCTTCAAACCGGTAGCGCCGAGGTGTGGAGCTGAAAACTCGTAAAAATCGAGGTGCCCTTATGTTGGCATCTAGGAGCCCAAGCGTTGCCGCTCGTCCAATTTGCAGCATCACCTCTGTTTTTGCGGCAGCTAAGCGCGTTTCAGGTACGATCACCATATTGGCGTCCGTATCGGCTATGCCGGATCGAAAAATATTGCCGGGGAAATCAAGGCTAGGTTTCAATACCCGATCGGTTCTGGTCAAAGGCAATTTGATGTCGGCCGATTTGATTTCACCCGACGCCACGTCTATGTTATCCAATAATGTTTCAAATTGTGCGGTATCCGGCGGCGCACCTGTAATCACATCGACAACAAGTATATTTGACCGAAACATGAATGCCTCAGCATAACACAGGCACGTTACGGAAATTTTGAGGTCTCCCGCATTCTGCCCCGCTACGTTTTCAATTCGCGTTTTTGGAATGCGGTCAAAAACATGCGCTAGATCAAAACTGGCGTCATTATTTGACAAACGAAGCGTGTACCCCCCTGAAGTACGCCCAAGTTTCCAATCTGGTGGTTTTTCAAAAGTCAAAACTAAACGCGAAAAATTTGTATGTTCGCCAGATCGAATCTCGATTTCTTCAGCAGCTGCGCTGTTGGATGCGATCGACAGGGACAAGAGCGTGAAGAGGGTAAAAAGATTCATCACGCCGCCTCTTGTTTGACGTCTTTCAACGCCTCCTCCAGTTGTCCATAACTCGGGCGGCAGTGGCTAGGCGTATTTTGTCGGCCGACTTCGATGCAAATATTTGTTGAATGATTATATAGATTCGCAACCAACACCTCGCGGATCAACCTGTAAAAATGTGCATCTTCTTCGACAACGGTTTGAAGCTTGGCGGCAAAAGGACCAACCAACCCATATGCCAAAAACACCCCAAGGAACGTTCCGACCAAAGCGCCACCAATCATTTTGCCAAGTATCTCTGGTGGCTGATCAATGGAACCCATAGTTTTTATCACGCCGAGAACGGCCGCTACGATTCCCAATGCTGGCAATCCATCGGCAACTGCCTGAAGCGCGTGACTGGAATGAAGGGAATGATGCAGATTGGCATCGATACGTTTCTCCAATACCTCCTCGACCTGATGTGGGTCATCATAGTTCATGGAGGCTGAGCGGAGCGTGTCGCAGATAAGGTCTACGGCTTCCCGATCAGACATAATTTTAGGATACTTCAAAAAAATTGCAGATTCGGACGAATTTTCTATATGCGCCTCTAGCGCAACCGGGTTTTGTCGCGATACCCTGATCAATTCAAAAAGAAGGCAAAGCAAGTCTCGATAGTCTGCAGGAACCCACTTCGCACCCTTAAAAACTTTTCCGACATCGTGAAGCGTATGTTTTATCGCGGGTACGTCGTTGCTAATGACAAAGGCACCCACTGCGGAACCACCAATCATCGCAAACTCATAGGGCAGAGATTTCAGGATGATTCCCATCTTGCCGCCAGCCGCGATATATCCGCCGAAAACCATCACGAAAATCACGATAATACCTATGACGCCAACCATTACTGACCTTCTTTCTAATGAGCACAGACCAAATTATATTTACAGAGTTGTGTTAATGAACCCTGAGGAAATCAATTATTCTGTCGGTACGTTGGCGTTTCGGCCCGCCAGAACAACGCTGATTGTATAGGCTATTTGCGGAGTAAGTCCTGCAAGGATTCCCGCCGCTGCATCAGGCCGCATCCGCGCAAGAAAACCCGCAGCAAAATCCGGTGCCATTTCTTCAAAGAGAGCGGCTGCATCTTTCGGCTTCATGTTCTCATATACAGCGGTCAAACGCGCAAGATCACCCTCAGCCGCCTTGTCCGCCAACGCCAGTGTTTCAGAAAGTGCGCTTTCTGCTGCAACCAATGCCGCTAGCTTCAGGTCAATTTGCTCCTCGGAAACGCGAAGAGCCTGCATTCTGTTTTCAAAGCGCGATTCGCGCGTCTTGATTCGAACTTCCCGCGCTTTCATGGAATCCATGGCCGCCTGAAGCCCTGGAACATCAGGACAGATTTGGTCACTGGCATGAACTGCGCTGGCTTCAGGCAGACCCTCTAGGGCAACCGCAGCGCTGAAACCCTCTGCAATACGAATTAGCCCAGAGGCAAGCAGCAATCCCGCCAATCCTTTCAAGACGCTCCGGCCAGAGCGACTGGATCTGTGTGTCTTTCCTAAGGTCATTCCGCGGCCATCGGCTGTGATTTGTGGTGCGTAAAGAATGCCTCCTGCGCCATAGGCTTGATTGGCTCGTCCGCAATCGTTGGCAGGTCATGCATGGACGCCAACAACAGCTCAAGCTGCTTTGAAACGCGTTCTGCGCGCTCCGTGAGATCTTCGAGCGTGTTGGCCGAAGAGGTTGCAGAAACGCGCGCCCGGTCCAGCGTTTTTGTCATATCGTCGACCTGAGACGACAGCACGGCGATCGCGCCTCCTACGCCTGTCTCGAGATTTGTGAACCGGCTAAGATTCCGGGATAAAATCAGGCAATAGAACGCTGCACCAATCGCGCCTGCTGCAAGAAGAATATCAGCTATAATCGACATCTAGCGCTCCTAGTTCAGAATAAATTCCATAACCAGCAGGTCGCGCACACGCCCTTCTCCGGTCACGATCTGGACCCGACGAAGCATCTGCGCCCGAAGCCGTATCAGGATGCTGGGATCTTCAAGTTCTGTCGCCTCTACTGCGCGAAGATAACCATTCAACACGTCAATCACACGTGGAAGAATTGCAACAACCTCTTGTTCGTGCGCCTTTACAACCTCTAGCTCGGCCCTGAACCTAAGGGTCTGATTGCGGGCTGTCGGCCCGAGGTTGATGATCAATGGATCAATTGGCACAAAGGCTATGTCGGGCAAAATCCCCACGTTCTTCCCGGTTTCGCTTGCGGGCTCCACTCCATGCCCGTCAGTGGAAAAGAGCAGCCCCGAGCGGACCGCAAAAAAACCGCCCGCACCACCGGCAAGAGCGAGAACAAGCCCGATAATCATGGGAAGTTTCGACCGCTTCCGCGGCACTTCATCGATCACTTCTGTGTTTGCCATTTCGTCACCGAAAAATTTGCTTCCACCCTCTATAGGCAGACGTTCACTAACCGATTGTTAAGGCCGATCGCGGAATGTTCTGGAACTGACGGGGGTAAAAGGCCCATCCGGAATGGAGGATCGTCGTGCAGCAACTGCTATCAATTTGGACCGCGCTTGATCCGCGAAAGCGGGTGATTGTCGCGGTGGCGACTCTGGCCATGTTTACCGGTGTTCTGGCTCTATCGCGGATTGCGACCACCCCGGGCATGACGCTTTTGTATGCTGGCTTGGAAAGCACGGCGGCGGGGGATGTTGTCGCCGCACTTGAGCAGCGCGGCGAAGTCTATGAAGTTAGAGGCGGCGCAATCTTTGTAGCATCCTCGTCACGTGACGAATTGCGGATGACGCTCGCCAGCGAAGGACTGCCGGCGAACAACGGGTCGGGCTATGAGCTACTGGAGGCGCTCTCTGGCTTCGGGACAACCTCCCAAATGTTCGACGCCACCTATCTGCGCGCAAAAGAAGGAGAGCTTGCCCGGACGATTGTAACCAGCCCCCATATCCGCAGTGCGCGCGTTCATATTTCCAGCCCCAACAACCAACCGTTCAAAAAGGACATCAGGTCTACTGCGTCGGTCACTGTCACAACCACTGGAACATCCCTGACGCAGGCGCAGGCAAAGGCGATGAAATATCTTGTCGCATCGGCTGTCGCGGGAATGTCGCCCGATGATGTTTCGATAATCGACGGCGACGGCGGTCTGGTGACATCCAGTGACGAGATATCCGGTGACGCAAGAACGGGCGATGACCGGGCGGCCCACCTTAAGCAAAAGGTAGAAAATCTGCTGTCTGCACGGGTGGGCCCTGGAAAATCGGTCGTTGAAGTCAGCGTTGAAACCATCACCGAATCAGAATCCATAACGGAAAGAAAAGTGGATCCGGAATCCAGAATTGCAATCAGCACAGATACCGAGGAAAGAACGAACAAGTCTAATGATGCGGGCGCAGGATCGGTTACCGTTGCCAGCAACCTGCCTGCTGGCGCTGCATCGTCAGGAGATCAGTCGTCTTCCAGTCAAAACTCGGAAACACGCGAGAGGATCAATTTCGAAGTCTCAGAGATCAAGCGCGAGTTGGTCAAGGTTCCCGGCGCGACAAAGCGCCTGACGGTGGCGGTTCTGGTCGACGGAATAACAACCGTTGACACAACCGGAACCGAAGTCTGGACCCCTAGAAGCGATGAGGAAATGGCCATACTTCAGGAACTCGTTTCGTCTGCGATCGGCTTCGACGAAAAGCGCGGCGATATCGTGACATTAAAATCTCTCGCCTTTCAGCCTGTAATCGAGCTTGGCACCCAAGCGACATCTTCCTTTATGGATGGGGTGCACTTTGATTTAATGACAATGATTCAGCTCTCGGTTCTCGCTATCGTTACGTTGGTCTTGGGGCTTTTTGTTGTCCGACCGATCCTTGGGAACCCAAAACCAGCGCGCCTTGCCGAAGCTGTTATCCCTTTGCCCGACCGGCCCGCCAGATTGCCCGCGACCGGAAGTGCGACGGCATTGTCAGGAGAGATAGATGACAACCCCACGCTTTTCACGTCGATGCAGGACGTCTCGCCAAGAAGCAATGGGTCGGCCACTGCGCCGGACCTTAGCGCCAAGCAAACTGCGCTCGCCTCCGATCCAGTGATGCGCCTTAGGCAATTGATCGAAGACCGACAAGAAGAAACCGTAGAAATTCTTCGCGGATGGATGGAAGAAAAAGAAGGACGCATCTAATGGCATTGTCACTGCGCCTGGAGGAATTTTCAGACCCGATCATCACCACGGAAGAAAGCGGAACTGAAACTGGACCTGCTGAAGAAGCAAAAATTGCTTCCTACGAACAAGGTTACGCCGCCGGATGGGAAGACTCTGCGGCTGCGGTGACTCGACTGAATGAAACGATTTCGGCAGATTTCTCGCACAGCTTGCAAGAACTGTCATTCACCTATCACGAAGCCCACGGTCAGATATTGCGCGCAATGGAGCCGCTCTTGCGCGAAATGGTCAACGGCTTCCTTCCGGAGGTGGCGCGGGCAACGCTTGCACCACTGATCATAGGAAAATGTCTCGAAATTGCGACCACTTTGGCAAATATTCCCGTCGAAATCGTAATATCTCCGACGAACCGGGCATCTCTGGACGCCTTGATCGCGGACCAAGTAGGCCTGCCCGTTACAATCATCGAAGAGACCTCGATGGCAGAGGGGCAGGCGGTGATCCGATTTTCAGAAGCAGAAACGCGTCTCGACGTCAGCGAGGCGCTTCATGATGCCATATCCGCGGTTGACGCATTTTTTTACACCAGAAAAAGGACTCAAGAGCATGGCTGATACTGGTTCCACGGGTGGCCCTCGTGATCCTGCCTCTTTCATCAATCCTTTCACTCAGGTTCCTATCGAAATTACAATTTCGGTTGGAAAAGCCCGTCCGCTTGTCAAAGACCTGCTTCGGCTGCGACCTGACGCAGTCCTGCAGCTGGATCGCCGCGTTGATGATCCGGTAGAGCTTTTTGTGGGCGACAAACTTATTGCCAGGGGCGTGCTTCAAGAGTTGGATGGAGATCAGGAAGGCCAACTCGCAGTCCGATTGACTGAAGTCGCCGACCTGCGGAACGGGCTTTAGGTGATGCGGGCACTTCTCAGATCTCTATTGATTTGCCTTGTCGGGTTAGGAATTTATATCGCGCTGATCGTGCCCGCATCAGCGCAGGGAATAACGGTTTCACTTGGCGATGACGGGTCTTTGGCTGGTCGAAGCATTCAACTTCTGATGCTGGTGACGATCCTTAGTCTCGTGCCGGGCCTGGCAATTATGATCACTTGCTTTCCATTTATCGTCACTGTTTTGGCTATTTTGCGTCAGGAGATCGGTTTGCAGCAATCTCCTCCGAATATGCTGATAATCAGCCTAGCTCTTTTTTTGACCTATTTTGTGATGGAGCCCGTTTTCACCGAATCATGGCTGAAAGGTGTTGCGCCTTTGATCGAGAATAAGCTGACAATTGAAGAGGCGTTTTCCAAAGGCATCGAGCCTTTTCGAATTTTCATGGCTGCGCGGATCAACCCCGAGACATTTGAATCGCTTGCCAATCTCAGGCCCGAACCCGATACCCGCGGCCTAGAGCCAGCAGCGCCTTTATCTGTCCTTGTTCCGTCTTTCCTGCTTAGCGAAATTGAAAGAGCGTTCGAAATCGGGTTCCTGATTTTCCTGCCATTTCTTATTATCGATCTGGTGGTCGCCGCCATTCTCATGTCAATGGGCATGATGATGGTGCCGCCGGCGATCGTATCCCTTCCTTTCAAACTGGCCTTTTTTGTTGTCGCGGACGGCTGGACGTTGATCTCGGGGGCCTTGGTGCGAAGTTACTTTTAAGGTGCCACCACAATTTATCCGCCCTTAGCGCACAATAAACTCTGCATGAAGGGCCCCGGCTGCTTTGATGCTTGTTAGGATGTCGATCATGTCACGAGGTGATACCCCCAGAGCATTCAGTCCGGCAATCACTTCAGACAGGGACGTGCCGCCTGCCACCTCCGCCAACCCGATACCAGGTTCTTCTTGCAAAGCAGTATCGGTCCGGGGAACTACAACGGTTTCACCTGCTGCAAATGGATTAGGCTGAACAACCAAAGGTTGCTCCTCGATTCTCAAGGTCAGATTACCTTGGGAAACCGCAACCCTTGAAACACGAACATCTTCGCCCATCACGATTGTCCCAGAACGCTGATCGACAACGACCCGCGCCTTGATCTGGGGTTGCACCAGAATGTTTTCCACACGGCCAAGTGCATGAGCCGGTGACGGCATACGCGTAGCCGCAATATCCAATTGGACAGTCCCGGCATCCAGCATGATCGCTGTGGGGCGACCGAATTCATTATTTATTGCCCGCTCGATCCGCTCTGCCGTGGTGAAATCTGGCGCCCGCAGCGCCAGGCGAACCGAAGTGAGGCCTGCAAAATCGAAATTGATTTCACGCTCTATCCTTGCACCGGACGGAATGCCGCCAGAAGTGGGCACGCCCTGAACGACACTGCCAGCGTCCCCGGTCGCAGACGCCCCACCCGCGATAATCGTGCCCTGACCCACTGCGTAAATCTCGCCATCGGCAGCATTGAGCGGTGTCATGATCAAGGTGCCACCAAGCAAACTATTAGCGTCCCCAATGGCCGAAACCGTAACATCGATCTGACTGCCGACACGCGCAAAAGGCGGTAAAGTTGCTGTCACGAAAACAGCTGCAACATTCTTGGGTCGAAATTGCTCTCCGGTAATATTGACGCCCAAGCGCTCTAGGATATTGGACATAATTTCTTCGGTGAAGGGCGCATTTCGAATGCCGTCACCGGTGCCATTCAGGCCAACAACCAAACCATAACCCACAAGGTCATTGCCCCTTACGCCATCAAATTCAACAAGGTCCTTGATCCGGATGGGGCCAGCGGCGCCGCCCTCGGGAATGCAGAAAAGTATGGCAGCAAAAATCAGGAATACTTTTTTCATCTCAGGTAGTCCGCAAGGCTAAGGCGCGACAGCCGAGAGGTCATCGCGTAAAGCGTTTCAAGTTGACTGCTGATCTGCTCCAGCTCCGACGCGGCCTGATAGGGGTCCGACGCCAGGATTCCATTCCGCACGAGGGACAGGGCGCTTCTCTCAGCGACACTCCTCGCCGTTGCGCCCTCTATTTGCGCTTCGGTTGCTCCGATGCTAGCGCGCAAGTTGGACAAACCGCCTTCTGCCGTCAAAAGCACCGTGCCTGCCTCTTGCACAAGCCGGGTATTCCCCTGGATATCAAGGCCCGGAAGACCCTCTGCCGCAAGTGCGCCAAGCACCAATCCCTTCAACACGTCTTTGATCGCAGGATCAGTGGCAGGTGGCGGCATCCCTGCCGTTTCGCCCGGCCCGATAGATCGGTCACCCAAAGGAGTTTGAGAACCTAAATAAATCAGGTTCTCGAACCCGCCTCCATTTTCGAACCAAGCATTCACAACCCCAACAACGTCTTCGGCTGTTGATACCCCGGCAAGTGATATCCGGACATTTTCGAGGATTTCGTCAGATGAGGCCAGCGCCTGACGATCAGTCGCGACTCCGGCAAACAAACTGCGGCCGGAAACCTGCGTGTTCAGCATGGAAACGACAGTCTCAAGGTTTTGCCTTGCGTCCGTTGCCGCGGTGTGAATCTGCGTTGGATTGGCTGTATTTCCGGCTAAAAGAAATGACGGCCCCAACCCGCTTGAGATGTCCTGAACTGCCCCAAGGACCGTCTGCGCCGCCAAAACATGCGCGCCGGTTTCGGCCAAAGAAACCGCATACGCATCCAACCGCGAGAGTGTGGCCTCAATGCTGCCCAGCTCCGTAAAATCTGCGTTCACCGCCTCGGATACATCTTTTATTCGGCCGCTTGATAATTCGGCGACCAGACGGTCCATCTGGGTCTTAAGCTGATTGTTAGACCTCGCCATTTGAAAGGCACGCGTCTGATCTCCGATTGATTGCGAATACATACCTTAAAGCCCCAAAAGTGTCTGGATCATATCGTCAACTGTTTGAATCATTTTTGCGTTTGCCGCGTAGGCCCGTTCGATCAGAAGCAGTTGCTGAATTTCAAAATCTGAATCGACCCCATTTTGCAGTTCGAGCGTCCGAAGAGTGTCCAATTGCGCCGCGACAAAGGACTGATCCGCATCTGCAGACCGCCGTTTGTGCGCAATAAGGGATAAAAGGTCAGTCGATAGGCCCGAGGCCGAACGCGCAGACCCGATAAACCCGCCGGAGCTTGGCACACGTTGGGATGTCAAAGCATCCGCAAGAGCCAAGAACCGCGTCGCGTTTCCCGCTTCTCCGGGCAGGCTGGCACCAAGGCCGTCGCGTATTCGCCAGATCTCGCCTCCCAAGGAAGGGTCAACCGCAGCGTTGATTTTCAGACGACCAGCAAGACCGGTCTCGAAAAGCGGGTCGAAGGCATTGCCCCCGTCCGTGAATAGGCCTGCCTGCCCGCTTGCCAGCGTCGGGTCGACAGCCGGGCTTTGGAACCTCTCAACAAGATCCCTTGCGACCGCGTCGATTTGCACTTGCGCAGCAGGTGCAAGGGTATCGCGCACTGCCAACAGTGCGGAAAGGGATCCGCCACCAATCGGCCCGTTCACCTTATTGGTATCAACGGGAACGCCATTGATTCTTAAGCCGGACAAAGCACCTGAGGCGAACGTCATATCCGAGGTAATCACCCCGGTGGATTGAAACGCCAGCGCCGCGGGTGTTCCATCCAGCAGAATTGCACCGCCGGGCGTAAAAAGGGCAATCTGTCCATTGCCTCGGTCGACTTCGCGCAAAGGTATGGTGCTGCTTATCTGGTCAACAACCTGCTGCCTTTGATCCATCAAAGCAGACGGGTCACGCCCGGACCCCGATGCCATCAGGATGCCGTGGTTCAATTCCGCAACTTTTGCCAGGGCATCATTGACCTCTGCCACTTGATGTCCGATCAATTGATCCGCATCCATACGTTGCGATTGGATTTCGTTCGAAACCTGATTGATCTGACCAGCCAATGACTTAGCGCTGTCGAGGACCGAATATAGCCGAGACTCAGCATCCGGCATGCTCGACGCGTTGATCAAGGATGCCTCGAGCTTCGAAAGTTTCGCCGCCAAACTTGCCGGTTGATCCGGCGTTCCAATTCCACTTTCGATGGCGGCGAAAAAACTGGAAACGGTAGAGCTATAACCAACCTTGGACTGCACAATCCGCCTGTCGGTCAGCAGGCCCTGATCAACATTTCGGTTTACCCCGTCGATCTTTACGCCAGCGCCCGTCGGGCCAACGGTTCGGGCCGACAACTGCAAATCGCGGCGGCCGTAGCCTTCGGTCAGCGCGTTCGAGATATTGCTCGAAACAATCTCTGCCGCGCGGGCCGCTGCATTCAGGCCGGACAAGGCGTTTGATAGGGTGCCTGATACGCTCATTCTGAGGTCTCCCGTCCTGATCCAACCCGATTACCGCTTGATGTTTGTCGTCTCCTGCAACATTTCATCCACTGTCTGAATGACTTTGGCATTTGATGAATAGGCACGTTGCGTCTGGATAAGTTGGGTCAATTCTCCCGCCACGTCAGTGGCGGATTCTTCTCTGGAGAATCCGACAACTTCGCCTGTAGGCCCGTCACCGGCGTTCCAAAGGAAGAACGCGCCACTGTCCGGCGAGACCTGATATGCTTGGTTGTTCAGAGCCATCAACCCATTGGGGTTCGGGACGTCAACCAGTGGAATTTGATAAATAATCCGTGTGAAACCGATGTCGTATATCGCATGAAGAAATCCGTTCGGATCAATTTCGACAGACGTCAAGTTACCAACCGGAGACCCATTCTTGCTGATTGATCCCGGGGCAAACGTGTCCGAAAGTTGCGTCAAACCGGACGGTTGGCCAATCTTGCCGATTTCAAGTTCCATCGGGCCACCCGCAACGGCCATATTTAGCGTCCCGCTAAGCGGGTCATACACCCCACCCGATACCGTTGCGACAGAGGCCAGCTTGCCACCATTGCCCCGTGTATCGTCAAACGTCAGAATATATTCGCCGACCACTGCGCCACCCGAGGCAGAATCGCTGATCTGCATTGTCCACTCGTTCGATTGACCAAGGGCTGGAATCGTTGGCGAGAATGACAAGTTAAGCGTTTCGGAGGTTCCAAGGTTGCCGAAGTATTCAATCGAAAGCGTTTGTGCGCTTCCGCTTGAACCAAAACCGGTTTCCGTCGCCGGAAGATTGATCCCAAGGCCGATTTTGCTCGTCGCGTCCCCAGCGAATTGATTCACACTGATGCTGACAGGTTCCAGTCCTGCTGCCGTATCGCGCGGAAAAGGCGGAACCGTGCCGTCCGCCGCAGCCGGCCAACCCATAAGCACCATCCCTGTGTCCGTGGTGAGAATCCCGTTTGAATCAGGACGAAAAGAGCCTGTCGTCATCAACATCATCGGGTTCTCACCTGATGACTGCCCAAGCGACACTGCCGTTGTAACCGGGATCATTCCGCGGCCACCGACAGAAATATCCGTAGGATTGCTGGTCGAGATCAATGGCCCACGTTCGTCAATCAACCGATGCGTAGTCACCCGGACTCCACCCGCAGAATAATTGCCTGCGTTCCCGTCGATCACCATGGAATGGAAATCGGCATCTGCACGCTTATACCCGTAGGTGCCAGAGTTCGCGATATTGTCCGCAATCGTCGCCAGCCTTGTTGCATTGGCATTGAGGCCCGCAACCCCTGCATTCAGTGATGAAGAAATAGTCATGTTGCGCCTTTCTGCTGCATCGACCACCGGTCTGGGCAAACAGCTACAGCGCAGCACTTAACAGGCGGCTAACGGATACAATTTTTCCTATTTTTCCTTTCAGACATCGGATCGCAACAAGATCAGCTCCATCCGATTGTTCCGGATCGCCATAGGGTTTGCAACCGAAGGCTTTCGGTCTGCAAATCCGGAAACGCGGGAAACCCGTTTGGCGTCGAACCCCATCGCCTCCAGCATCTGGCGAACCTGACCGGCACGTGCGGCTGAAAGATCCCAAACGGGATTGTCTTTCAAGACCATGGGATAGGCCCGAACAAAGCCATTCACCGCGACATCATTTCTGACAAGGGAAAACGCCTTGACCAGCATGTCAACAAGCGCGCCCATCAAGGGCGTCGGCGTCTCTGTCCCTTCGACAAAAAGTGCGGCGTCTTCGACATCAAAAAGCTCTATGATCAGGCCTTCGTCGGTGACACGTGTGACGATATGCTTTAGCAACATTGCAGAAACCAGCGCGTCACCTCCCTTACCCATCAACAGGTCTTGAATCTGCTCGAGGGCTTGTTCTTCTCTATTTTCTTTTACGGCATCCTCTGCAGATGAGGTGCCCGTCTGCCCTCGCGCCTGATTTGACTCAGTCGGATTTTTTGCCGTGGCGCCGGTCCCATCCTTGGAGAAGGTCTCTTCTGAAAAGACACTTTCACCGCCAAAAGATCCGTCGCCACCACCCGACACCCTTGCGATCGGGATCGTCGGGCTGAAATAATCAGCCAGTCCTTTACGTTGCTTTTCTGTCGTCGCATTCAACAGCCACATCAGCATAAAGAAGGCCATCATGGCCGTCACAAAGTCCGCATAGGCAACTTTCCACGCCCCTCCGTGGTGACCGCCGCCCGCAATGACTTTCTTACGCTTAATGATGACTGGTGCGCTATTTTGCGCTGCCATTCCACCACCTCAATACTCACCCAGGGTCAGAAATAGCAGCAGGGTCTGAACGCCCGCTTAATAGATCAAGTTGTCAAGATTACAGGCGCCAGCCAGCGTCGCCGCAGAGGTGCCTCCCATCGCTGTCCAGAATGTCACAAGACAACCAACTGCGCGGCCGGTGATTTGCAAAGTCACGGCGGCCACGGCGGTGTTGGCTGGTGCCAGAACCGCAAAGATCAACAATGCTGGCAGAACTGCAATGTCGGAAAACCGCAGGTTCAGCGAACGGACCAGACCCGGGCATTGGCTTCGGGCAACAAAAGCCCCGTGACACTCAATCACTGCCTCCTTAAGCCCGCCCCGATCCGCGGCCAGAGGGATACCCTGCATAGACCTTCGCCTTCCACCCGCCACGGCGCGGATACGTCACGTCGGCTCCATGCGCGGAGAGCACAATTCGTGTTTTCCGTGTCCATTTGCGGGGGGCCATTTGCGGGCTAGAAATTTAAGATGCGAGCGGGTCACAGATTAAAACCCGGAATAGACCGGCCCTGCGATCGGCAGCGTTTCGGGCGCCTCTGCCGCTGCGGCCCAGATCAATTTATGCTTTTCGTCCACCCGCGTCTGAACCTGATGCGCCCCGGCGACAAAACCGCCACCCCGCACGGTTCAAGGACAGCACCATCAATTCGAACCGGCTTGTTCGTCACCACCTTGCATGATCCGCTTATCAGCACCTGCATCTGTCCCGATGCCACTTCTAATCCGGCAAAAAAACCGGCCCTCAATAGGGAAGATACGCGCCCCTCAGAACCTCTGCGTCCTTGGGCAACAGCCTTGACGGGCGGGTCACAACGTTGACCGACACCGGAACCGAAACCATCATTCAGGCCGGACGCCGGAATATCCCGATGATACGCCCGAAACCCGCGGGGAGCGTCCGGAATATCGGTGCCCGATGCCTTGCGCACTACCCAGCTTCCAAGCTTTTGCAGAGCATTCTTCAATGGTGAAAAGCTGGCGATTTCTGCGATCGGGTGCCCGAACCAAACGATTCTTCGATGCCTGCCATAAATGCGCGGGCCAAGCCCATGTTGCATCCAAGCCTTAATATATGTTTGACGCCAGCCTGTCTGGCGACAGCGACAGTGTCGTCGGTGGAACCGTGGTCAATAATGAGGACTTCGAAAACGTCGAAACCGGGGACCGATCATGCAAGCGCCGCAAGCGTTGTTGCGATGGTTTCTGCCTCGTTCAGGCATGGAATCTGCATGACAAATTTCAAGATGCTGCTCATGTTTTCTGCCGGTTTGCCGTTTGGCAATCGGGGGATAAATTGTTTTGTCGAGAATACCTGCTTTTTTCAGGAAACGTTAGGCAAAATCTCTCAAAAAAACTAACATCAAAACTCACGCCCACAGTCGAACCGAATGAAAGCTGCATTATGAAATCCACACCCCTGATCGGTGAGGCAACGGTCACTTTCGGAACCCAGCAGTTGATTGACGGACAAGGAGCGTCGCAGATCATTCTCGACTTCGAGTTTGTACCAGCCGATTTTGGCCCAAAGGCGCGGGACACCATCGATCTTCTGAACCAGATTATGGCAATTCTGGCCAATGAACTGAACCTTGCGGAGATCGGAAATACCATCAGGATCGAGATTACCGGAAATCTATTGCAGGTCGCCGACGCAATCGGCGTATCCCTTCCCGACGGCGCCGAGGAGGTTGATTTGACCACCTTCCGTTTCGGAAAGGATCTCTCGCAGATGAACCCTCTGGAAGAACAATATGCAGCCGTCTTCGGCTTTGGCTCAGGTGCCGATGCCCCTGCCGTCAGGATGAATTGAGTGCAGGCCTCGACAGATGCCGTTAATATCGGTGCCCGTTTTTTTGGCGACAAATCGTAAATTTTGTGCTAATCTTTAACCATAGAGACACTTCCAAACGTTGGGCACCGTTGTTGCCATTCTGACAAGCAACCGAACCCAGCCATGGATTGATCCCTGTACGATGCTTTTTACGCGGGTTGCTAAATCTGCGCTCTACGTCGTTGGTGTATGGTCATCACTGGATAGCGTAACGCCTCGCAAGGTTAGCGATAGGCGGGGCAGTATTGTATCCGAAACCAGCAGAATTTCTCAAAATGCGGGACGCGGCGCACATAGTGGTGTACGCCGCGTCCCTTGATCTACTTCCCTACAGCGATCAAAAATCCAGATTTTCGACATTCAGGGCGTTTTGCTGGATAAATTCGCGACGAGGCTCTACCACGTCACCCATCAGCTTTGTGAAAAGGTCGTCTGCCTCGGCGACGTCATCGACTTTCACCTGCAAAAGCGTGCGCGCCTCGGGGTCCAGCGTGGTTTCCCAAAGCTGCTCGGGGTTCATCTCGCCCAGTCCCTTGTAACGCTGAAGCGATAAACCCCGTTCCCCTTCGGACAGAATCGCATTCAGCAATTCCGTAGGCCCGTGAATCAACACTTCCTTTTCTTTGCGGATCAGCTTTGCGGGTTGCGTGTAAACGTCCTGCATCGCCTTCGTATAGCTGCCCAATCGCCGCGACTCACCGGACCGCAAAACTGTTCCATCAAGTGTGCGAACCTCTTCAACCCCGCGAAGGCTGCGCGAAAACCGCAGGCCATGGTCCTGTGTCGGACGCCCCTGCCAGCCCCGCTCGTATTCCAGCGCGACAAGATCCAAACGACTGGCGACACTATCGGCAACCCCCTGAAGATCAGAGTCGACCTGGCCGGGCATGAATGCGCCGGCAATTGCGGCCTGCTCAAGAATGTTTTGCGGATAGTGCGTCGGGAAGGATTGCAGACTGCGGCGCACCGAGCGCGCCTCTTCTACAACACGCGCCAGATCCTGACCGATCAATTCCTCGCCCGATCCAAGGCGCAGAACAGCCCCATCGACACCCATCTGGATCAGATAGTCATCCAGTGCCATCTGGTCTTTCAGATAGACCTCGGATTTGCCGCGGGCGACTTTATACAGCGGGGGCTCCGCAATATAAAGGAAACCGCGCTCTATCAGCTCCGGCATCTGCCGGAAGAAGAACGTCAGCAGCAACGTCCGGATATGCGCCCCGTCTACGTCGGCATCCGTCATGATGATGATCTTATGATACCGCAGTTTATTGATGTTGAACTCGTCACGGCCGATGCCGGTGCCCAGTGCGGTGATCAGCGTACCAATCTGGTCAGACCCAAGCATGCGGTCAAACCGTGCGCGTTCGACGTTCAGGATCTTACCGCGCAATGGCAATACAGCCTGATTTTTGCGTGACCGCCCCTGCTTTGCAGATCCACCGGCAGAGTCCCCCTCGACGAGAAAGACTTCGGACAGCGCGGGGTCTTTTTCCTGACAATCGGCCAGTTTTCCGGGCAGCGATGCGACATCCATCGCCGTTTTTCTGCGGGTCAGATCGCGGGCCTTGCGCGCCGCTTCTCTTGCAAAGGCGGCTTCGATGATCTTGCCGACAATCGCCTTGGCCTGGCCGGGGTTTTCTTCGAACCACTCGGCGAGTTTTTCGTTTACCAGCCCTTCGACGGCGGGCCGCACTTCGGAACTGACCAGCTTGTCTTTCGTCTGGCTCGAGAATTTTGGATCGGGTACTTTGACCGACAAGACACAGGTCAGGCCTTCGCGTGCGTCATCGCCCGTGAATGTGACCTTTTCCTTTTTCGCAATGCCTGATGTCTGGGAATAGTTGTTGATTGTGCGGGTCAACGCACCGCGAAAGCCCGCCAAATGTGTTCCGCCGTCGCGTTGCGGGATGTTGTTGGTAAAGGGCAGAACTGTCTCGTGGTAGCTATCATTCCACCACATCGCGACCTCGACGACGATGCCGTCTTTTTCCCCCGTGATAAAGATCGGGTCTGCCATCACCGGCGTTTTGGAGCGATCCAGATATCGCACAAACTCTTTGACGCCGCCTTCGTAGATCAGTTCGGCCTCCAAAGGTTCGGCGGGGCGTTCATCCCTCAGGATAATCCGCACACCAGAGTTCAGGAACGCCAGTTCGCGAAGACGGTTTTCCAAAGTCTTGAACACAAAGTCGCGGTTCGAGAACGTCTCAAGAGAGGCCAGAAACCGAACTTCTGTGCCCTTGCGCCCATTCGCATCGCCGACCACGCGCAACGATTCCGCAGTAAAGCCACCCTCGAACCGTGCGTAGTGTTCCTTGCCGTCACGCCAAATCCGCAATTCCAGCCAATCGGACAATGCGTTCACAACCGACACGCCAACGCCGTGCAGGCCGCCTGAGACCTTGTAGGAGTTTTGGTCAAATTTGCCGCCAGCGTGCAGTTGGGTCATGATGACCTCTGCCGCAGAAACGCCCTCGCCTTCGTGAATGCCAACAGGAATACCGCGCCCGTTGTCACTGACCGAAACGGATGAATCCGCATGGATCGTGACGGTCACAGCGTCCGCATGGCCGGCCAGAACTTCGTCGATACCGTTGTCGACAACCTCGTACACCATATGGTGCAGGCCAGACCCGTCATCGGTATCCCCGATATACATGCCGGGGCGTTTGCGAACCGCTTCTAACCCCTTGAGAACCTTGATGGAATCTGCGCCATACTCTTCGGGGATTTTCGGGGTTTCGGACATGCGGTTTTTCCTTCGTATTTTTGTCATTTTATACGAGGTTTAGTGGGCGTTGTCACGCTCGACGCCCATATTTTGCGCCTAGGTGAACGGTATGACCAGCCCGACGATGATCAGCAGCACACCAGCGGTTATATTGGTTCTGCGCAATGCCAAGGGCGATGTCAGAATGGCCCGTACCCGGCCGATAAAAAGCGAAAAACACAGGTTTCCGATTAACGGGACAACGATTGAAATAACCATGATCGCGGCAATGTCGGGGACGGTAACACGCGTCAGATCGAAGAAGCCCGGCAAGACGCCCATGTAGAACAGGATCGCCTTCGGGTTTCCCAGAATCACCGCAACCCCCGCCGCGAAACCGGCCCACATCCCCGGTCGCGTCAGGCGACTGTCCGATGCGACGGAACGATCCGCGTGCCGGATAAGCAGGTATCCCATCAACAGGAAAATACCCGAGGCGACGACACGCAGGGCCGTCATGAAGCCATCAAAAACACTGACAATCCAGGTGACCCCCAGAATGGCAAGCAACGGCCAAAGCGCATCACCGACAACAACGCCCAATGCCAACGGCCAAGCCGCATTGAAACCCCCGGAAAGCGCGCGCGCGGTCAACGCCATCCAGACCGGCCCCGGTGTGAAGAACAGGATCACAAGAGCACCTGCGTAAAGCGCCAGATCAGAAAGACCGATCGTCATCCCAGCTTTCCATTTTCATCCAGGGTCCAGAACGGGTTCATCGCGAATTCCCAGATATGGCCATCGGGATCTGCAACATAGCAGGAATATCCGCCCCATTCCGTTCCAACCGGAGCTGTAACGCTTGTGGCCCCCGCAATCAGTGCGGCATCATAGGCCGCATCAACGTCCTCTGATGTGGGAAAGTTCTGCGCAAGCGTCATGGCCCCGACCCCAAGATCCTTTATGTCCCGTCCCTGTTCCTTCGCCAGCAGGGTCTGCGGGAACAATCCGAACTTGGCACCCCCCATGTCGTAGAATGCGACAGTGTCCATCACCTGCTCGGGGATCCAGCCAAGTGCCTCGTAATAGGCGCGGGACCGCGCCAGATCTGCCACGCCAAGGGTGATCAGGGTCACGCGGTTCGGGGTCATATCGCTACTTCTTTCACTATCGAGGTGCCATTTACCTCTGTCACTTCCAAATACATCGCGCGCGGGCCAAGGTCTTTGAAAAGTTCGGGGCCGGTGCCCGTCATCCATGCCTGCGCCCCGATGGCGCATATCTCGTCATAAAGCGCCGCGCGGCGACCAGCGTCCAGATGGGCCGCGACCTCATCCAACAGCAAGACAGGCGGTGCCCCGAAATCCTCTGCCAACGCACGCGCGTTTGCAAGGATCAAGGAAATCAACAAAGCCTTCTGCTCTCCGGTCGAGCATTGCTTGGCCTCGACATCCTTGGCGACATAGACCGCTGCCAGATCGGCACGATGTGGCCCGATCAGGGTGCGCCCGGCGTAAAGATCCTGTCGCCTGCCGCCCTCGAACGCTGCCTTCAGCGCGTCCTCGCTCTCGGGGATTTGCCCGCCATCGCTGTCCTGCAATGTCAGTCTCGCTGCAGGAAAGGCTGTTTCCGCTCCGCTTTGCGCTGCGGCAAGACGCTGTAGCGCCCCGATCCTGTTTGACTGGATATTGGCTCCGGCACGCGCCATCTGCGCCTCTAGCGCCATATACCAGGCCGGATCACGCACCTGATCCTTCAACAATCGGTTCCGCTCGCGCATTGCCTTTTCGTAGGTCAGCACGGCCTCGGCATGCGATGGCTCGAAGCTTAGCGTCATACGGTCAAGAAACCGCCGTCGCCCTTCTGCCCCCTCGATCCACAGCCGGTCCATCGACGGAACCAGCCACAGAATTCGGGCGATCCGGCCAAGGGCGGTCTGCGGTGCGGCTTTGTCGTCAATCCGAACGGTTCGAGTGCTGGCCCCCTCGGCAAAGGTTTCGATCTCGTGCATCTGCGCGAGGCTTTGCAGCACAGCAGTGACTTTCCACCCCAGCCCCTCGGGTTTTCGTGAAACCTCGTCCGGCCCGGCCCGGCGCAACCCGCGTCCCGGCGAAAGGAACGATATAGCCTCTAGAATGTTGGTTTTTCCTGCGCCATTCGGCCCGAATATCGCAACTGGCCGCCCGTCCAAAGACAGGCGGGCCAGTTTGTGTGACCGGAAATGCGACAATGTCAGTTCGCGTAACGCAAGGCCGGGCATGCACGGCCCTCACTTTTCTGTTTCGAATTGTCTGCCCGTGGCGGCGTGCAGGCCCTTAGACCCGCATCGGCATAACCACATAGACCGCAGAGGTATCGTTCCCCTCGCGCATCAACGTGGGATCACCCGCAGAGTTGAACATGAACACCGCATTCTCGCGGTCTACCTGACTGGCGATTTCCAGAAGATATTTCGCGTTAAACCCGATTTCCAGTCGCTCGTCGCTGTAGGAAACGGCCAGTTCTTCCTCCGCAGCACCGCTGTCAGGGGCGTTGACAGACAGGATCAGGCGGTCTTCGTCCAGAGAAAGCTTAACCGCACGCGACCGTTCAGACGACACCGTCGCAACGCGATCAACCGCGCGGGCGAATTCTGCGGCATCCACTTCCAGCTTGCGCGTGTTTCCTTGCGGAATAACGCGCGTATAATCCGGGAACGTGCCGTCGATGACTTTTGATGTCAGGGTGATTTCAGGCGTGGCAAACCGCACCTTTGTTTCAGAGACCGACACGGCAACGATCGTATCGTCATTGTCCAGCAATTTGCGCAACTCGCCCACGGTCTTTCGCGGCACAATGACGCCCGGCATATTTTCGGCGCCTTCAGGAAGGTCTGCGTCAATCCGTGCAAGCCTGTGGCCATCGGTTGCGACACAGCGCAGCTTTTGCCCGCCATCCCCGGTTGCCACGTGCATATAAACACCGTTCAGGTAGTATCGTGTCTCTTCCGTCGATATTGCGAATTTGGATTTGTCGAAAAGACGGCGCAGAACCGGCGCGGGACAAGAAAAGTTCGACGCATATTCCGATGTGGCCATAACCGGAAAATCTTCTTTTGGAAGGGTCGCCAGATTGAAGTTCGAGCGGCCGGCCTCGACGGTCAGGCGGCCGGATGTGCCATCATCCGACAGCTGCACCAGCGCACCATCCGGCAGTTTGCGGACAATCTCGTGCAGGGTAACGGCGGATACGGTCGTCGCACCGGGCCGCTCGACCTGCGCGATTGCCTTGTCGACCACTTCGATATCCAGATCGGTCGCACGGAAACTCACCGAGTTTGCGTTCGCTTCGATCAGTACATTGGCAAGGATCGGAATCGTATTCCGACGCTCTACCACTGACTGGGCCTGACTGACCGCTTTCAAAAGCGCGCCACGCTCGATGCTAATTTTCATTCCAACGCTCCTACCGATGTCGGGGCGCTGAACCTACCCCATTCGCAGAACGGCTCAAGCCCTTTTTTCAAAGGGGCCAAGCCTTTGCCCGAATGTCCAATGCTTTGGTCAGGGCGTCAAGGGGCGACCGTCGGATGATTAGATCTCAAGGCTGCGACGCAACAGTTCTACGTCTTCCGCGATCTGATTATCGACATTTCGCAGCTCTTCGATCCGTTTTACGCCGTGCATAACGGTCGTATGGTCCCGCCCGCCGAACCGCCGCCCGATTTCCGGCAACGACCGCGAAGTCAATTGTTTTGCCAGATACATGGCCACCTGACGCGGTCTGGCAATCGTGCGCACCCTTTTAGGGCCGATCATATCGGACAAACGGATATTGTAATGCTCGCTGACCCGGCGCTGAATCTCTTCGATCGTGACCTTGCGATCAGACGCGCGCAGAATATCGGCAAGACAATCCTGTGCCAATTCCAACGTAATTTCGCGCCCAACAAGCGAGGCAAAAGCGAACAGCCGTGTCAAAGCACCCTCTAGCACCCGCACATTCGTCGAAATGCGGTGCGCCAGAAATTCCAGAACCCCGTCCACAAGAACCAAATCGCGATACTGCAACCGGTACTGCTCGACCTTTTGCTGCAAAATGCCAAGACGCAATTCATAATCCGTAGGGTGCAGATCGACCACAAGCCCGCATTGCAGGCGGGATTTGATCCGCTCTTCCAGATCCTTGATCTCTCCCGGTGCGCGATCAGCAGAAATAATGATTTGTTTGTTTTGGTCTACAAGCGCGTTGAACGTGTGAAAGAATTCTTCTTGCGTGCTGTCTTTTCCGGCAATGAACTGAACATCATCCACCATCAAAACATCGACAGAGCGGAATAGCTCCTTGAAGTTCATCATCTTCTTTTCGCGAAGCGCCTGAACAAACCGGTACATGAACTGCTCTGCCGACAGGTAGACGACCCGCAATTCTGGGCTGCGCGCCTGCAATTCCCATGCAATCGCGTGCATCAGGTGGGTTTTGCCCAAACCTACGCCGCCGTAAAGAAACAGGGGGTTGAACGTCACAGGGCCGCCTTCGGCGACGCGACGTGCGGCGGCATGGGCCAATTCGTTCGGCTTGCCAACCACAAAACTGTCAAAGGTGAACCGCGCATCAAGCGGCGCACCCGGCAGGTCAATCTCGTCCTTGGCTGCTTCGGCAACTTTTGCGGCCGAAGCCATGGCAGGCCGTGTGCGCGCAACCGCCTTGGAGGCTGTGGCGGGCACCGAAAACTCGACCCTGCTGACCGAGGAGTCTGCCTTTGCAAGATGATGCATAATCTGCTCGCCGAAATTGCGGGAAACCCAATTTCCCATAAATTGCGTCGGCACATGAAATGTTGCGACACCGTCGTGAAGGTTCGCGAACTCGAGCGGCTCGATCCAGTTTACGTAGTTGCTTTTGCCCACTGAATTAAGAAGCTGTTCACGTACTTTTCCCCAGGTGTCGTTCGTCATTATTTCAGACCTGTTTTCTTGTTGTGTCCAAGACTGATCCAGCATCAGCCCGCCCTCTCGTTCGGCCGTCACAATCCGCCTTGCCAACGCCTTGACCGACTACAAAGACTGGCCGCAAAACGCGCCGCCGTCTTTCCGTCGCTGCATTCGCGCGTTGGCCACTACGCTTGTCCGGGCAAACCTTGAACCAACCGGGGTTCACATTCTGCGCGCGGCATTCGCGTCGTACTGTATTGAAAGACACAACAAGAATGATCCGCGAACGCATAAGTTCGCAGCCTTCATTCTCGGGAAAAAGCGGCGCAGCAAGCCTCACTTGCTAATCGCTTAAGTCCCATCAAAACGTCGTCGGATCCTGAATACGACAATGCGCATTGGCCGGCATTTGACGTCGGCAGACGTCCGTTTCGATTCTATGTCCCCCAGGGCGATGTGACTCGCTCAGGCAATTTAGCAAGCTGCTTACGCGGCACGCAACTGATCTTCGATCTTGACTCTGCCTTTGATGAAACGAATCCCAATATGAGGATTTTGGCCCATATCTTTGGCAGAACCTAAGTCGGTCAGGTCTTTAATATTTCAGTGAAAAACAAGACAAGGGCGCTGCCAGAGGCGCGCCCTTGTCTTTAAGTTAAGCAATGCCGAAGATCAGGCGATCGCTTTTACGCGCGCTGCTAAGCGGGACATTTTGCGGGCAGCGGTATTTTTGTGCACCACACCCTTGGTCACGCCACGCATCAATTCCGGCTGAGCCGTTTTCAATGCATCAGCAGCAACGTCTTTGTTGCCGGAAGTAATCGCCTCTTCAACCTTGCGGATGAATGTGCGGATACGCGAACGACGCGCTTTATTGATAGAGAAACGCAACTCGTTTTGACGGGCGCGTTTTTTAGCTTGGGGCGAATTTGCCATAGGTCGAGTTCCCACATTTTGGGTTCGGTAAATCTGAAGTCCGGCTTCTAGGCCCGACTCGGCTTCAAGTCAACGGTGCTTTCGATATATTTCGGTTACTTATCGCGAAACTGTGCCTCGCGCTTCTCCAGAAAGGCCGCCATGCCCTCTTTTTGGTCTTCTGTTGCAAATAAGGAATGGAACAACCGGCGCTCGAACAACAATCCTTCGCTCAGGCTGGTTTCATAACTGCGGTTCACCGCCTCTTTGACCGCCATTGCCGTCAAGGCAGATTTTTCGCTGATCTTCGAGGCGATGGCCATGACCTCTTCCATCAGCTTTTTCACTGGCACGACGCGACTCACCAGACCCGACCGTTCAGCCTCTTCGGCATCCATGAATCTGCCAGTAAGATGCATGTCCATTGATTTCGACTTGCCGACAAAACGGGTCAGACGTTGCGTGCCCCCGATGCCCGCAACAACGCCCAGATTGATCTCTGGCTGCCCGAACTTGGCCGTGTCAGAGCAGATGATGAAATCGCACATCATCGCCAGTTCGCAGCCACCACCCAATGCATACCCCGATACAGCGGCGATGATCGGCTTGCGGAACCGCAATAGCTGTTCGACCTCGCTGCCGAACATGTCGGACCAGAACACGTCGACAAAGCTTTTCTGGGCCATCTCCTTGATATCCGCGCCAGCGGCAAATGCCTTGTCAGAGCCGGTCAAAACCACGACGCGGACTTTGTCGTTTTGCCCAACCGCCTTCAGGGCATCGGCAAGTTCCGACAGAAGTGTCGAATTCAGGGCATTCATCGCGTCCGGGCGGTTCAATCGAATAAGGGCGACGTAGTCTTCGATTTCGACGATCAGCGTCTCATAGGCCATGTGAAAATGTCATCCTTGTTCATTTCGAATGATTCATTAACACTGTTGTCGCTTCGATCAAGTTATCTTTGGCATTGCGCGCAGTAGAAGCTGGATCGGCCCGACTGAACGATTCGCCCGATTGTCCCGTTACATCCGGCCGTGGTACAAGGCTGGCCCTCGCGGTCATAAACCCTGAATGTATGTTGAAAATAACCCAACTCGCCATCGGTCTGGCGATAGTCGCGCAGCGATGATCCCCCCGCCTCGATCGCCTCCGACAAGACTTGCCGGATGATCGGAACCAGGCTTGCCACCCGTTTCACAGACAGATCGCAAGCCTTTCTCTTGGGTGAAATACCGGCACGGTGCAGCACTTCGCACACATAGATATTGCCAAGCCCGGACACGATTCGCTGGTCAAGAAGCGCGGTTTTGATCGGTGTGTTCTTTGCGCGAAGCCGGTCGATCAGATAGGATTCGTCGAACGCATTTCCCAAAGGCTCTGGCCCAAGCGCGACGAGCAGCCAATGCGCCTCGACTTTGGCTGTCGGGGTCAAATCCATCGCGCCAAATCGACGCGCATCATTGAAGGTCACGCGTGCGCCACCCGCCATATCCAGTATCACGTGGTCATGTTTTTCCGGTGCGGGGTGTTCGTGGTGGAATTCCCCGATCCGAACGCCAGAGATCAGCATGCGCCCCGACATCCCGAGATGAATGATAAGCGTCTCGCCCGTAGATAGATCCGCCAGAATGTATTTCGATCGGCGCCTTAGCTGCGTCACCGTCGCGCCTGTTAACCGCGCGCCCATGTTTTCCGGCAAGGGCCAGCGCAGATCGGGCCTGCGCGCCTCTGCGTGGGCGATCTCTTGCCCTTCCATCACGGGCAACAATCCGCGACGGACTGTCTCTACCTCTGGTAATTCGGGCACGGCGCACTCTCTTAGACTAGGCGGGTGGATTGTATCACGCCCACGGCGCTCTATAAGAGTGATGTGAATTAGGAACGGCAAGGCCCAATGACCGACGAGCAACAAAAAACCACCCACTTCGGCTTTAAAACCGTGGCGGAGGACGACAAGGCTGGACTGGTCCATGGCGTCTTTACCAACGTCGCATCAAAATACGATGTGATGAACGACGCAATGTCGATGGGCATTCACCGGATCTGGAAAGATGCGATGATGGACTGGCTAGCGCCGCGGTCGGGGCAAAAGCTGTTGGATGTTGCCGGGGGAACCGGCGACATTTCCTTCCGCTTCCTAAAGCGAGCCGGCCATGCCCATGCAACGGTTCTTGATATGACCGAATCCATGCTGGTTGCAGGGTCGCACCGCCCCGAGGCCATCGCACAAGCGGAAAGCCTGAACTGGGTCGTCGGCGACGCCATGGCACTGCCGTTCGAAAGTAACACCTTCGACGTTTACACCATCAGCTTTGGCATCCGGAATGTCACCCGCATTCAAGATGCGTTGGCGGAAGCTTACCGCGTCCTTCGCCCCGGTGGCCGCCTGATGGTGCTGGAATTCAGCCAACTGCCCAATCCCGCGATGCAATGGGCCTATGACCGCTATTCCTTTAATGTGATCCCCGTGCTGGGCCAGATCATCGCAAATGACCGGGACAGTTATCAATATCTGGTGGAATCAATCCGCAAATTTCCCGATCAGGACAGTTTTGCCGCAATGATCCGCGATGCGGGTTTCGGAAACGTTAAATACCGAAATCTGACAATGGGCATTGCCGCCCTTCATTCGGGGTGGAAACTGTAGGTGCGTGGTCCTCACAATATTTGGCGGCTGATCCGAACGGGTGCCACACTGGAACGAACCGGGGCAATGAGCCTGGTTCTTGACGCCTTTCAGGCGCCGCCGTCCTTGCGCATCGCCGCCCGCGTTCTGGGCTGGCCATTCAAGTGGCTGGGCCTGAAAGGCGACCCGACCATGCCGCCCGCGACCCGCGCTTTGACAGCGCTGGGGCCGGCTTACATCAAGTTCGGGCAGGTCCTTTCCACCCGCCCCGATGTGGTCGGAGACGAACTGGCGCTTCAGCTGAAGGTGCTGCAAGACAAGCTGCCGCCATTTTCGACCCAGATCGCCAAAGCGACTGTGGCCTATGAGCTGGAGATTTCTGTTGACGATGTCTTCAGTGAGTTCAGCGAGCCTGTTGCCGCAGCCTCCATCGCCCAGGTTCACAAGGCAAAGCTGCGTGATACCGGGGAATATGTCGCCGTCAAAGTCCTGCGACCCGGGATCGAAAAGGCGTTTCGCAAAGACGTGGATGCCTTTTATTTCGCCGCAAGGATGATCGAAATTCTGGCGCCATCTGCACGCAGGTTGCGCCCGATGGAGGTGATAAAGCACTTCGAGGGCATTGTTTTGGCCGAACTGGATCTGCGCCTTGAATCCTCTGCCGCCGGTGAATTTTCCTCGAATACAGAGAAAGACGCCGGATTTCAGGTGCCCCGTGTGCATTGGTTCCTGTCCGCCAAGCGCATGATGACAATGCAATGGGCCGAGGGGCTTTCGGCCAGCGATGTCACAGCCATTGATCTTGCCGGGCATGATCGGCGGCTTCTGGGTGCGCGAGTCTTGCAGTTGTTCCTGTCTCACGCCCTGCGCGACGGTTATTTCCACGGTGATATGCACCAGGGTAACCTGAAAATCGCCGCGAATGGTGACATCATCGCCTATGATTTTGGCATCATGGGCCGGATCGATGAATACACACGCCGCGTCTACGCAGAGATCCTGTTTGGCTTTATCCGCAAAGACTATCGTCGTGTGGCAGAGGTCCATTTCGAGGCGGGATATGTACCCGCCGACCGCGATGTCGAAGAATTCGCACAAGCGCTTCGCGCTGTCGGAGAGCCGATTTTCGGCATGGACGCCACACGAATTTCGATGGGCCGCTTGTTGAACTACCTGTTCGAGGTCACAGAGCGGTTCGGCATGGAAACTCGGACCGAACTGATTCTGCTTCAGCGAACGATGGTTGTTGTCGAAGGGGTGGCACGAACACTGGACCCGCACATCAACATCTGGGAAGTCGCCCAGCCTATTGTCGAGGATTACATCAAGGAAAGCATCGGGCCAAAAGCGCTTCTTCGCGATCTTGGAAAGACCGCGATGATCCTGTCCCGTTTCGGGCCACGGCTACCAGCACTTGCACAGGCTGCGTTGATCCGGCAGTCCGAACCACAGCAAGAGTCCGCGCGCCGGTCCGTTTTCGCACCACTCTTATGGATGGCGGCTGGTGGGGCAATGACAGCCGGCGGTGTTTATCTTTCAACCCTGCTCTAGCGCGGCCAACTCCAGTTCGATGGCCGGGGTATAGTCGCGCTCACCACGCTGTGATTTCCACAGGCAATGCGCTGCCATGCGCCAATGAAACAACGGTGCAAGTTTTTTGTATCTCGTGGCAATCGCAAGATCGCCATAGGCCGACAAAAACGCATCCCTGTCATCGGCAGAAAGATCATGACCGCCGTAAAGGGCCTGCATCGCGGGCGACAAAAACATTGCCACATCCTCGCATGGATCGCCCAATGCTGGGCATTGCCAGTCAATAAACACAAGTCCCGCAGTTGTTCGGATTATGTTGTTGGGAACCACATCCCCATGAATCAAACACAAGGTTTCCGCTGGCGGCAGCGTTGTTGGCGGTTGCCGGGCCACAATTGCATCAGCGTCAGCACCATCGCACTCTTGCAGAATCGCAAGAGTTTGCTGCGCGATAGCGGCAGAGCCCGAGGGCAGTATCCGCAATCCCTCAGGGGCCTGATGGGAATGCACCTTTGCCAAAGCCTTGCCCACATCGACAGCGCCGCCCGTCCATGAAGCGCCATGAACGAATTCGTAGACAATGACTGGGCCGAACTTTGTTTCGATGCTCGCCAAAATTCCGGGCGAAAGGCCGGTCCCCGCAAGAGATGCAAGAACTGTCGCCTCTGATGTGCTGTCATTCGGGAACAGGGGCGAAGCAAAGCCCTTGCAAAACAGCTTGCAGACAACGGCACGCGGCCCTTCAGAAATCCGCCAGACCAAATTGGTACGCCCACCAAACAGACGTTCTGGTGCACAATTTTCCGCAATCAGGCCAAGCGCAGCAAGACGCACGCGGATTTCCAATGGCATCTCGTCTGGATAAGGCATGGCGCAGGATTGCATCTTGCCCCCCCTTTCCAGCAGATCAAATCATCATTCACGCTAGGCTGTGCCCTGAAAAGACACAAGTGCTATGGTGCACGCAAAGCCAGAACCGCGCTTGCCGAGACCTGCGCGCCGCCTTCCATAATCAATACGGTTTCACCCGAATCGATACGCACCTCGGCAATCCGTGAGTATGTTTCGGCGGTTGAAGTCCCGATTATTTTTCCACCCGAGTAGCTTTCGACATCAAAGGAATATAGCCCCGAGGCCAGTGGATTGCCGTCTGAATCTACCCCTGCCCAGTCAATCCGGTCAGGCGACACCGGAACATTGATACGCTGGACCTCGGCACCAGATGCGTTGCGCACCACCATCACAGCCTCATCGGCCGTTGGGTCCGGGGCAGGTTCGATCGCAACCGGACTTCCGTCAAAATATGCTGGCGCGACGGCCTTCGCATCCATCCCGACCCATCCCGCCAACTGCGCCATCCCCATGATCGACAATTTTTGCCCCAATAGGGCTAACAGATCGTTGGATTTAACTTGCTGTTCGACGCCGGAAAATGTGGCGAGTTGGACCGCGAAATCCGATGATTGGATCGGATTCAACGGGTCTTGATTTTTCATTTGAGCCGTGAGCATTTTCAAGAATGTCTCAAAGTCAGAGCTTACAGCAGCCTTTGTCGACGTAGTCGCGAGCGACGGATTCGTCGTGGCGGCGGGTGTTACTGATAAAACTTCCATGCGGACCTCCAACTACAATTTTAGATCTAGCACGCCGGACGCGTCGCTTTTCGAACGTGCTTCGGCTGGCGTATTTTCCGGATTACTCGCAATGACAGGCCTGCGTTTCGCCCCATCAAACGTTCGATATGCCCTTTGATCCTGTGGCGCACCCTGCCCGAAACTAAAGCTTGAACTGGTATAGCCCATAGCACGGAATTCGTGTGCTAACGCCTCAATGTGGCGCCGCATAAGGTCCGCAGTATCGGGGCGGTCGGTAAATATTGTAACCGAAATTCCAGCCTCCAATGGCTTCAAAGAGATCGTGATGTGCCCCAGTTCTTCTGGATTCAGAGCAATATCAATTGTTGAGTCGGTGGCGCTGGCCACGCTTTTCGCGATCTGAACCGCTATACCACGCGCAAGATCAGAGCCGTCCGGCGGGCTGCCGATTCTGGTGTTGAGAGGAGATACAAGTGCCTGCGACTGCATCACGGAATATGGAGTTTCCGTCTTTGCATTGGCAGAAACATCATCTGTATTGCCTGTGCTGTCCGTTGCCTGCGGATCGACTCCGTTGCTGTCTCTGTTCTTTTTATGCTCAACGGGGAAACATTGTTCAATTGACGATGGAACTTCAACGGCGCTGACTGTTGCATTTATTGAATGCGACAGGCGCTTGCCGCCTTCCGACGCGGGCAACGAAGCGTCTTCTTCAGCGATATGACTGATCAATTCAATCATTCGCGCACCTGTAGTCAACGCTGCTACTCGTGTTGAGGTATCCGAATAGCTGACGCTTGGCATCATGTTACCCGATCTCTGTGTTGGGTCAACATTCACCAGCGCCGAATGGGAGCCGTCCACTTCATGATGCGTGACGGGATCGTTGATAGCCGAACTTTGGTTCCGTTTCGGGGCCGGGCCGCTCGACACCTCTGCCCCGTGATCCAGTGCAAGACCAACATTAGCTTCAAGATGAATCGCAGGCTCTGCAGGATATGATCCGCCGTTACCTGAAATACCCTGATGGCGTCCAGGCTTGGACGTTTCAGGCAATGACCTTAACAAACGCCAGTCAGGACTATCATCCTGAACTGACGAATTGCCACGGCTCACATCTGTCCGAGCAACGACCGTTTTGGCGGCCTCCAGCAAAAGGCCCTCCTGCCTCGGCGGATCAGTCCGATGGTTTGATGGTTCAGATGTAAGCCCACCACTCACCTTTGGCGCGACTGGATTTCTTTCGGGCGCCAGAAGATCTTCTGGTTGCTGTGGAGACACCTCATTTTGACCGTACCGAATGCCTTCCTTAGTACTCTCGCGCGCATTGATTCGATGCGGCCGGTTGGCGTACAAAGATGTCGTATGCTGCACTTCAGGAAACACCTTTGCAAATAGCTCCTGCGGATCTTGCGGATTAGCCACCGGACTATCCGCGGCCCCTGTAACAACAGATGGGTGATTGCCGGTTCGGACTTCAGCCTCCGGCGTTGTCAGATCTTCAGACAGATCCTCAATCAATTGCTCGGGGTCGTCCGAGTGTGTCACTTCGGGGGGGGCATCCGAATTCTTGCCTAGCCACGAAACCAATGAAGGAAAATGTGTCTCGGTCGCGCGAAACTCCGCCGCGCATCCCAGACATTCCCACGCTTGATCAAGGGTAATCGGTTCCTTTTGATCATCTTCTTCGGTAGAAACCGCGATGACTGATGCCTTTCCATGTCCGGAAATTTTTGGGGTGCCGTCATGCACATTTCCCATCATTGCGCTGGATTCCAGAAGCCGTGCAAAGGCTCCTGCCGCTGTCGGCACTACATTCAAGGCGTCAGCTTTCATGCTAACGATCGCATGCTTTTCTTCCAATGGCGTAAATAGGGGCAGGGACGGCATAATTGCTCCGCTACATTTCTATACTTCACGCATCTATTCACGAATTTAGTTACCGCTTCTTTACTTCAAGCAATCAAAGTCCTGAAAAATGCAAACAATTTAAGGACTCTGCAGGTGATGGAAATTAATGAACCAAAAACGACATCCTTTAATCACCTTGCCCCGCGCGCGACGGACCTTGGATTGCGCGAGGCAGCTGAGCAGCTCGAGGTCACGTTCCTTTCGGAGATGTTGAAATCTGCTGGCCTTGGAAAGTCGCGCGAAAGCTTTGGGGGGGGGGCTGGCGAAGACCAGTTCGGGTCCTTTCTGCGGCAGGCGCAAGCGCAAGAAATGGTGAAAAGTGGCGGCATCGGCTTGGCCGAGAAACTGTTCGGCGCTCTCAGGTTGCGTTCTGATGAGTAGGATGCAGGCCACGATTCTCGCCATCGAAGACTTGATGGAGACAGAGCGCGCCAAGATATTGGTCGCCGATTTTTTAGCGGCTTCCGAGATTGCTGTAAGAAAAGAGAAATTACTTCAGGAGCTTGCCAAACATGATATTCCGCATGGTGCCATTCTCGCTCGACTTGCTGAAAAGGCCAATGCGAATCAGCGCCTTCTGGCTGCATCTATGCTCGGTGTAAAAGCCGCTTCTTCTCGACTCGAGCTACTACTGAACGGCGGAAAATCTTTGAAAACATACGATAAAACCGGCTTTCAGCACTCGTTGGGCACACCAAATACATCCACAATGGAAAAGCGTGCCTAAGGCCACGGCAAGTTTAATTAAAATCCAATGTTTTGAGATAGCCCTGCTTAGCCCCCTGTGTCAGCGTAGTTGTCCGCCGCTCTATTTTTCTCTAATTTTCAGGTGGGCGGGATAGGACAATGACGT
>NZ_JBGQOJ010000032.1:0-34649 GCF_052119585.1 Pseudogemmobacter sp. W21_MBD1_M6 | reverse complement strand
GCATCCAGCGGTCAAGACGGCGATCGAGATCAGCATCGCTTGTGGTGTCCACCTCATGGCGGGTTTCCTTTGCTATGGTCATGGTGCGGATGCGGGCCTCGGTGCGGCGCGCGGCATAGGCCGACGCGCCCGCCGCCCGACCGCTGCGCCACAGTGTGTAGAGGGCGACGATCACCGCAAGTACGAGTGCGCCCGCAAGGGCAACGCGCCGGCCGAGCACCGGGATCAGCGATAGACAAAACGCGGCCATCTTACTGACCCCCACCCGAGCCCGGGCTGCGACCCGTCCGATAATCCTCGATCCGTGCGGCTCGCGCCCGGACCGCATAAATTATCACGCCTGCAAACAGCAGCGCCCCGATCCAGGGCAAGAGGGTAGGCAACGCGCCCTCAAGGCCGAACAGGACCAGCGCGCGGGCGGCAATGCCCTGTGCCGCCTCAATCTGGTCCAGCGCCGGCGTGATCTGACCGGCAACGGATCCGGCAACCGATCCCGCGACGCCGATCGCCCCGAGGCCGATCTGGGCATTGGCCGCCGTCACGATCCGCGAGCCCTCGGGCATGCCGGCGGCCCGCTCGGGCGACACGGCACGGCACGGCGCGCGGGCCAGCGCGTCGACGAGCTCTGCGTCGATGATCGGCACCAGTGGCAGATCCTGATCGGCGCGGAACGCCAGGATCGCGCCGCGGGTGCGGCTGCCCAGGCTTCCATCCGCGTGGCCGACCTCGTGATAACCCAAACCGTCGAGGACCGTCTGCACCTGCGCTGTGCTCATCGTCACGCGGGGGGCGACATTTCCGGCCCGGCGCACGCCGAGCAGCTTTGACGCCGCATAGCGCTTGATACTCACAGCATCGCCCTGATTGCCGCCCAGCACCTCGATCATCTGGCCGGATTGCGCGACAAAGAAGCCGACATGGCCCTGCCAGGACGAGCTGCCGCGCCGGAACACGACAATGTCGCCCTCTTGCGCCTCCGCGAGATCCACCGGAACGCCCCACTCCAGATAGGAGCGCGCCGTCAGTTTCCGCGTCGAGCGCAGACCGGCCTGCTCGAGGCAATGCCCGACAAAGGCCGCGCACCAGGCCACATCATCATGTTCGACCCAGTCCTGACCGATGGTGGCATACATCTCGAGGATCTTCGGATTATCCGCAGGGCCCGGGCCTTCGGTCGTGCCGATATAGGTGTGGGCGATATCATAGGGCGTCATGTGGCTCTCCCATGCCAAAGGAACCGCCGCCCGGGATAGGCGGCGTGTGTGATCTTGTTCGGATTGATGCGGGGTTACTTCTTGCGCCCGAGCCAGCTGCAGATCAGCGCCTCGGCCCCGCGCGGGCCAAGGTAGGCCAGCGTCGCCACAAGACCGGTGCTGACCGGCTGGCCCAGCCCGAGGTAATTCGCCGCCGCCTCGCCGATGATCGCCATGCCGATGGCAACCGGGATCTCCCACAAGAGCTCCTTGCCGAAGAACCGCCGCCGGCCCAGCTTGACCTCGCCCGAGTGATACATCAGCCGGCCGGTGAAGGCCCCGATCAGCGTGGTGACCGCCCCGCCGAACAGCGCATTGATGGTCTCGATGAAGCTGTTGTCGCCGCCCATGCCTGCGCACCCCTTTTCGATAATGATGGTTAGAAACTGCCGCCATCAAGCAACTCGTCCCAGCCGTCGTCACTGGCATTGCGGATGCGCAGCACCGGCGGGCTGGTGCTGGTGTCGAACCAGGTCATGCCGGGCTGCGTCGCGGTCGGCGCCGTGGCTCCGGCATTGGCCGACTGGATCGCGGCCAGAACCTCGTTGAGGCGGGTTCGTACCGCGAGACCCGCATCGTTCTCGATCACATAGCTGTTCGTTTGCGCCATCGATGTGTGTCCAGTTCCTGTTGCGATGAAGGGCACGGCTTGCCGCGCTGGCGGCGAAGCCCGCAGGCAGCGACACGTGGTTCAATCCGAGTTGAGCGCAGCATCAGGCCACCTCGTCTGCATAGAGCCGCAACTGCGTGACCACCGGCGTGAAGGCCGGATCGGCCGTGCTCAACCACGCCCGCGCCTGCACGGCGCGCGCCTCGATTTCATGATTGTCGACGCGGCTCCACGGGCTCCAGACCGGAGTGCCCGCCGGATCATCGTCGGTGTCCCGCACCTCGAGCACCACATCGATCTCGGCGCCTTCGGAGCCGTCGAAGTCGGCCCAGGTGTCGATCGGCTCCAGACGTGCGTCGATCCGGTCCAGGAGCGCCAGGGCGCCGACGCTGATCTGGCTGCGCAGGCGAAGCAGGCGCACCGTCCCGAAGTCCAGCCCCGCGCCGAACTCGTAAAGGCCGGAGGTCTGCACAGTGGAGGGGGTGCCCTGCGCATCGAGCACCGTGCTCAGGCGCAGCGTCGCGCCCACCACGTCGAGGCCGGTCTTGCCGCCGGCAAACAGCCCGTCCGCCTGCAAGGCGTCGATCGGGGCAAAGGCCAGGGCCTGCGCGCCCTTGCTGGCCACGGCCGTGACCGGTCCCTGCCGCCCGCCGCTGCCCCGCCAAGGGCCACAACGCCAAGCACGATGGGCGGCATGTCAGACCCTCCAGGCCAGGGTGCAGGCTTCAAGCGGCAGGAGCGTCAGGCCGGGACCTGCGACAAAGCCGGCCTTGGCGCCGAGGCAGACCCCGAAGGCGGGGTCCGCGCCCCCGAGCACCAGATCGCCGCGCTGCGCCGAAAGCGGGGAGGCCAAGGGCGCGCCCAAAAGATCACGGCCCATCGCCTCAAGGCTCTGCCAGCCGCACCGCACCATCACCCGCCGCGCACCAAGGGCGGTGGTATAGCGGCCGCGCCACAGGGCGGCCACATCCGCGCCGCCGGTCAGGGCGGCGCGCAGCTCAAAGGCCCAGGTGGCGCAGTCATGCGTGCCCCAGACGAAAGGCCGGGTGCGGGCGTGCTCAACTATCCCTGCCAGACGGCTCTGCCAATCCGCCGTCCTCATCCGCGCCCCCATGTGATTTCCCTGTCCTGAATGCTGGTGACAAACGCGAAGCCCATGTCGCCGGGATGCAGCGCCTGCTGGCTTTCATGGGTGTAGCGCCAGCTGCGCGCGGTATTGAGATCGATCAACCGGCTCTCGTAGCTGATCGTGACGGTGCAGCTCTGCGCGTCGTCGGTGATCTCCGGCACATCAAGCCGACCGGTGAAGGCCTGCACCGGATCGGCAATGAGGCCGCGCTCCTCGGTGAGCAGCCCGAGCCAGACCCGACCGGGCAGGCCCTGGCGCGCCTCGTCGATCGCCAGCGCCACCATCTCGAGCGGCACGCCGGACAGCGAGATCGAGGTGCCGCTGGCGACCACCTGTTCGGCCTCTTCGATCGACCCGAGCCCGAGGAGCGATCCGGCACCGGTCCAGATCTTGCCGTCCCAGTCGATCGCGCCAAGCCCCGACCAGATCCGCACCAGGCCCGAGGCGAAGGCGCCCTCGAAGAAGATCACCGGCCGCAGATCCTGTGCCGCCAACGCCGCACCGAAGGCCGTTGTCATGTCCCGGCTCATCAAAGCGCCTCGCGGGCGGTGATGGAAAAGCGGTAGCTGTCGGCACGGCCGATCCGCGTCGGCACCGGCGCTGTCAGGCGCAGCGCCACCGCCGGTGCTGCCACGTCAAGCACCGCACCGCTGAGCGGGGCGCTGCGCAATCGCGGCACAAAGGACAGGGTGGCCAGCCCAGCGACATCGGCGGTGGCATCGGCCGTCACCTGATAGAGCCGGGTGTTCTCGTCTGAACCAAGGGAGAAGAAGTCGCCACAGAGCAACGCGGGCGCGGTCGCAGCCCATCCACCGGTCAGAAGCATCGTCCCGCTTTGGCCCGCGCCAACCACGACAGGCGATGCCGTCATGTCAGGCTGCGCAATCGAGGGATCGGGCAGCAGGAACCGCCCCCGCATCCCGCCAAGGGCCGTCAGAAACGCCGACAGCCGCCGCCCGTCGTGGCCCTTGGTCATCGCCATCTCGAAGCTGTACTCCCACCATTCGCCGCCCCAGTCCTGCACCTGTTGGGTTCCGGTGAAAGACGACGTCGATGCGGTCACGGCGGTGACCAGACGCCGCTCCAGGCTTTCGATCAAGGTCAGGGGCAGTGCCGGAACGCTCATACCGCATACCCCCGGTTGCGCCGCCCCGCGACGCTCTGGATGGCGATCCGCTGGATCTCGGGAAGGGCGGCGCGCAGCTTGGCGTCGATCTGCTCGGCGACGCCCGCCTGCGCCCCGCGCGCATCGATATGCAGGGTCACGCCACCGCCAGTCGACCCGCCGCCATAGCCCGCGGTCTCGCGCCGGCTCAGCACCCGCTCGCCGCGCTGCAGGATGGCGGGGACTGGCGCATTGGCCCAAACCAGTGCCGCCGCATTGAGCGAGTCCTTTGCAACCGGGTATTTGCGCGATTGAATCGTGCGTGCCAACTTCGGTCCCAGCCCCGCGCCGATGATTTGCATCCGCCAATCAGTTTTCAGGCCGGTCGCCACCACTGACATTGATTGCGACACGGCCCGCTCACCCGCGGCCACCTCTTCGCGCATTTGCGCCAGAATGTCGCCGACCACCGCCACATCAATCCTCATAGCAACCGCGCCTCGCAGCGTAAAATCATCCGCTGGGCATCGCGTCGCGGCTCGGACCGGATTTCATAGATGTCGCCGTCGATTTGAACGGTGTCACCAGGGGCCATGTTCGGGATTTCAGACAGCCGCAGGGGCCGCAGCCCGCGCCCCGATGGCGTGAAGGCCAGTTGTAGGTTCAGCGGGTCTGCCGCCGCAGCTGTTGATGGTCCAATCCGCCAGTTTGCAGGCAGGCCGATGTCGCTTTCGCTGATGGCGATCGGGGTGACGGCAGTGTTCAGCACGACGACTCGTGCCCCGGCCGGGGTGGGGTTGGCGATCGAACTTTCCGTGCCGAACTGGCCGCGCAGCAGGTGGGTCAGCCGCCAGCGCCCCGGGCTTTGCAGCGATGCCGTCGCGAATTGGACAATTTCCCAGGCATCGGGGGCCGTTTCGATAGCCAGCGCATTGCCCCCAGCCAACAGCGCCTCATCGTCGAGGCTGCTGAATGTGCCGGAGGCCATATCGATCCAGAGCTCGTTGCCATTGTCAAAGCGCCAGACCGGGCCTGCGTAAAAATCAAACGCCAAGGTGCCCAACCGCGCAGGCTGGCCGACTGTGCCAAGTGCTGTGAAACCGTCAGTCGAGGGGCTGCGCCAGATCAGCGCTGATCCATACCAAGGTGCCGCGAAGACCGCGGCATAGGGGCGATGGGCAGGAATATCGTCAGCCAGTTGCGGCAGGTTCATCAGGATCGCCGCCGGGGGGCCAAATACCGTCGGCGCTATGAACGCGGGCGTGCGCTCCGGCCCCGGCGGCAGATCATAGAGTGTTTGATCGGTCCGCTTGGCCTCGATCCGCCGCGCGCCGCCATCGGTGATGCGGGCCAGAACATAGTATGGCGTGCGGCCGTCATGTTCGAGGCGGATCACATCAGTCGGGTCGAGAGCCAACCGCGAGGGTGGCAGGGCGAACGCCGCATCCTCTCGCGCGACCCATTCCTCGTGAAGCGCGCGGCGGGCGGCACGATCGGCGAGTGCGGCAGGATAGACGATCGGAAACTGCTCGGTGCGGACGCGCGCGGTGTCGACGGTGATCCGCCGCGCCTCGACCGACAGCGCGCCATAATCCTCGTCGGGCATCATCAAGCGCCATTTCAACGCGCGGGGCAGTTCGGTTTCCTGCGCGCGGGTGAAGCTGATGTCCTCGGCATTGCGCTCCGTAATCACCAGCGTCTCGGCAGCGATCTGGGCCACGGCAGGCTGCCCGCGCGGCACAAAGCGCAATTGCCCGCCGGTCTCGACGACATCAAAGCCGTAGAACTGTGCCAGCGGTGCGATCGACGCGCGGGCGCTTTCAATGGCGGTGATCGCATAGCCAGGCACCGTCGCGGCCAGCTGCGTCACATCGATCATCGCGTCAGGCACGCCACCCGTCCGGCACAACTCCCGAACCAGTTCGGCAAGGCCACATCCGCCGATCCGGCCGGTCAACCAATGGCCAAGGCGGTAGTTGTCGATATCAGACCAGACGTCGGAGCGGACCGGAAAGGCCGGATAGGGCCGCGCATCCCATGTCCAGATGGCGATCTCGGCGACATCGATCATCCGGCCTGCGTAAATTCCGGAGGCCGGGTTGTTTGCGGGGTCATTCCAGTACGGGAAAAGCGCCTCGATGTAGCGCCGCTGCACCAGATCATCCTGATAGCCCCGCGAATTATAGGGCAGGAAGGACTCAGACGACTTGGGGTCGTAAAAGACATTCGGCTGGTTGGTGCCGCGATCGACGGCAGGCGCCCCGGCTTCGGTGAAGCGGATCGGTTTCGATTGCGGCAACCAGTCGGTGGGTGATCCGCTCTCAACGCGGCCGGGACGGTTGTTGTGCTGGTTCGTCCACCAGCTGCGCAGATCCTTGGTCCGGAACACCCAAGGTTTGCCATAGGTGCCATCGGTGATCGGCGTGCGAATTTGGGCGGTGCGATCGCCGTCCGAGGCATAGAACCAGTCAAACCCCTCGCCGCCTTCGATGTTCGACTGCAGATAGGGCAGATCGTAAATCGCGGGCCAGCCCGTCAGGGCGTCGAGGTGCTGATCGCCATCGCGCCAATCCGACAGCGGCATATAATTGTCGATGCCGATGAAATCGATGTTGGCATCGGCCCAGAGCGGATCGAGGTGAAAGAACAGATCGCCGGTGCCACCCTGCGGCTGGTGACCGAAATATTCTGACCAATCGGCCGCATAGCTGAGCTTGGTGCCTGCGCCGAGGATGCTCCGGCACGAGGCGGCAAGGCTCTGAAATGCTGTCACCGCCGGATAGGTACTGGCGCCCGACCGGATTTGCGTGAGCCCGCGCAACTCGCTGCCAATCAGGAAAGCATCGACGCCACCGGCCGCCACGCAGAGGTGGGCATAATGCAGGATCATTCGGCGCAGGCCCCAGTCGGTCGGTGATCCGGTCCATGACACCGACGTGCCCGACACCGCGAAATTGCCAGGCGCGGCCGCCCCAAAGAACGCCGACACCTGCGTTGCCGCTGCCGCCGTTTTGTCGACGGTGCCCGCGAACCCTGCGGCGGGCGAACACGTGATCCGGCCGCGCCAGGGATATTTCGGCTGGCCAAGGGCCGCGGCGTTGTCCGAATAGGGGCTCGGCAGCGTGTTTGCCTCGGGCATATCCATCAGCAGGAACGGGTAGAACGTCACCCGAAACCCGCGGGCCTTCAGTTCTTGAATGGCCTGCACGACAGAGAAATCGCTGGGGGTGCCGCCATAGGCCGGGCTGCCATCGATTTGCGAGACCACATAAGCGGCCGAGCGGCTCACGCCATTCACTGCCCAAAGCTTCGGTGCCGTAACCTTGGTGGCCGTTTCCACGCCGGGCCTGATCTGGCAATTGCCCGCCCGCAGGTCTGTGCCAAACCACGCCACCACCAGAGACACCGATTTGCAGTTTGGCGCCGTGGCTTCCAACTGATCCAGCGACGTCAGGAAGTCGCACTGCCCGCCGCTGGAATTGACGTTTTCAGGCTGGACAGCACCGCTGCCAATGTTGCGGGTGATCGGCTCGGTGGCATAGATGAACTCGCCCGAGGACGGGATCATGTTCACCGCCGTCAAGAGCTGCTCTGCGCTGTCGGGTTCCTCAGAAGGACGGTAAACCTCAAAGGACAGTTGAGGCAGCCGGTTGCCGAAAATGGCCAGCGGGAGGTTCTCAAACACGATGTAAGCGGTGCCGCGATAGGCCGGGGCGAGCCCTGCGCCCATCGTCGCCTCGATGAACGGATCGGGCATCTGGGTTTCTGTGCCGCGATGCAGCCGCCAGATGGCGCCCGGCACATCGAAAGCGCTGCCATCTGCCCAGATACGACCCACGCCGCCGATCGGGCCAGTAGCAATGGCGACAGCGATGCTCGCGAAATAGCTGTAGTCCTCGACAACCACGCCACCACCACCGCCTTTTCCGCCACCGCCCTGGCGTGTCTCGGAATAGACCTCGCGGAAATCTGTGGCCCAGATGATGTTGCCGCCGACCCGCATCCGGCCATAGATACGCGGGATCACGGCACCCTCGGTCGCACTGGTGACGCGTAATTCATCGAGCCGCGCGCCCTCCTGCCGCTGGTCGGGGGCAAAAGAGGCATTGAGGCGGGAATCGATCGTGGTGCCGATCAGCGAGCCGATGCCACCGCCGATCGCGGCCGCCGACAGGCCAAGAATGGAGCCGCCAATACTTCCGCCAATTGCGGAGCCGATGCCGCCCAGAACAATTGCTGCCATGCTGTCTTACCTTGGATAGAGAAATGCGAAGGCCGCCTTGCGCACCCAATGAGGGCGCCAGGGCTCTTCAATGACGCCCGCGCCCTCATAGGCGTGGATCAGACCGGTCTCGCTGCGGATGCCGCAGTGTTTGGCAGGGGTGTTGCGGGCCATGCGAAACAGGATCAGCGCGCCCGGCGCTGCCTCTGCGATCGGGATCTCCAGCAGGAGCCGTCGCGCGGCTTCGGCCAGCACTTCCGCCCCACCTGCCTCGCCCCAATCGCGGGTATAGGGCGGCGGAATTACCGGCTCCGGCCCGTAAAGATCACGCCAGATGCCGCGGGCAAGGCCGAGGCAATCACAACCCGCGCCCAACACGCTGGCCTGATGGACGTAGGGCGTGCCGAGCCAGACCCGCGCCGCGGCGATCACAACATCAGGGGCAGCGTTCATAGCGGCTGCCCGGTGCTGCCATCGCCTTGGGTGGGATAGCGTACGATGGTGTCGTCGCCGGGGATCGACGGGAAGCCGCGAAAGTTCACCTCATTGCCGAACTTGGTCCGGCAGGTCGCAAATTGCTTGTCGCAGCCTGCCTGAATGAAGAACCCGTCGCCCAGCGCAATTATGCGCACGGGCGCTTCGATCAGCGTGATTTGCGCGGTCCCCGCCGAGATTGTATGGATCGACACTTCCGCCCGCCGCCCGGCATTGGCACCACTGGTCCATTCCACCCGGCCCAGTGCGAACCAGTTTGGTGCAAACCCACCGAGCCCGGCCGTCGCAAAACTGCGATCGCCTGACGCAGCGGCCACAGACCCGCTGCCCGAATAGCTGGGCGCGGCCAGATTGACCCCGCAGCGCGCGTCGCCGAGTTCCGCGTCGCAGTAATATTGATAGGTGCGCCCCACCGGCTGATTGAGAAAATGCGTGAGCGACCGCACCTCGGCGACAAAAACCTGTTTGCCGCGCCTGATCTGGCCGAGATTGCCGCGCCGCATCAGCACCCGCTGTGCGACGTTTTCCCAGTTCACCCGCCACACTTCGATCGCGGCATTGTCCCAGCGCCCGTCCAGAATATCGGTCTCGGTGATCCGGTCTGAGCGCAGCGCCCCTTCGGCATCCTGCCCGTCGACCGAGAAATCGGCACTGGCGCGGATTTCGGAGGCGGCAAAACCGGTGTCGGGCTCGTAACTCATGCCCGCGATTTCCAGCGGGCGATCATGGTCGGTGAAACCAAAGATCACGCCATCGGCCCGCTCGATACGCCAACACCACGCCAGGGTGGTCGTGCCATCATCCAGATGCGCTTGCATGCCGATCGGGAGAAGTTTCATTCGGGGTGACCCCTTTTTAAAGAGTTGTCGGTAACGTCGAGATTTTAACGGTGCGCCGGGATTGATATGTAAAGCACTTGTCTTTACATATGAGGTCAGTTCAGAGCAGGAGAACTCATCATGGTTGCCGCAATCCAGAAGGAAGACGCCCAGCGCAGGTCGCTGATCAATCTTCGTGTAACCCCTAGGGACCGCGATCTGATCGACCGCGCAGCGGCGACGCTGCGCAAGAACCGCTCTGAATTTATGATGGATGCCGCCCGGATGGCGGCCGAAGATGCGCTTCTCGACCGTACTGCGTTCCGTCTTGATGCAGAGCAATTTAGCGCCTTTATGGTGCAGCTTGACGCCCCGCCCGCGCCGAACGCGGCGCTGCGTAAACTTCTTGCCACTCCGGCCCCGTGGGATAAGTGAGCGAAGTACCCAAATCCTTGCGCGCGCCGGAACCGCTGAACGACACCCATCAGATGGATGCGTTTACGTCCGGCGCGCCTACGCTTGATGGCTGGCTGCAGCGCAAGGCCCGCACTAATCAGATGTCGGGCGCATCCCGAACCTATGTGGTCTGCCGCGGCGATCAGGTGGTCGGCTTCTATGCCGTTGCTGCAGGATCGGTCAGCCACGACCTTTTGCCACGCAAACTCAAGCAAAACATGCCTGATCCGATCCCGGTGATCGTTTTGGGCCGGTTGGCGATTGATCTGACGGAGCAGGGCAACGGTCTTGGCCGCGCGTTGTTGCGTGACGCGGTCCTGCGGGTTTCTGCTGCGGCCCATGAAGTTGGCATTGCGGCTATTCTGGTACACGCGCTGGATGATCGCGCCAAAGACTTCTATATCAGCTGTGGTTTTGCGGGAACAGCAGCGGAGCCGATGACCTTGATCGCCCGCATTGCAGATATAAAAGCGTTGCTTGGCGAGGCCTGAAAGCTTCATCTGCGGACCTCAATCAGGGGAATGGATGTAATCGAGCCGAGCCGCTCGACATCAAGGGTGACGTCCAGCGTGTCGGTGTCGAAGCGCACCGGCACGTCGAACTCGAAACCTGCGGTGATCGCCACGCCGGGGGCCGGAGCCGCGGCAAAGGTGATCACACCGGTGGCCGTGTTCACCGTCCAGCCGGTGATCTGCGTCACGCCGTTCAAGGCCAGCACCACGGTCCCGGCGACGGGCTTGGTGATCGTCCGCGTCCAGGACTGCGCGCCGCTGGTGTAGAGTTTCACCAGCTGGAATGTGGTCGCGGCACCCGTGCTGATGCCGATCGGCTGGTCGGTCGCAACGAGGCTGGCGGACGGCAGGCCGGATTTGTAATCGGCCCAGTCTTTCCACCGAAACCCGTAGAGCCGCCCACGCCGCGCTTCGAAAAACGCCGTCACGGCCGCGAGATCGTCGGCCTTGCGGATGCCGTAGGAGGCATCATAGCGCCGCCGGGAATCTGCCCATGATCCGTTGCGCTCTTCATCACCGCTTGCCATCTCGACAATCTGTGTGCGGCGCTCCGGCCCGCCGCGCGCGCCGCGGCTGATATTGTCGGGGAAGCGCACCTCGTGAAACGCCATCACATGCCCCTCCGGCCAAGGGATACCGCGCGGGCGATGTCGGATGCGACCTGCGTGCGCGATTGCCGGAAGCTTTCGGCATCACGCGACATGATCGTGACGTTGACGGTGGGCGCAGTGGCTTGTCCCGGCCCATAGCCAGCAGCCTCACGCCGGGACAAAACACGTTCCCCGCGCTGCAGGATCGCGGGCACCTCGTCAGGCTTCAACCCGGCCCAGCCGCCGGAATGCATGCGCGGTGCGTTGGCAAATGCCATGGCTGGCACCATCCGGCGGCTGCCCGCCAGGCCGACCGTACCGCCGGAATGCAGGATGTCCGCGAATAACCCGCCCGCGCCGCCCAGCGCGCCGGAAAGCGCATTGGCAATCGGCCCAAGAATGAAGCGCCGCGCCGCCAGCTTGGCCAGATCGGCGATCATTGAGGAGACCAGATCGCGAAAGTCGAGCTTGCCGGATTTGACAAACTCGCCTACGGCGTTCTCGGTCGAGGTGAACGCCCCAATCAAGGTGTTGCCAATATCGCCGCCGATGTCGCGAGCCTCGGCGGCATAGTCGGCGAGGGTCGCCACAGCTGCGGCCCAGCCGGTTTTTGCGGCCTCTGCACCTTCCGCAGCGGCGGCACCTGCGCTGTTCGCAGCACCCGCTGCTGCGCGCCCAGCCGATGTGATGGCATCATCAAAGCGGCCAGCGGCATCGGTAGCGCCAGCAAGTGCTGTCTCGCCATCATTGCCAGCCCCCGCGACGGCATCCTGCAACGCCTGCCAGCTGGCGAGCGGGGTCAGTGCCCCAGCAGCCAGATCACTGGCCGCCGCGCGGTAGGTGTTCGCTGCGCCCAGCGCCTCGCGGGAAATGTCGTTCAGACCAAAATCCGGCACTGCCAGCGGGTTGTCTTCAAAAGCGCGGTCGAACGCGTCACTTGCGGCGGTGCCAGCCCGCGTTGCCGCCCCGGCAAAGCGGTTTTCGATCTCGCCGAGGTCCAGATCGCCCAGGATGGTAATCCGGCGATCAGAGCCCAGCGCTTCCAGCCCGGTATTGATCCCCTCGATGAAACTGTTGATCCGGGCAACCACGCCGTTGAGCATGCTCTCAACACCCTCGATCAGGCTGTTCGCCGCCTGAAACACCAGATCGCCGATCGCGGCGGGCAAGAGGCCCCAGATGGCCTTGATCGCCTCGAATGCACCCTCAAACGTGTTGGCGGCCGCGTTGCCGAAACCGACCACGCTTTCGATGGCGCTCTGCATGCCGCTGGCCGCATCTGCCTTGATGTCGAAAAACATGGCCGTGGCCGCAGCACCGGCGGCGGTGGCACCCAGTTTGATGCGATCCCAGACCTCAATGACGACGTCTTTCAGCAACCCCATCGCAGCGCCAAAGTCACCGGCACCGGACACCAGCCGGGTGAACTGAAATACCAACTCGCCAGCGCCGACGATCAGCGCGCCGATGCCGGTCCGGATCAGCGCTCCGCGCAGGATCACGAGACCAATGGCCAGGCTGCTGACCGACAAGGCTGCAGCGGCCATACCCGCCACCCAGCGCCCGGCCATCAGGGCGGCAAACGTCGCGGCATAGGTGGTCAGCCGCCCGATGTTTTCAAAGAGAGCTGTGATGGCGATCCCAATCGGACCTGTGGTCCGCGCCATTGCTGCCAGCGCGTTCGCGACGGCTTCCAACGCCGGAGCGGCGGCAACCGTCAACTGGTTCGAGACCCCGCGCCAGATCAGCCCCAAACGTGACAGCGCATCATTGGTGCGTTCGATCTGATCGGCATCCTGCTCCGAGACCACCAACCCGAAATCGCGCACATCCTGCGTGGCCTGGCGTAGCGTTGAGCTGTCGATGCGAGACATCGCAATGCTGCCTTCCTCGCCAAAAAGCTGCCCCGCCACCGCCGCTCGCTCCGCCGCCGGTACGAAATCCGTGATCGCCTGATTGATCTGGGCAATCCGTTCATCGAGCGGCAATGCCATCAGGCTGGTGGCGGAAAGCCCCAACCGATCCAGCGCATCAGCCGCAGGTCCGGTGCCCGCGGCCGCCTGCGACAAGCGTCGCGTCAGATCCTTCGTCGCCTGTTCGATGCCGGTCATGGCAACCCCGGCCAAACCGCCCGCGCGTTCCAGCACCTGAATACTTGCCACGGTCGTGTCGAGCGACTGTGCCAGTTTTGCCTGCGCATCGACGATTTCCAGCCCCGACCGGATCATGGCCACGCCCGTTGCTGCTGCCGCAGCGGTTACCGCCGCCAGAGCCAATCCAACCCGGCGGGCAAAGCCAACCAGTCGCGCGTTCGCCATTTCCATCTCCGACGAGAGACGTCCAAAGCCACGGGCCCCGGCATCGCCGATGCCTTCCAACTCGGCGCGCACCTGCCGTCCGCCGACGGCCGAAAGGCGGACGCTGACTTTCTTTTCAGCCATGGTTCTCTCCGATTTGTTCGTTCAACTTTCGCACCATCACCGCCTCGATCTCGGGCAGTAGTTCGGCCGCGATCAGGGTGTTAACGCCCAGCGCTTGGGCGAGGGTCAGTGCTGCGGTCATGTCCCAGCCCAGAACCGCGCCGGGGATCACCCGCAACTGGCCCCCAAGGCGGCCGACCAGATCCCAGACCTGCCAGCCGTCCTGCGTTTGCGGGCGGTTCAGTCTTGCGGGGCAGTCTTCGCAGAGATGTTCGCAGGCGGCGCAGTAGCGATCGCCCCCGCCGAAGGACCAGTCGGCAAGGGCGCAGAGGCGTTTTTTTCTGCGTCCAGGATCAGGCCGCGGGCGACATATTGGGTTTGGAAAGCCTCAAAGATGGGCCAGATTTCCAGAAGGGCGTCGATGCCGTCGGGCGAAACGGGGATAGGTTGGCCCGCGTCATCACCCACGCCTTCCCAATCCAGCACGGCGCGACGGGCGACCGCTTTTGCCATGGCCAGCGCCAGTTCCTCGGTTGTGGCCGTCTCTGGCATCGCCTCGATGGCGGCATCAGCCCGCGCCGATACCATCAGTGCCGTTGTGAGCGGGCCCACCAGCAGGCGCAGGCCGGGGGCGAGATCAAGCCATTGCGGCGTGGCGGTCAGATTCAGTCGGATCATGGTCAATAACTCGCAATGCTGTTGATGAGGGTGGCGGTGCACATCCGGGCGGGGCTGACGGCTTTTGCGGCCTGCCAGTCGAAACTGGCCTGCACGCCCTGCGGCCCGGCGATTTCGATGCGCGGGATTGGCAGATAGACCGCGTGGGCGGTGAATGTGAAACTGGCATTCGCCCCGAGGCTGTAGTTGAACTCCAACTCGCAGGGTGTGCCGTCGATGGCTTGGCTCACGAGCGTGGTGTCGGAGAACCGCACTTCGATCCGGCCCGTGAGCGCCGCCATGGTCGGGTCTGCGCCGTCGATACGGCCATCACCGCGGATGGTCTCGATCCGGTCGAGGTTGTTGGAATAGGTGATCTCGGCCGAGACCACGTTGCCTAAGCTGCTGCCGTTCCGCTTCACCGTGCCGTTGAAATGACCAAAGCGTTGCAAGCCCAGCGCGGTGGGCGTTCCTGCGGCGGTTGCTGCAGCGATGGTCTCGCCTTGAGCGATCAGCTTTGCCGATGCCGTCAGCAGCCCTGACCGCTGCATTTGCCAGGACAGCTGATCCAGTACGCAGCCGGAATACATCGCAAAGCGTGGCACTTCAGGCATGGCGGTCTCGATCGACATGCTGGGCAGGGTCCAGTTGCCGGACTGGAACGTGTGGGTCTTGGGCGTGGTGCCGGTGGTTGTCGGTTGGCCGAAGGCAGCCTTCAGCCAATAGCCAAAGGCCTCGACATCGATCGGCACCACGACATCACCGTCGGCCGTGACCGCGTCCTTGATCGGCGCCAGTGGATCGCGGCCATAGCCCAGCAGTTCCGATTCCAGCAGGGGCTGTTCCGAACCCAGCGTCGTTCGTGCGAAGGGCATCAATCGGAACCCGCTGACCGGCGGGGTGCCGTAAATTGTCTCAAAGCCAAGCGCCATCTGCGCCCGGGCGCCTTGCGCTCGTGCCATGTCTTTCTCCTTGTTGTCGGGGTGTCAGGCCAGAGGGCCCGAGGTGGTGTAGTGCAGCAGGACAGTGATCACCGCCGCCTTCAGCGCCGCCGCGCCCTCGACGGGCAGATCGACCGAGGCCGGGGCTTCTACCTCGACCCAGTCGCAGAGGCCGCCGAGAGTGCGGTCGGAGTTCAGAGCGGTGCCGATGCTTGCGATCAAGGTGTCAAACGCGGTCGCCCGGTCCTTCGCCGCCTGGACGACAACCTCCAACTCTGCGCGGTGCTGATAATGGTAGCGCAGCGGTGACAGCGTGACCTCCGGTTCGCCGGGCTGGCCGTCGCGCAGGATGATCAGTCCGGCTGGCGGAATGCGTTCGGGCAAGACCTCGTCGCGCAGGACGGTGGCGGCAAGGGTTTGCAGCCGCGCGTGCAGCGCGGTTAGGATGGTTTCGCGGGTAGTGGGCATTTTCTGCTCCAAAGGTGCGGACTTAGTCAACAGCGCCAAAAGAGCCCAAAGTAGAAATCCAGCTATCGCGACTTCAGCCTCATTGGGTCTTTAGGGTTGGAGTTCGCCCTTGGTCATTGGCCTAGATGGTAAGCCCCATCACTTCAGTGACACCCCATGTCATGCACGCTGTTCGAGCTTCGTCTTCATGGTCACAAAACTCGATGTCATCTAGTTGCTCGCGTTCAAGTTCAGGAAGTTGTACCTGGAACTCCGCTTCGCTCAGTGGGTCTATCCAAATCGGTGTTTCGGCGAAAAACTCCCTTTCGGTGCCGCCCACGTCAAAGATACTAACTGAAATCCGTATCCAAGTAGTCACATGGTCGGGTGTTTTGTTCTCAAGGATGCCACCCCAGCCTACCGTCCGTTGGTCCATTCGTGGTCCAGCCCGGCCTGTAGCATAGTCGTTGCCATATAGTCGCTTCTGAAATGATTGGACGCATGTCGCCTTGATGGCCTCCAGGGCGAGAAGCTCACTCTCCGAGTAATCCATGCATGTTTCGGCACCCCTTAAGGTGCCTCGGTTTGTTGCCTCGTTTATCGCTCGCTGCACTGGTTTGATCCCGAAGACCAAGGCTGCAACAAGACATATCAAACCTCCGATCAAATAATTCTTCACCTAGCTCTTCTCCATCAGGCTGTGGTGCTAGGTCATACCAGCTATCCGAGGGCCAATATGCTGCGTTTAGTGGCCCGACGAAAGGCAAAAAAGACGAACATTCTCCAGTTGTTGATGGTCTCCTATGCGATAGAAAGCCTAGCGAAGTTTGAGCTGGAAAGTGGCAATCTTGTCTGCAAAGCACACATCAGTCCAGTGCTCTCTCCCACCAATTCGCCACGATCAACCCCGGCAGCCTTGCCTCTGCCTCGCGCGCGGGCCCTTCAAGGCTCAAGCGTTTGGGCAGTTTCACCTGCGGAACGAGGATGAAGATCGGCACGGTCGCTAGCCCGCGCCCAGACTTGGATTTGGACACGACAGCCCAACCTTTCGAATTCAGCCGGGTTTCGGCCACCAACAAGCTTGGCTGTCCGCGCCGAAAGACGAAGCGCAGGCGCTGTCCGGTGCGCTGCTCCCACCCGCCGGGGGTGATCCGTTTGTTGCCGACACCCTTCTTGCCCGAGGCGGCCGTGGGAATGGCCAGCCAGAACCCAGTTTTCGACCGGATCAGGACGCCCCGGTCAAAGGCATCGACCACGTTCGAGGCGTTGGAATAGACCACCGCTGCCGCCCGGATCGAAGCGCCAGTTGTCGGATACAACTTTTTGCGGATCGAATTGGCGAGCCCCCGGCCCAGGGCGGCACCGGTGATCTGTCCGCGCCAGTCGGATTGTAAGCCGGTTGCCGCCTCAGAAACGCCCGCGGTGACCGCGCGTTCTGCAGCTTGCACCTCCGCCTGCATCATGGCGCGGATATCGCCCTGAATTTCGGTGAGGAGTTTCACAGCGCCCGCGCCTCTGCCAGCCAAACAAGCCTGCCGGTGTCGCGTGTTGGGGTGCCGCTGACCTCATGAAGCTGGCCTGCGATTTCTACGGTGTCGCCTGCTGACAGCTCTGTTGCATCCGATAGCCGAATGTTCAGCAGCACCGTATCGACGACAAAACGCCCGTCGCCGAAATTCACAAAGCGGTCTGGCATTGCGCGGATGACGCGTATGGCCTGCGCTGGGCCAGTGCCGCCGAGGCGCAGCAGCGCGTCGGCGGCAAGGTTCGGATCGTTGAAGAGGGTGTCTGTCGCCAGATCGAAGGCGGTCAATTTGCACTGGCCGCTGTCAGGCGCACGCGACCGGTGGTTGCCCAGCGCGATCCGGGCGGCATAGCGTTGCGACGCCGCCCGCGGCGAAATAAGCGCCACCGCCCGGTCGATCAGGCCCCAGCGGATCACGGGCGGGGTTTTGGCATTCACCGCACACCCCGGCGGAAACTGGCAAACCCCGCGACCGGCAAGGGCGTGCCGGTGATCTGGGCCATCTCGGACTCAATAATGCGGACGCGGGACAAGAGGTCAGCGGCGTTGCCATATTCTACAGTCCGGCCATCCGAGGTCACGCGCAGGGTGCCAGCGGCATAGGCTCGCTTCAGAGCGTCGAGTTCAGCTTGTGTCCAGGCCATCTCAGAACCATTTCTTTCTCGGGCCCATCCAAGGGGCGGGGCGTTTTGTCTGTGTTGCGGGCGCGGGTCTATTTGGCTGGCCCGCTGGCAGCGCTTCAACCGTTCCGGTGGTCATTTGGGCTTCCAACTGCTCCCAGCGCAGATTGTCCCAGCGATCGATCCCCAATAGCCAGGCGGCGGCCCGGGCATATACCCGGCAATCCAGTGCCTCGTTGCGTTCACGGGTCTGCTGCCATTCCAGCCGCTGGAACCCTTGTCTGGTCTTAATCGTCATCAGCTGCTCGGCGGTCAGCTGCTTCAGCCATTCCGCCGTGGTGCCTTTCGGGATGTGCATAAAGCCGTGCGGCCAATCCCCACCCTCGGCCAGTTCCTCATCCGTCGGGGCGATCAGGCGCAGGAACCGGTAGGTCTCGGACTTGAACACCGCGCCCGCGACCTTCCAAAGCTGCACCCCGCGCCGCAGTTTGCGCCCGGCCTCGGTCACTTCGACATAAGTGGGGCCATCGACCGGCGTGGTTCGGTCAAACCCCGCAACACCCTTGATCGCGATCACCTGTCCGCGCCCGGCAGCCCGCACCCACGAATAGACGGCGTCGGTTGTGACACCATCGCCAGAGTCGATTGCCATCCGCGCCAGCGCCATCCGGCAGCCCGAGGCGTGTTCCCATGTTTGACTCAGAAACTCGGACAGCTGCGCCCAAACCTCTGGCCGCGCCGTGTCACCTTCCAAAACCACATGATCGACCAGCCAGGAGCGCAGATTGCGCCCCCAACCCCAGATATCGATCTCGATCCGGTCGCGCTGCACATCGGCCCCAGCGGTCAGAAGCAATACGCCGTCAGGCGCCATCCCAAGTTGCCAATCCGCCCGCCGCTCATATAGCCGCTGCCAATCCGGGGCCTCGCCGCGTTCCTGCCATGTCTCGCCGAGGATCGTATTCTTTAGGGTTTTGAGCGCTGCATCATTGCCCAGCGCGCCTTCCCAACCGCGTGCGATTTCTTCCCATGACAACCAGCCCAGTGGCGAATAGAGGCCAGAAATGTGATATCCAACAACCCCGGCGGCTTTGGCCGCGGCCTGCACCTCGGGCGCAGCGGTCGCCTGCCAGCCCGCGCCATTCTCTTCCGCCATCATCCACGTCTTGTGCCGCTCGGCGATCGGGGCGTCGCAATGCTCGCAGAGATATTGCACTGTCTCCGCCTTGCCCTGCTCCCAACGCAGCCGTTCGAATTGCAACCATTGCAGCCCGCCGCAATGCGGACAGGGCACGTGATAGCGCTGCTGGTCAGACAATTCCCACTCCCGCTCAATCCGGCTCAGGCCCTTCAGGGTCGGCGTCGAGGCCAGAAACACTTTGCTGCGATGGCCGAAACTGATGGTCCGAGCCTCGGCCAGAGCGATCGGGTAGCCTTCGCCGTCGACATCACCCGGATAGGCATCGACCTCGTCCAGAAACACCCAGCGCGCGGGCATCGATCGGAGCCCGACGGCGCTGTTGGCCCCGGTCAGGATCAACTGACCACCGGGAAACCGCTTGCCGAGGATCGTATTCCCGGCATCCCGTGAGCGGGAAGGCAAGACCAGCGCGCGCAGATCGGGGCTTTCCTCGATCAGGGGGTCGATCCGCTGCTGCGACAGACGCTTTGCCAGATCCACGGTCGGCTGCACCGCCAGAAACGGGCCCGGCGCTCGGTGCATGCAAAAGCCGATCCAGTTGTTCCCGGCCTCGGTCGCCCCAACCTGCGCGGCTTTCATGAACACCACGCGCTGCGCTGGGTGCCGGGGCGACAGCGCATCCATCACGGCTTTCATGTAAGGCGTCCGCGCTGTCCGATAGGGCCCGGCCTCCGACGCCGCCCGCGATGACAAGACCCTGTGCCGGTCGGCCCATTGCGACACCGTCAGCGATGGATCGGGCGCAAGACCGGCCATCCAAGCACGCCGGACCTCCTCGGCCCCGTCAAAACTTTCAGCGGAGTTCAATCTTGACCTCCGCCATTTCCGCCAGATGGGCGCGCAGATATGTGTCCAAGACTTGCTCCATCCGATGTGCATCCACGCCCAGTTCTGCCGCCATGTTCGCCGCCACCCGCGGCGGCCAGTTCAGCCAGGCATCGCGTTCGCGCCGGGCGAGATCGAACACCATCGCGGTGGCCCGGGCCCGGTCGATCACCTCGGCCTTCATCTTTTCCAGCCGGACCTTGGCCGTCTGGGCCTTCAGAACCTCGTTGGCCATCCGGGCGCGCAGGAACGATACCTCGCCTCCGGTGGCGTCCGGACTGCCCGGATCAGTCCCTGCATCGCGTAGTGTATCTGCAACCGCCTTGAGAGCAGCCTGCGACACCGGCTTGGTCGCTGCCGCCCGCGCCGTGCCTGCGGCTGTTTCCGCGCCCATCTGGCGGGCATGTTGGCCGCGCTGTTTCGCCGGATCGGTTTGTGCGCCCCATTCAGCATCCGCGCGATCGGGGTCAATTGTTCCGTCCGGCAGGGTCGTGATCCGCCCGGTGGCAATTGCCTTGCGCACTGCCGCCTCGGAGACGCCGCGCCGCATTGCATAGCTTCTCCGGGACACTCCCATTCTGATTGAAACCTCATTTATTCAGTGACTTAGGAGTTGCTCTCTTTTGGAATCAACCGCTGTCTGCAGCCATCGCAACGCAACGGAGATCGCCATGAAACCCCTGACAACCCACGAAGAATTCTGCCTCAAGAACGCCGCCCACTTTGTCGCCGCCCGGGGCCGCACGCCTGCCACCCGCACGCGGGAGCAATTCGCGACCCTGCCGGAGGCGCAGGCCTTTGGCGCAGCGATCGGCGACGGCCGCACCATGATCTACGCGGTCACCACCCTTGGGCATTCCGCCCACATCACCAACGCCTGAAGGGAACCGGGGTAGCGGGCAATGACCACGCCACTGCCACCGGACCCGGAATCATCGTCGTTGCGCTGTCCGCCACCGCCACCACCGAACCCGTCGACGCCACTTGTTGCAGCGCCCGCAGGACTGTAGCCGCCGGTGCCCGCGTTGTCCCCCGCAAGGCCGGGGAGTGTGGAGGTGTAGGACGCGCCACCACCGCCGGACCCATAGACCTGGGGGGTGCCGGAGATGTCCGAGGTAAACCCGGCGCCCCCCGTGCCGCCTCGACCGGCAGAGCTGGCACCGCCCGCGACAGTTGCGCCGCCTCCACCGCCGCCGCCCGAGTTGTTTGCCCCGATTGACCCGTTATTGCCCTGTCCGGCGATCCCCGCGCCAAAGCTACCGGCGGAATACTGGTAGAGAGAGCCGCCGCCGCCAGAGCCACCGCTTGCGGGCGCTGCCCCGGTGTACGAACCACCATAATGGTACATCAGCGGCGACAGCGTCACGCCGGGCGCTCCAGGATCCCCGTCGCGCAGGACCAGCAGGCCAGCGGCCGGCACGCGTTCCGGCAGCACCCCGCCATGCAGGACGGTCACATAAGGAATGCTGTGCAGCCGCGCCTGCAGCGCGGTGATGATGGTTTCGCGGGGGGTGGTCATAGCTGTGCGAGCCTTTGCAGCGTTGATTGTCGATGACCATCATCTTGATGGCCGTTACGCACGGAACAAACGGCCCCAACATGCCGATGATCGTCATTGACGTGTACGGCTTTATACCGTACGAATTCTGTAAAAGGAGATTTACAATGTTTACCATTGGAACTGTGCCCCCCACGCCGGGTAAGATGGAGGCGCGCAAGGAAGTGCGGATGCATCGCGCGGATGAAGAGCGGATCAAGGCTGCGGCTGCCGCCACCGGCTTGCAGGAAGCTGACTTCATCCGTCAGGCGGCTCTTTTGCGCGCGCAAGAGGTAGAGCAGCGTATGTCTCTTTCCATTCTGCCCATCGAGGCGTTCGACGCATTCAAGGCCGCCGTAAAGACCCAGGGCAAGATCGTTCCCGGTCTGGCACAGGCGGCGCAAGCGTCGAAAGGCCTTCTGAAGGATGCCCGCTGAGACTGCGACAGAGGTAACGGCACTCATAATCGCCAAATTCGATAAGGCGCTGCATGACCGCAGCGCCTTTTCTTGCGGTTTCGGGCCAATTGATACCTTTCTGAAGTCGTCCCTTTCGGATCACACCAGAGATGGACTTGTCGCCGCCTGGATGGCTGTTGAGGAGAACGAGCGCGCTGTTCTTGGCTTCTACACACTCGGTGCATTGGCGGTCCGCGCCGAGTTTGGACCGAAAAAGTGGCAGCGTACCCGCATTCCCGATATTCCGGTGATCTACATCCGTGCGGTGGCTGTGCGCAAGGATATGCAGGGCAATGGGCTCGGCACGGCCCTTGTGATCGACGCAATGAAGCGATGCCTCGACATCTCCGACCAGATGGGGGCTGCCGCGATCGTTCTGGATGTCCTCGAAGACGCGTATTTTGACCGACGCTGGAACTTCTACGCGAACCTGGGGTTTCAGCCTTTGGGTGACCCGGATAATCCGCATCGCGTTTACATCCCGATGGCGGACGTCAGGGCGACACTGATCTGAACCGATATCCGTTGAGTCTCACCGCCCGTCCACCCAGTGCGCCACAATCAACCCCGGCACGGCGGCCTGTGCGCGTGCGGCATCGCGCGCCAGATCGAGCCGCTTGCGCAGCTTGACCTGTGGCACCAGGAGAAAGATCGGCACGGTCGTGACACCGCGCCCGGTCTTTGATCGCGACGCGACGCCGAGGCCGCGGGCATTCAGCCGCCCCTCGGCCACCAGAAGGCTCGGCCCCCGCCGGCGGTAAATGAAGCGCAAGCGCATCCCACGGCGCCGCTCCCATTCGCCGGGGGTGATGCGGCCACCCCGCAGGCTGCGGCCGGCGGCCGCCGTCGGGATTGCCAGCCAAAAGCCATCCTTCGAGCGGATCAGCGGGCCGGTGTCATGGGCGTCGACGATCACGGGGGCATTCGACCAGACCAGCGCTGCGGCGCTCAGACTGTCACCCGCCTTGGGATAGGTCTGGCTCCTGATGCTGTTGGCCAGCCGTCGTCCCAGCCCCGCGCCAGTGATCTGACCGCGCCAGTCGGTCTTGAGACCGGTCGCGGCCACGCGCATGGCGGTCGAGACAGCGCGCTCTGCGGCCTTGATCTCGGCCGCCATCATCGCCACGAGGTCGGGATCAATGTCGAGGTTCAGCCTCATGCGGGTGCCAGATCAATGGTCCAGATCAGCCGGTCGCGATCGCGGACCGGCGCGCCCTGGATCAGGAAGGTCTCGTCCCCGATCAGGATCTGTTCATCGGGGCGGGGGTCGGGCAGCTGGCTGACCCGCACATCGACCTTGACGGATTCTGACCAAAGACGCGCATCGCCAAAATGGGTGACCGCATCAGCCCGCCGGGACATCACTGTAATCCGGGTGAACTGCCCCTCGCTGTCGCGGTGCCAGGCCTCGGTGGCAAGGTTCGGGTCAGCAAAGAGCAGAGCCATGGCTGCGGCAAAGGCGGTCATCCGCGCCCGCCTCAGGTGGCACTATGCAGGCGGATCGCCATGCGCGGCCGCTTGTTGACCGGCAGGATCGAGGCCTCGGTCATCAGATCGATCCGGCGGCCCTTGGCGTCCATCATCTGGCGGGCATAAAGCGCCAGACCGATGGTATTGGCGGTCTCCAGCAGATTGGCAGGGCCGCCATAGGTGGTGAAGGTATCGAAGGTGCCAATCGGGAAGGCGATGCCTTCGCCTGCGGGGATCAGCCGCTCGGAGGTGCCGTTCGCGAGGGTGACCGAGCCGTTGTATTCCTCGAACAGCATACCCGCGAAGGGGAAGGCGCGGCGCATGTCCTCGCGCAGGGGCTGGCCGCCGGTGGCGGAGAAGAACTTGTAGGCCTCTTCGGTCTTGGGGTGGCTGATCAGCTTGTCGAAGAACTCGGAACTGACCAGCGCATGGGCGGTGGTCATGGTCTCGCCCAGCAGATTGTCCTCCATCGCCCGCAGAACGCTCCGGACCTTGCCCTGAACATTGGTGCCTGCGGTGCCGAAGACGAAGTCGACCGAGATCTGCTCGAGCCCGAATTCGGTGAAGTAGTTGTAGAGCGTGGTGCCGGCCCCGTCCTTCACGATGCCGCGCAGCGCGTTCATCTCCATGTATTCGCGGGTCTGGGCATGCTTGCGGCGCATCAGCGTCAGCTTGCGGTTCATTACCTCGACCAGCGGATCGGCGGCATCCGAGAGCCCCAGCGCGGGCATGCCTTGGATATCGGCGGGCAGGATCACATCGTCATGCGGGATCCAGGGCAGGGCAAAGGAGCGCATCGCGCGGGCCTCGCGCGTGCCGACCGTGGCCGGCGCCCCGAGCGGAACCGAGGGCAACAGGCTGAGCACGCCCTGGCGCTGCTCGATGACGATGCTGCGCTGGGTCACGCCTTCGAAGCGGAACAGGCCGATCTGGCCGAGGCGGGTGTAGAGGTCGGGCAGGATGTTGATGGCCTGCGTCATCTCGGCGAGCGAATAGCCGCCCGCGTCAAAGGGATTGCGGATGAGGGTCATGGAGGAACTCCGGGGGGAAAGGGACGAGAAGGGAAGGGTGGGTGGCAGCAACACAGGGCCCGATCAAGAGGCCCGGTCGGACAAAGAACGGCTGCAGTCCGGATCAGGCGGTGTCGCGCGGGATGATCCCGAGGCCGGTAAGCTGGCTGTGCTTTGCGGCGGTTTTGACCGCATCATCGACGGTAACGTCAAAGACGAGGGCGGATTTAGAGAGGAGGGCGGGGCCGCGGGCCAGAGCCACGCCTGTGACATCCGCCGCCGTGGCATCGACCGGATAGAGCAGAACGGCGGCGGCCGTTTGCGCGCCATCGGTGCCGGCGGCGGTGGCGAGCTTGTATTTGCCACTGGTGGTGATGCGACCAAGGACCGCCCCCACCGGGTAGCTGGCACCGGCCAGCAGCGTGACGGTCTCGCGGGTGTAGTTCGGGTTGACCTCGTATTTGAGGACATCGCCCATGCCGGGCGGTTGGGTCAGAACGGTCATGATGGGGATCCTTGCGGGAAGTGAGGCAAAAGAAATCCCCCGCCGGAACAGTGCGACGGTGGATCAGGTGGGCGGAATGATCGGGGCTGCCAAACAGGCTCAGCCCTTTGCACCCGCCGAGGCAGCCCGTTTGGCGGCAGCGATGATCGGGCTTTCTGCGGATTTGGGCAGAACGGGTGAAGGTGGGGCGGCAATGATATCGCGCGCATCCGCGGCTGCGCTGACGCGCTCCAGAACCAACCGGCGCAGAGCCTCGGGCGCGGTGCCCTCGCGCAGCGCTTTGGCGGCGTCGATCGTGATGCCGAGGCGACCCGCCTGTGCGGCGATCTCGGCGATTTCTGCCGCGGCCTCGCGCAGCTGCGCCGGGAGTTCGGCCAGATTTCCGGGCGCTGCGGCAACCGGGACTGGCGTTGCAGATACCGCGGCGGGAATGGAAACCGAAGCCGGCGCCTGATCCTCAAGCGCATCAGGTGCGTCATCCTGTGGATCAGTTGCCGGATCGCTATCGTCCTGAATGCTGTTTTCTGGGTCGTTATGGGTGGCCATGATTGCCTCCTGTCTGGGTTCGGAAGGGGATGCGCGCCGCGTGCGCACTGGTGAAAGGACCGGGGCACTGGCCAGCATCTGCCGGAAGGCCGCAAAGCCACCAGCCAGATCGGTGACCGCGTCTGCGAGACCCGCGTTGACGGCATCGGCCCCGCGATAGGTTGCGGCCTCGGTCGCCATGGCGGCCTGCGCGCTCAACCGCCCGCCACGCCCGGCGGCCACTGTCTCGGCAAAGAGAAATCGCAGCACATCGATCTCGCGCTGGATGTCGTCGCGCACAGCCTCGGGCAAGGGCGCATAGGGATTGCCATCAACCTTGTGTTGACCGGAGTGGACCAACGTCACGGACACGCCGTCCTGCTCAAGCTGGCCGCTGAGATCGGCGTGCATCACGACCACACCGATGCTGCCCACAGCGCCAGTGCGTGGCAGCAGGATGCGGGTCGCCTGAGAGGCCAGCGCATAGCCCGCCGAGAAAGCGTGCTCGGCGACAAAGGCCCAGACCAGTTTCGTCGCGCGGATAGCCCGAATGCGATCTGCCAGATCAAACACGCCGGCAACCTCACCGCCAAAGCTGTCAATTTCGAGTGCAATCCCGCGCACAGCAGGATCATTGGCCGCCGCCTCGATCTGCGCGGCAATGCCCTCATAGCTGGTCTGGCCGGAGGACTGACCGATCCAGCCGCCGCGATGAATGAGCACGCCGGAGATCTCGATCACTGCAATGCCGTCCACCAGCGGATAGGGAACATCGCCACGCTGGCCCAAACTGTCGGTCAGGCCACCGGCGAGGATGCTGGCCCGGGCGGGCAGGGTGGTGGTGCCCGGCGCATCGCTTGCATCACTGCCCGCCAGCTCGACCTGACGCCCGAGGATGCGCGGCCCCAGCCCCGAGAGGAACGCCATGGCTTTCGAGGGTTCGACCAGCAGCGGCGTGTTGAAGGCGCGCGCGGCAATGCGGGCGTGGAGCATGGCTTCGTGCCTTTTCTTGGTTTTGCATTTCAGATGCTTGTGTGGTAAGGAAATTTGGTTATATGTAAGGAGAAAGCCGATGCAGGAATCGACAGTGACGGTCAAAGGTCAGACCACCCTGCCCAGAGACGTGCGGGCGGCCCTCGGCCTCGCGAGCGGTGATCGGGTGCGCTACATCATTCTTGAGGGTGAAGTCCGGATCCTGAAGGCGCGGTCGGTGAAGGAACTGCAGGGCATGCTTGCTCGGCCCGGACGCAAGGCGGTTTCACTGGAGGCGATGGATGACGCCATCGCCGAAGGTGCTGCGCAAAGCGCAGGGGCCGAGAGGTGATCGCCCTCGATACCAATGTGCTGGTGCGCTTTCTGGTGCAGGACGATCCCGAGCAGGCGCGGATCGCAGGCGATGTTGTTGATCGGCTGACCGATGCAGATCCGGGATTTGTCGGTCGTGAGGTGCTGATCGAACTCGTCTGGGTGCTCGAGCGGGCCTATGGCTACGCGCGTTCCGAGATTGCCGCAGCGATTGACGGCCTGCTGTCGGCGACCGAACTTCTGGTTGAGGCCGCCGACGACATAGGCCCGGCGCTGGAGCTCTACCGCACGAACGGTTTTGGCTTTGCCGATCTGATGATCGCGGCAACCGCCCGTCGTGTCGGTGCCACCGAACTGCTGACCTTCGACCGTAAGGCCGCACAGCGTCCGGGGGTGCGTCTGCTCACGGCCTGACGCTTATTCTTCCTCGCTATCCCGCCTCCCTGTCGTTCGGGGTGTCATCATCATCGTCAGCGGTCTCTGTCGCGTCGTCGGGTGCTGGGCCGGCGTCTGCATCACCCGGCACTGCATTCACGCCCTGCGCTGGTGAACCAGGACGGCGGAAATCCAGCCCCAGTTCGCGCTCGCGGGCGCGTTCCGCGGCGATCTCGCGGTCGACCTGCTCGGCGTCATAGCCGCGCTCGGCGATGGCCTGGGTGCGGGACTTGAGCCCGGCTTCAATCGAGGCGATTTCTGCATTGGCGTCTTTCAGCGGATCGACCCAGTCCCATTTCGTGGGGAGCCAGTCGGCGGTGAGCAGCCGCGAGCGGTCGGCCTCGAAGCCAGGCAGGTTCAGCGCGCCCGAGAGTACCGCCGCATCCATCCAGCGCGCATAGACGGGTCGGCAAAGCTGGTAGACCATGACCGCATGCTGCCAGGCTGAGACCCGGCGGCGGAATTCGATCAGCGCCAGACGCGAGTTCGAGAAGTTGCCCTTCACCATATCGTTGGCGAGGTAAGGGTAGGGGATGCCCAGTGCGGCCGAGATCTGCAGCAATGTGTGATACTGGAATGGCTCGTAAGTCCCACCACTGTCGGCAGGCTGGCCGACAGTCACATCCTCGCCCGGATCCAGCCGCACAATCTGGCCCGGGCTGATCTCGACCCCCGCAGGCCCCTCATCCTCCTCGGCCGGTGCAAGCGGGTTCTCGGGCGCGGGCGAGGTCACGAACATCGCATACATCGCCGCGACCTTTTTGCGGTCGAGTTCGGCGTCGTCATATTGATCGAGCAGGAACAGCTTCACGATCGCAGGGGCCAGTTTCGACACCCCGCGCAGCTGGCCGCCCTCGACCGGGTCAATCACATGGATCACCTCGGCGGCGGGCACGCGGACGACCTCGCCCGCAAGCCCCGGATCGGTGCTGTCGCCCGGATGCCGACGCAGGAAGTGATAAGCGACGCGCCGCCCGATCCGGTCAAACTCGATGCCCTGGCGGATGGCATTGCCGTTCGCCGCAACGCTTGTTTGCTCCAGTGGCAACATCTCGGCCGGCAGCATCTGCAGTTGCAAGGGGACGGTCAGCCCGTCGCCCGCGCGCCGCATCCGGATCCGGAAGAACACCTCGCCCGCGATAAACACCTCGCGTGCGGCCCGGCGCTGCAGCCCATAGAAATCGGTCAGCCCTTCAGCGTCGGCCTCGTCTGTCCAGGCCAGCCAGAGGCGCTGCAACTCTTCCTTGCGCGCGGCATCACCGATCTTCGAGATTGGCTTGATCCCGTCGCCGACGGTATTGGCGGCCCAGCTTTCCACCGCGTTCACGGCATATCCATTGTTGCGGACCAGCCAGCGGGCGCGGGCGGTGATGTCGGGACCAGAGGCGGCGATCAGCGCATTCACATGAGCGCGGGTCGCGCGGAACCCGCGTAGGCGACGATGGTGCTGGCCCGCGTCGAACCCGCCGACAAAGGCGCCAAGCCGTTGCCGCCAGTTCATCACAGGTCCTTCACGGCATAGGGACGCAAGATGCGCCCGGCGCCGCGCTCGAACGTCGCAATCCGCCGTTCGATATCACCAATGGCCGCGGCCAGTTCCGCGTCTGTGCCATAGGTCACGGTCTTTCCGTCATAGCTGACAGACCGCGTGCCGCTGTAGCGCGCGGTCAGCAGCGCGCTGTGGCGGGATTTGAGATCATCGAGGGTCATCGGGGTTCTGCTCATTCCATGTATCTGGGCGTGCTGATCTTCCAGCCGCGCCGCTGCGGGGCAGTGATGCGCCCGGCTTGCGGCTCGGCCGGTTTGTCGGTCCCGGGCTGTGCCACTGCCGCGGCGGTTTCCACGCCTGCCTGTTTCTCCAGCTGCAGCCACATCCGGTCGTCAAAGCGATCCGCGCCGAGGATCCACGCCGCAGCCCGCGCATAGACGCGGGTATCCAGCGCCTCGTTGCGTTCGCGCAGCTTTTGCCATTCCTGGCGGGCTTAGCCCCGCTTGTTGCGGATCGTGACCAGCTGTTCTGCCACCAGCTGCTTGAGCCATTCGCTGTCGGCCCAGTCGGGCAGGTGGATCATGCCCGCCGGATTAGTCAGGCCCAGGGCACGATCTTCATCACTGGGCCGCTCAATCCGCAGAAAGCGATAGGTCTCGGCCTTGAAGGTGGCGGTGGCCACCGTCCAGAGGCGCGCGCCGCGTTTGAGCTTGCGGCCATTCACGGTCGCGTCGACAAAGGTCGGCCCCGACACCGGCGTTGCCCGGTTGAACCCTTCCAGGCCCTTCACCGGGGCCACTTGCGCGATGCCCTGCTTGCGCGCCCAGGCGTAGACGGCGGCGGTCTCATAGCCGGTATCGATGGCCAGTTTGGCAAGCGGCATCACAGCGCCATGCTCGTGCACCCAAGTCTGGCCAAGAAGCGATGTCAGCCTATCCCAGCACGCCGGATCATCTGGTCCGCCCGGAATGACGATGTGATCGACGAGCCAGCTTTGCAGGCCGCGACCCCAGGCCCAGACATCGACCTCGATGCGGTCCTTCTGCACGTCTGCGCCTGCGGTCAGGAACAGCCCACCCGCCGGGATCTGTGCAGGGAAGGCAATCCGCCGGTCAGCAAGCCGCTGCCATTCCGGGGCCTCGCCGCTTTCAACCCAGGTCTCGCCCAAGAGCGTGTTGCGTGCCGCGCGCAGCATCTCGTCCGAGCCTTGCGCCGCGAGCCAGTCCCGCGCGATCTGCTCCCAGCTTTTCCAGCCGATCGGCGAATAGAGCGCCGAGAGGTGGAACCCGATGGCATGCGGGTTGTCCGACACAGCCGTCGCCCGCCATTCGCCCCGCGCCAGCATTTCGGTCTTGTGGTGCTCGGCGATCGGTTTGTCGCAGCCCGCGCAAGTGTAGGCGGCGGTCTCCGGCTGTCCCTTCGCCCACCGCAGTCGCTCGAACTCGAGCCACTGCATATGGCTGCAATGCGGGCAGGGCACGAAGTACCGCCTCTGATCAGACGCCTCGAACTCCCGCTCGATCCGGCTCAGCCCGCGGATCGTGGGTGTCGAGACCATGAACACCTTGCGCCGATGCGCAAAGGTGGTGGTCCGCGCTTCGGCCAGCGTGACCGGATCGCCTTCTTCATCGGCCGAGGCCGGATAGGCATCGACCTCATCCAGAAACACATAGCGTGCAGGCATAGAGCGCAGGCCCGTCGCGCTGTTCGCACCGGTCAGCACCAGAATGCCGCCGGGGAATTCCTTCGACAGCATCGAATTCCCGGCATCGCGAGAGCGCGCCGGACTGACCTTCTCTCGCAAGACAGTGCTTTCCTCGATCAGCGGATCAATCCGGCCGCGTGACATGCGCTTGGCCAACTCAACTGTGGGCAGCACGGCCAGCATCGGCCCCGGCGCATGGTGAATGACAAAGCCGATCCAGTTGTTGCCGGCTTCCGTGGCGCCGACCTGCGCCGCCTTCATGAACGAAATCCGCTGTGCCGGATGTCCGGGCGACAGTGCATCCATGATCTCGCGCAAATAGGGCGTGCGCGCCGTGCGATACTGTCCGGGCTCGGCGGCACCCCGCGACGACAGTTTGCGGTGCTTGTCCGCCCATTCCGACACCGTCAGGTCCGGGTCCGGTCGCATCCCCTGCCGCCAGACCCGCAGGATGTCTTCGGCGCCGTCGAATGCGAGGTCGAGGTCCAGGTCGATGGCTGGATCAGGGCATACCACGGGGGCCGTCCCCTGGTCGGTGTTGGAAGTGTTCATACCATTTCCCCGACCGCTATTCCGGGGCATTTCAGGGCGCGGTCAGGGCGCGAGGCCGGAACCCTCGCTTAGAACGGGTTTTCGATGTCGACCCCGGTGGGCTCAAAATCCTTGACGTTGAATGTTATGATCGTCGCGCCGTGGGCCAAAGCCGTCGCAGCAATCAGCAGATCGGCCCCCGCGTGACCGAGGCGGGCGGATAGACGCCCCCAGATCCGTGCGTCTTCGGCGCTGAAGTCGAGCAACCGGTCGCCAAAAAGCAAAGTTGTGCGATCAATCCATCCGCGTAGATCGGCCGCAAATTCCGGGTTTTTCTTTTGCTGTTGATTAATGCCGCGTTCAATTTCTCCAAGTGTAATCACACTTAGAAACAGGGCGTCCTCCGGCTTGGAGCGGAGCCACTGTGTAAGCTGCGGCGCGCGGTCCGGACGGCGCAAGGCGGACAGAACATTCGTGTCGAGCACATACATCAGAAATCCACCGGACGCGGTGCCGCATGCGCGCGCTCGACGCTGTCGTCACCGCCGGGATAAGACAGAAGGTGATCTGTAAAAGAGCCGCGCCTGCTTTGCGCTTGCTTCAATAACTGATGGTATTCCGTTGCCGACAGAACAACGACCGCCGGCTTGCCGCGCCGTGTGACCTCTTGCGGTGTGCCGGCAAGTGCTGCGTCAACCACAGTACTGAACTTGTTTTTAGCGTCTTGTAACGTCCACATGGCGACCCTCACTTTCTGGCTATCTATCTAGCCATATAGTGTTTTAATTGACGCATGTCAAAGCTCCATCATTCAAGCGAGACCCTGAGGTCGGCCAGGGCGTCGAGCTGCTCTCGGACATGGGTTTCTAGCACCCTTTGCAGGATCGCAGTTTCGATCGTCACCGCGCCACCGGATGCCTTTTCCATCTCTGCGGATAATTGCGCCGCCATCAGCGCCGCCACGCGTGTGGGCCAAGTGACCCAGACATCGCGCTCTTGCCGTGCCAGGCGAAACACCAGCGTTTCCGCCCGCGCGCGATCAACCAACACGCCCTTCTTGCGCTGGATCGACAGCTGACGCTCCTGCGCCTGATACACCGTCAGGGCGGTGCGCGCCTTCAGATAGGAGGTGCTGTCGCCGGGACCGGAAACTCCGGTGCTGCCAATTCCTGCGCCCTCGCTGCCAATCCCACCCCGTGACCGCATCTGCTGATCCGGGTCGGTCATCGCACCCCGGCGTGCATCCGAGGCCACGGCATTGATCGACCCGTCGGCAAACAACACCAAGCGGCCATTCTTGCGGGCCTTTTGCACGGCCCCACGCGAGAGGCCGGACCGGGTGGCATAGGCGCGCTCCGATAGTCCTTCCATGGCGCTTGGGTTGTCCTCAACATATTGGAAATAAACGGTAAAGAAGTCCTATTTGAGTTGATTATACTGCGCAGCGGAGCGAGTCTTGGTGTCAATCAACGGGTGCATCGCGCACCCCCGAACACCGCCGGGAGGACTGACCATGGCGCGCCGCAAGAACACTGACCCGAATGCCCGGCGTGATGCCCTGCTGCTGGAGATCGCCCAACGCCAGTTCCGCATTGAGACGCTGGAGACCCGCAACTGGGACCGGCTCGATTTCCACGATGTTGCGGTCTGGGCGATCCGCGATGCGCTCGAAGAGGCCTTTGAAGCCGGACGCCGCGCCGCTGAAGTCACCGCCACCACAAACCAACCCTGAAAGGACACAATGATGATCGCGACCACCACCATCCGGATCGACCATGCCACGCTGCCCGACCAGTTCGACCGCTCGCGCATGAATGCCGTCGCGGAGGCCATCGAGGCCGCGCTGCGCGAGGAGGGGATCAAGGCCGAAGCCTCCGATCTCTTCTCGCACCTCAAGGTCGAATTGCCCACCACCGAGCTTGCCGCCGCCAGTGCCGTGCTGGCTGATATGAAGCTGATCTGAGGGCAGGCCCATGAGCACCCGCGCGCAGATTGCCATCCAGATCGGGCCCGAGGCATGGCCCCATGTTTACACCCACTTCGACGGCTATCCCTCCCACATGCTGCCCGCGCTGGCGCGCTGGACACCCGAGGACATTCTCGCCGCCTGTGAGATCCGGCAGGTCCGGGCGGATGAGCTGGACTGCTTCGATCCGCCCCGTGACCCGGTGATCCTGCCGCGTCCGACGTGCCAGTTCTGCCACCTCTACGTCTGGCAAGACGGAGCATGGGTGGAACTTGATCCCGAAACCCACGCCCCCGAGAGGACCACCCAATGACCGATCTATCCCTCAACGGCTTGCCCGAGGGCGAGACCCTCTCTGATCTTGGCCGCCGCGACTGTGCCATCGGCTTTGACCTGCGCCATGAGGCCGCGCTGTCCAGTCCGGATCGCATCGGGTGAGGCAGTCTGCGGCGATCATAAAGCCATGATATTGCTATGAATTGTCTACGACAATCGGAGCGCTGGAGCGAATGTCATCGCACGGAAACGATGCAACTCACTCAAAGGACCCACCGCCATGACCAGCCCTGCCCACACCCTGATCGCCGACTTCCGCGCCACCGCTGAAGAGATCGAAGCCCGCCTTGCGCCAAGCGCTTGCGCCACGATCGCCTCGCACAGCTGGATCGTCATCGACGACTTCGGGCCGCTGACCTTCACGCTGACGCCCGAGGGCAAGAAACACCGCGCCACCTGCACGAGCCATGGCCGCGCCCACAAGGTGAACCGCTTTGTCCGCCAAGATGCCGAGCGTCTGGCAGCAGCCTGCAACGCGCGCGCCGCCTTCTGGTCCGACGCCGCCCGCGAGGAAGCGGCAACTCTGCGCCGCCAAATCGCCACGCTGGAAGCGGCCAGCGCCTCCTGAGCCGACAGCGAGGACGAGATGATCGGCTGCAACATTGATATCGAGACCCCGCACATCATCACACGACAGGAGGCGACAATGCCCAAACTCACCGACACACAGGCCATCATTCTCAGCCGCGCCGCCACCCGTCCCGACAATCTGGCCATGCCGCTGCCTGACGGGCTGCATGGCGCTGCCGCCAAAGTGTCTGTCGCCAAGATGATCAAGTGCGGTTGGCTCGAAGAGGTCGACGCCAACCTGCGCAAAGGCGAACCCCTCTGGCGCGAAACAGGCGATGGACATGGCATGACGCTGGTCGCGACCGGAGCCGGTCTTGAAGCCATCGGGATTGAGCCCGTTGTGGCGACCACGCTGACCAAGCTGCGAAAGGCGAAACTGGAACGGGACAAAGGGCCACAGGCTGCGCTTGCTGCAACGCCCGCACCGACAATGTCAAAGCCGGTCGCCATCCGCAGTGGCACCAAACAGGCCCAGATCATCAAACTGCTGCAGCGACCCGAGGGAGCGTCGATCGCGGAGATCGTCGAGGTGACGGGTTGGAAAGCTCATAGTGTTCGTGGCCTGATCTCTGGTGGCCTGAAGAAAAAGCTGGGCCTGCCAGTCACGTCGGAAAAAGTTCAGAACAGAGGGACCGTCTACCGGATCGCATGATGCCGCGACGAGCCACCCATCGACTTGCGGAGAGGATACATCAACGAATTTGGGCAGAAAGCCTGATTAAAGCTGATCAAAAGTGTCAGATGAAGGCTTGGAGCCCATTCTGACCGGGTTTCTGCTAGGCGGCTAGGGTCCGTTACTATGGTGAGCCAAAAACTGCAAATTGCGGATATCCGTCTTTGGATCGAAATTCGTCGCCACTGATTGCATCTTCAAGAACGCGTATTGACGGTACGAAGCGCTACCGATCCGCAAAAATAGTCTTTTTTGTATGTATGCGTTGCTGGCCCATGGAGCCAGCAACGCTGAATGTGTTAATTTAT
>NZ_JBGQOJ010000031.1:0-34686 GCF_052119585.1 Pseudogemmobacter sp. W21_MBD1_M6 | reverse complement strand
GTCAGTGGTCTCCGGCCACCTTCAAACCGGTAGCGCCGAGGTGTGGAGCTGAAAACTCGTAAAAATCGAGGTGCCCTGTGAGTTAGGGCACGACCAGCAGAATTGCGATTTGCGCTTCGGCCAGCACGTTGTCAATGCAATGGAAGCTATACTAACAGGCACTGCGCAGACTGCGATCTTAGAAATTATACCCAATATTGAGACCAAAGCCGAGCGCCGTATTGTTTTGAAACTCCGTTAAACCGTCGTTGGCGTCTCCAAGCACGGCATATTCAATGCCGCCTGTGATTTCAACGGCGTCTATGGTGTAGCTTCCACCGATACCATAGCTGGCCAAACCGTCTGTCGGTGCAAGACGGGACGAAATACCGCCTTGGGCATCCTCGTAGGTCACGGTGCAAAAACTGAAAGATCATCGCTTACACGCCGCCCGACGCCAAGCCGATATGTGTAAACATCATTGTCCAGCCCGGTAACACGGTCACCCGTCAGGCTTTCATAGATGCTTGGTCGGACCTCCCAAACGGACCATTCACTCCAGCGGACACTACCAAACACTAATGTGTCAGCGGCCACGCCTGACTGGAAGTCGAGCGTGACAGACTGCGGCATCTCAATGTCGAAAGTCCCTTTGGCACTGTCGGCACCGATGGCTGGAAGTGTTTCGCTTGAACCGAAATCATGTGTCAGACCGCTTTCATAGGTCAGCGCGACACGAAGTGCGATTTCGGGGCGTTCATAGGTTGCTCCGATGATATAGCCAACCTGTGTATTCTGGTCGGTCTCGGCACTATAGCCCAGCGCGCCATCGGGCGACTGCACTAGTGCTATCGCAGTTTGTAGCGCGTCGGGGAGAGGGTTGATCGAAGGAAGTGGATCTGGAATCTGGCTCGCGATACCGGCACGGATCAACTGGTCGGGGATCATGATCTCGGCCTTCGACCGTACTGCGCGCAGACCGCCATAGACAGCAATTCGGGGTGCGGCCTGATACTTGACAACTGCTGCCGCTTGATTGCTTTCCCAAATTGCGGTCAATCCCTCATAAAAGCCTGTTGTGTATTCTGCGTCGGCCCCGAAAGGTTGGTTAAGAAAAACAGCGAGGTCGATCTTGTCTGTGATGCCGTATTTGAGCGCGAACCCCAGCGAAGTGTAGCTGTTAGCCATATTCTTTGTCGATCCGCCGCCAACGACATCAGGAAAATCACCGCTGACATCCGGTGTCGTCGAAGAAAAGGACAGCTGTGCATAGTTGCCGTCTTCGAACAAAACCGAATAGGCGTTTCCTGCGCGGTCAAGCCCGCCTGCTTGTGCGATGCTTGTAGTGAGTAGAAGCACAGACCCAAGCACAATGGCGTTTTTCATCTAACAGGTTCCTGACGTAACTATATCGAATAGACGTCATACGTTGCAGTGCTGGGAACCCAAAGTCATCGTGTCAAAAGATACTAAGAGTGCCGATCGGAAAGTGAATGTAGGCAATACAACAAATTTTGCGTGGCGAAATAAAGGGGGCAACCTGATGAAAAAACGCTTGCCGCGTTGCTGGCTAACATCACTGAAAGGGCGATTGCGAGGGTGACCATCCGCCGTTTGCGCACGAATTATTTCTGCAAAAGCCACAAAATGCTGCTGCCCTCAAGACCGATGAGGACGGTGGAGCGCTGCCAGCCTGCGACCTGATCCGCCAGCACTACGGCGACCACGCAACCCGCCGGTGGACAGGCTCAGCAGGCCGATGACGATGAAAATCTCGTTGAACTCTTTGAGAAGCTTAAAGGGTTCGTCACCTGCGGCAAGGTTCTCGCGCGTCGCGGCGGCTGTCGGAGAGGCCGATCAGGCCGCCGGCCCGTTTTTCGTCGATCAGACCGCTGGCGACAGCGGCGCGGATATCGTCGCCTTCCATCATCCGTCGATTCTTTCCACCGACAGGTTGCCGTTGGTCATCATCACACCGCCACCTGCCAACGCAGAGTTGCCGCCCGATCCCCTGACGGCAATGTCATGTTTGGGCGTCAGGACGTCGCCCGCGCCGGTGATCACGAAAAGGTCATTGCCGTCGCTGACGATCAGAATTGCCTCCAGTTTTTGCAGGTATTTTCGGTGCACCAGTCCTTGGCCAGATTCACGTTGGCGCGAGCGAATTGCCCTGGCGAGGCTTCGAGTTTGCTGTCCAGCCGTTCCAGCAGGGTGAAGGCATTCGCTGTGGATGCCCCAAATCCGCAGATCACATCTTGAGCAACGGGAGAAAGCCCGCAGACTTTGCGGGCGTTGCTCTTGATTGCGGTTTTGCCAAGGCTGATCTACCCGTCGCCCACGATCATGACCTTTCCGCCCTTGTGCACTCCGACGATGTTTGTGCCGCGCCAGCCGGGAAATGCATCTTCTGTCATCGATCGCTGCTTGAGGTTGTGTTCGGGAATTCCAGTGGGGGGCAAACGACCCCACGCTGCCGCAACGAAAGACGACCCTTCAGTCAGAGCCGAGGTTGTTTCACGGCAAACGTCGGTCGTCAGATAGCATCCGGCAAATCTCGTCAAACTTTTGTCCCAGCAGGAAATGGCCCGCATCATTGAAGCGGTGGATCGCGGCATTCGGCATCATGTCGGCCATGTCCTGTGCCGAGGATGCTGGACAGATCGGGTCTTGGTTGCCATGCAGGAAAAGCAACGGGACGGGGATCGAACGCAGGTCATGCGTCCAGTTGCGTTGCAGGTTCATCACCTCGTCCATCGAGGTATGGATTGCCTGATTGGCGATCAGCCGCAGCCAATCGGCCAGCTGGCCGTCGATGAATGCCGCGTCGAGCGTTGCCAGATCGGCGGGGGACTGGCGATACATGTAGGACAGGGCGCGCTGGGCCAGGCCGGGGGCGCGGGCGATAGTGTTGTAAAGCCGTGTCATGCCGCTGACGACGAAGTGATCCTGTTTGATCCGTGCCGAAACCTCGGCGAAGAGGGTCCGCTGGTCGGTCACCGGCAAGGCCTGCGGTGTTGATGCAAGAACCAGACCGGACACCCTGTCGGGATTTGCCGCCACAAAACGGGCGGCCCAGCCACAGCCGGCGCTGTCACCGATACAAAGCAGTTTATCCTCGGACAGGTAATCAAGCGCGCGGGCGAGCGAGGATATCGTGCGGGCCTGACGGATATCGGGGCTCATCGCGCTTTCGAGGCCGACGAAATGGCGAGGCATCATCAAAAGCCGCAGGTTCTGCGCCATGAGTTTGCTGTGTAGGTCACGGGTAAGAATGACAGGCGCAAGCATGCTATGAAAATAAAGCACCGGACGCCCTGATCTGGCCCCGAAATCCCAGATCGGGATCTCGGGGCTATCCGCGACGCTGATCCGGTTGATTGTGATGGTCTTGCCATAGTGCTTTTTGGCCAGGAGCGTTTCGGCATCATGGGCCGGCTGGGCGAGAAGTTCGTTCACAAGCCAGACCGTTAGATCCAGGGCCAATGTGCGCACAAGTGCTGTCTGGGAATTCAGTGCCAGCTTTTCCAATACTTTTTGGATCTGCTTGCGTTTGGTGTCATAGGTGGCACCGACGCGGGCGGCGGCGGTTTTCAGGTCAAGCCCTTCCAGCAAAAGTCCGACAAGCTGGAATTCGCTTGGCGTCAGCTTGCCGTGCGGCGCGGTGCCCACGGCGATCGAGACCAGTTGTGCGGGCGAGATATGGGCCGCAACGAATGCCGCGGATGACGGCACATCCGGCCAGCGGTCAAGGCCGTCAAACGTAAAGTACAAGCCATCATCCGCAAGAATAAAACCGCTGCCCGACTTTTGCCCTTCGGGACGGACAAGCCGAGGTGGGAACGGATGCCCCATCGGATCGGATGTGACCAATCCGTTGGCCTGATCATAAAGTCCGACCGACAGGTGACTGTGCCCGAAGGTGCGGTAAAAGAACCGCTCTTCCGCCGTATCGGCAGAGGCCTTTGTGAGGTTTTCCTCGATCGTGTCATCTGCCCATGAGGGCAGGGCCGTGCGCAACGTTCGTGCCAGACGCGGGAGCCGCTTCATATGCTTGTTCATGGGGCTCCTGAAGGGCTTTGGGTGTTCGTCATCTTCATTTCATTCTAAGTTTCAAATATTACACGAGATTTTTCTGGCACAACCCCCCTAAAGGGGGGTGAAGAAACCTTAGAAATCGCGAAACCTTGCCCTTGTGTAAGGGTCTCGGCTGACGACCTGCGCTGTTTAGGGAAATGGATGATGGTTTGTTGCGACTGAAACCCCAATTGCGATTGCTGGCGGTCCCTTTGGGCGTTGCGGGACCGACAGCTGTCATCCGGCAGGCCTGTCCGTCGCGCGCCACTGCCCTGAACTCTGCCCCACATTCCGATTGCCCCCCACTCTGAACTGGAGAGACATTTGACCTATCAGGCCCCGACCCCCCGCAAGACCATCCGTATCAACCCTGCCCTTGATCGCGGTTGCGCCCTGCCGGGTGTGTTTTTGTCGCATGATCTGCAGCCGGATGCGCTGTCAGATGCGGAGGCGGTGCGGATTCCGCAAAGGCCAGACGCGCGGCGGAAATTCCTGAAAGCCTGGGCGCGCAAGAACAGCCGCAGGATTGCGCAGGGTCTGGGGGTGATCTCGCTGATCGTGCCGATGGCCGGCATGGCGGCGGCGCAGGAGGGGCCGGTTGCGGCAGAGAGTATCGCCGGTGTGGTCGATGTCGCCTTGCAGGATGACGGCTCGGTCATCATCACCCTGGCCGACGGGCGGCAGCTTCGGATTGGGCGCGACAATATCTCGGTGGGCGATGACGGGGCGATCCTGCTGTCTGGCCCCGCTGCCGAGGCGGTGATGGTCGCTGCCGCCGAAATCTCTCCCACCGATGGCGGGGACAGTTTTGCGGCACTGGGTGCGGGCGCCGGTGGGCTGGCGCTGCTGGCTGCGGCCGCCGGTGGTGGCGGCGGTGATGGCGGTGGCGGGGGCACGACCCCTGACCCGGTGGAACTGGGCTTTGCGGTCGACGGGTATCTGTCAGGTGCCACGGTTTACGGTGATGCCAACGGCAACCGTGTGCTGGACGCAGGCGAAATCCAGACCGTCACCGGCAGCGACGGCAGCTTCAACACAGCGATTTTCCCCGACGATGTGCCGCTTGTGACCATCGGCGGCATCGATATTTCGACAGGCGAAACTTTCACCGGCACGCTGACCGCCCCTGCCGGATCGACGAATATCACCCCGCTGACAACGCTGGTGCAAAAGCTGGTCGCGGATACGGCGGGTACCGACACGCCGATCTCGGTGGCGGATGCCACGGCAAGTGTCGCATCCTCGCTGGGTCTGGAGGGGGATGCCGCCGAGCTGCTGACGGTTGACCCTGCCGCGCTTGCTGAAAGCGGTGACACAACGCAATTGCAGGCTGCCGCCAAGGTGGCTGCGGTGATCAACCTTGTCACCGCCGCGGCCCCGGGCGATCAGGCGGCAGTGGATAGCGTGCTGTCGGCACTGACCGCAGACCTGACCGACGGTGGCGAAGATCCCTTCACCTCGGCCACGGCGATCGAGGCTGCGCTGACGGCGGCGGGCGACGGCATTCAAGTAAACCCCACGGATCTTGCCAATGTGATCGCTGATGTGGCGACCGAGATTGATACGGCGGAGGATCTGGCCACGCTGGAACAGGTCCAGACCGCGGTGCAGGGGGATCTAACAGAGGCGGTCACAACCTCGGTCGGGGATACATCGGAGACTTCGGCGCTTGCGACGACAGTAGTGACCGAAACGATCGCCACCACCGTCGGTCTGCGTCCGGTGATCACCGGCTCTACCTCCCTGTCTGACCCTGTCGCCGAAGGCACCGCCATCACGATCAGCGGCACGGGGCGTGCCGGATCGACCGTTGTGGTCGAACTCGGCGAAGCGACCCGTGCGACCGCCGTGGATGAAACCGGCGCATGGAGTGTCGATTTCAGCGGTGCCAGCTATCTTGCCGCAGGCGAGGCCGAGGGAACAGTCACGGTCGTCGCAACGGCGACTGCCGATGGGGTGACATCCTCTGCAGCACTTGGCGCGCCCAGCTACCAGATCGACGCGCTGCCACCCGTCGCGCCTGCCTTCGATATTGCGGATGCGACTATTGACGCTGCGGGCATTGCGGCGGTTGAGATCAGCGGCACTGCCGAGCCGGATACGACGGTACGGCTGGAATCGACGCTTTTCGCTGCCCCGATCGAGGTATCGGTGGATGGTGAAGGCGTCTGGACGACGGGTGCGCTGGACCTGAGCGCTGCCGGAGATGACAGCTACACCATTACGGCGACATCGACGGACGCGGCAGGCAATACCTCACCCGCCGCAACGGCGGATCGGGTGGTGGATGCATCTGCACCTGCTGCGCCGGCCTTCGATATTGCGGATGCAACCATTGATGCTGCGGGCATTGCGTCGGTCGTGATCAGCGGCACTGCCGAGCCGGATACGACGGTACAGCTGGAATCGACGCTTTTCGCTGCCCCGATCGAGGTATCGGTAGATGATGAAGGCGTCTGGACAACGGCTGCGCTGGACCTGAGCGCTGCCGGAGATGACAGCTACACCATCACGGCGACATCGACGGACGCTGCAGGCAATACCTCGCCCACTGCAACGGCGGATCGGGTGGTGGATGCATCTGCCCCTGCCGCGCCTACGATTGATGTGGTCGCGGGGGACAACTTTGTCGGCCTCGCGGATGTGACGAATGACACCTACACGATCACCGGCACGACCGAGGCCGGGACGAGCGTTGAAGTGAATGTCGATGGCACCGTCGGGCAGGCGGATGTGAGCGGCACGATGTGGAGCTTTGATATCGCGGTCACGCCAGGAACGGAGTTTTCGCAGAACACGATCATTGCGGTGGCGACGGATGCGGCAGGCAATGCCTCTTCCGCCTCACCCACGGTGCAGGTGAATGTCGATCTGGATATTCCGCCAGCGCCTGCATTCGATATTGCGGATGCGACTATTGATGCTGCGGGCATTGCGGCGGTCGAGATCAGCGGCACTGCCGAGCCGAACACGACGGTGCGGCTGGAATCGACGCTTTTCGCCGCCCCGATCGAGGTGTTGGTAGATGATGAAGGCGTCTGGACAACGGCTGCGCTGGACCTGAGCGCTGCCGGAGATGACAGCTACACCATCACGGCGACATCGACGGACGCTGCAGGCAATACCTCGCCCACTGCAACGGCGGATCGCGTGGTGGATGCCTGTGCCCCTGCCGCGCCGACGATTGATGTGGTCGCGGGGGACAACTTTGTCGGCCTCGCGGAGGTGACGAATGACGCCTATACGATCACCGGCACGACCGAGGCGGGGACGAGCGTTGCGGTGAGTGTCGATGGAACGGTCGGGCAGGCCGATGTGAGCGGCACGATGTGGAGCTACGCTATCGCGGTCACGCCGGGGACGGAGTTCTCGCAGAACACGATCTTTGCGGTGGCGACGGATGCGGCGGGCAATGCCTCGCCCGCATCGGCGACGGTGCAGGTGAATGTCGATCTGGATATCCCGCCACAGCCAATCTTTGATGCGCTGGACGGGACCATTGACGCCGCAGGCATCACGTCGGTTGTGATCAGCGGCTCGGGCGAGCCGAACACCACGGTCGTTCTTGAATCCACGCTTTTTGCCAATCCGGTCGAAGTTGCTGTCGATGCCAATAGCCAGTGGACGACGGACCCGCTTGATCTGACGGATGCCACCGACGCGGTCTATACGATCACCGCGACCTCGATGGATGCGGCTGGCAATACCTCTCCCTCGGCCACGGCAGAGCGGGTGGTGGATGTTGTGCCGGACGGCACAGCAGTGATCACGGTTTTTGATGATACTACTTCAGAGGCCTATACCGTAGATACTCTTGTTGTCTATGATAACGAAGAACTGACCCTGATCGGCGATAATGGCCTAAATGAATTCCTGCCTGGCACGATCACCGGAGTGCCCGAAAACACGCAGATGACGCTGACGATCAAGGATGGTTCCGGCGCGGATTTGGCCGGTCCGTTCACGGCGCAAACGGATGCGTCGGGGAATTTCGAATTCGCGGTTGCAGACACCGTTTTCGAAGGGCTTGATCCGATGACGCAGGCGGCTGTTGTGACTGTCTCGGGTGGTGGTGCCAGCTTTGGCTTTCAGGTGATCGTGAACAGCGGCCTTGGTGATCCGGCAAGCGGGCAATTCCTTGCCGGAGGGGCGGTGATCGAACCTTTCACCGACATTGGTGTCTTCGGGGCGGAAGGCGCGACGACGCGCACGATCCTTGAGGGTCAGGAGATGACCAATGGGCAGACTGTGGTCATCGCCGAGATCATCGACACCGCCGATACCGATTCCGAGCAATATACCGCGATACTGGTCTATGACGGCGAGACGTCGGCCCCGATCCGGTCTTTTGCCTTTGATGGCGGGGCGGGAGCTGATGTCACCGCGCGGACCACAAAGATCGATGTCCGTGCCGACGGTCTTGTCCTCACCCAGCTTAACGTTGTTGATGACGGCAACGGGAACCTGTCACAGGGCGATCCGTTGTTTACCGTTTATAATATTCCGGCAGCCTCGGTCGCGGCGGCTATTCCGGACGGGTCGGGCACGGAGGTGAATATCAACACCGGCGCTGCCGGCGTGACCAGCACGCCGATAACCTTGGCCGATTTCGGCGGCGTCTTGCCGGAGGGCGAGTTTTACGACCTCGATTTCCTGGCCGATGCGCCTGGTAATCCCGTGTTCATCGCGGTGCGGGATACGATCGCCGAGGGCAACTCGGTGACGGCGGCGGTGATCGGGACGATCGATACGGCCAATGGCGAGGTGACGACGCGCGAGATCGCAACAACGGATGTCGCCCCTTTCGGTGATTATGACCGCGCGGCGGTTTTTGACCTGATCGAGACGGATATCGACGGCAATTATGTCAGCCTGACGCTTTCGGCAGCTGATGAGGGGGACGGCTTTACCCGCACCCAGACATACGATTTCGCAACTGAGAAATTCACTGGAGGCACGCTCGGGATCGATAACAATCGCGATCTGATGGTCGCGACGGAATTCCGGGAGGTTCTTGACGGAGGCGACCAGAATATCGGCACGGATGACGATGTGATCATCGTCGGCAACCAGACGGCGGATGCGGGTATTGTGCAGCTCAATGTGACCGGCGGGGTGGCGACGTTGGCCATTTCAACACAGGCATTGTTGTCGTTCTTCGATGGCGTGCCTGATGTTGGCACCGAGCCGATTTTGGTACAGTTCGATCTTTTCGTCGCAGGGAGTGTGGCACCCGATCTGGGCACCTTGACGGGTGGCACCTATACGGCGGCAGATCCCGCAGGGGCGCTATCGGCATATTCAACAGGGATCGAGACAACGCGGATCACGCTGGATATCGATCTGCAAGGGTTGCGCGCACTTGCAACACCACCCGAGACGCTTGACCTTGCCAGTGTTGATGTCGGCGGGACGGATGGGTCGACGTTCTACGGGCTTGGGGTCGGCTTTGTCGAAGGTGTCGACCCTGTCTTTGACGGGTTCGAGCGGGTCGGCGGCGTAGAGGACTTTGGGCGTAAGACCGTCGTCCTTGAAAACAGTCAGGGGCGCGGCGGTTTCGATATCGTGAGCGGGTTCGATTCATCCAATGACGATGCGTCGAAACAGGACTTGCTGGTCATCGAGGCGGATTTCGGGAATTTCCGTGGTGACGGGATCGCCACTGTCGGTGAGAGCCCTGTGACCTTGGGCAGCGACACGGGGATCGTCATCTTCGAAGGCGTGACCGAGGATGATGACCTTGCCGTCATCGCAAGGGCCGATGCTGCAAACCTTGGGCTGGCGCAGGATGAATCGATCATCGTTGTGACGGCGAATGAGGATGAGGCGGCGCTTTGGACGTTAACGTTCGATGGGACGGACTATCAATCGGACAGCTTTGGCAGGCTGACGGGAGTCACGTCGGATGATCTGGCATCCTTCACCGATGACGGGTTCACCAATATCGCGCTGCAGTTGCCGCTGGTCTGATGTCATCAGGGGCCGGTCGCTTTGAACGACCGGCCCCGATCAAAGCGCCCCATGTCACAGGTCAAACCCCTTTCTTTTGCCGATCACGGTGCCTTGTGCTGGCACCCTTCGACTGTGCCTGTCTTTCAGCGCGGGCAGGGGCATGTTCCCGTCGCCCTTGACGAGATCGCGGCACTTGCGCTGCAAGTGCCGCTGATGGTGCGGGCCAGTGGCGATCTGGCCGAGCCTGCAATCCCCGTGCGCGCCCTTGAGCAGGCCTTGCCTGCGTTCTTCGGTCAGGGAGGCCGGTGGTCGACGGCGGTGATCCCTTGGGCCTTGCGACATGGTCCGTTTCAGATCGCCCCTTCGCCGCTCGGCGACCTAGTGCTAGTGGATGCGGGCCAGCTTGTGCCGGTCGCTGATCAGGGGGTTGGTGCCCAGCCCATGTTTTTGGACGACGGGACGCTTGCGCCAGTGACAGAACACCGCCTGATCCGGCTGCGGGCGTGGCGGGAAAGCCGGATCGCGGCACGAAAGGCGGCGACCGCACTGCAACAGGCCGGATGTCTGGTGCCGTGGCAAGACAGTGCCGAATGGCGGATCGTGGATGCAGCGGCGCTTGCCGCGCTGTCAGAAGCTGTTGTGGGTAAGCTGCATCGGGCGGGTGCGGTCGGTCTGGCCCATGTGATGCAGGTCTCGCGGGGGCATCTTGACCTGCATCGCGCATCACCGCTGCCTGCTGCTGCGGAGACACCGCCAGAGGATGCGTTTCTGCAGGCTTTGCGCGGGGGGTTCTTGTGAAATTGGGGTTGGTTCATCTGTGTGTCCCGCTGTTTTTGGCCGCGTGTTCGGCGCCGCTGGTGGATGCGCCGGCAGAAGAGATTCCGGCGGTCGCGGTTGTCGTGGTGGCAGAAACTGATCTGACCGCAGGTGCCGCGCCGGTCCATGCGCAAACCCCGCTTGGGGTCGCGTTGCAGAGGGCCATTACCGAGGGTCCGTCTTTGGCCGCCGCGCGTGCGAGAGAAGCGGTCTCGGTCGCTGCGGTGACCGAAGCCGAGGGCGCATGGCGCCCCAGTATCAGCGCGGGGATCGACGCAGGCGTCAGCACGGCAAGTGACCCAAGCCTTGTGCCGATCTTGCGCCTGAGCCAGCAGATTTTCGACGGGGGCGTGTCCGAGAAAGAGGCTGCTGCGGCGCGGGTCCGCGTCGCGCAAGCGCAGGCAGAAACCCGTTCGCAACTGGCCCGACGGGCGCTGGCGGCGATCCGTGCGTGGGAAGAGTTGTATCTGGCGCAGGGTTTGTTGACGATTGCGGCAGAGGCAGACGCGCGGAACCAAAGATTTGCCGATCAGATCGCATTGCGCCTGCGTGCGGGCGTCGGGCGCAATGCCGATATGCTGCGTGTCGCATCACGCCGCGCCGAGGCAGCGGCTCTGCTTGCCTCGGCGCAAGGGCGGGTGCGTGCCGCAGAGACCCGCATTATAGAGTTGTTCGATGTGCCCCTTGACCCCGCGCCTCTGCCACTTGCACCTCCACCCGTCGCGGGGATCGACCGCAATCCGGCCCTGATCGCCCTCGAGGCGCAGGAACGCGCCGCACGGCGCGCGCGTGACGCCGTGATGGCGTCGCGGATGCCGAGCGTCTTTCTGGATGTGACTGCGCGGGCCCCGCAAAACAGCGATGCCTCGGTCGGGGCAGGGCTGCGCCTTGGCTATGACTTTGGCTCGGACGGGCAGCGCAGCGCGGCCCTTGCCTCGGCTGAGGCGCAGGTCGCGCAGGCGGTTGCGGATCGTGAACTGATGGCCCGCGACCTGACCCGTGCTCTGGCGGATGCACAGGACCGGTCCGCGACATTGGCCGCCGAACTGGGGGCTGCACGCAATGCGGCCGAAACATCCGCTGCAGCGCTTGCCGATGCCGAGGCGCAGTTTGCGGGCGGGCGAGTGGATATCCTCGACCTGCTGGAACTGGGGAGCGATGTTGAAAGGACCGCAGCGCGGGCGCAAGAACTGGCGTCCGATGCGCGGATCGCGGGGTATGTGGTGCTCTATCTGACGGGCGAATTGCTGGAGGTTTTCGGCATCTGTGCAGAAGGGTGTCCGGCATGAAGGCTGCAAGCCCGCTTTCTCAGGCCACGGCAAGTCTGATACCAGATGCGGATCAACCTGCGCCAGCCGCCACAGCGCGCACAGCCACGGCGGCGCAGCGGGCAGTCGCGAAATGCCTGTCGCATGCGGCATTGGTCCACGGCAGGCCGATTTCCAGCGCCTTGATGGAAGACGCCCTGCGCCCCGACGAAGAGGGCGGGTGGCTGAAGTCGCCGATCCGCGCGGCGCAGGCCGCGGGCTATGAGATCGGGTTCGGTGACGTCAAACCGGATGATCTGGATGCGACCCTGCTGCCAGCAGTGTTGCTGACGCAGACAGGGGCCGTAGTGGTCGAGGGGCGCGACAAGGGCGGCTGGCAGGTCTACGACCCGCGCCTTGGCGCGGAAGCGACGGTCATCGACGCCGCGCGACTGGCGCAAATTCTGACAGGTCAGGGAATCCTGTTGCGGCCCCGTGCACTGGGCGAGGATGGCATCACGACGACCAGCCATTGGTTTCGCGGTGCACTTGCCCAGAACCGGTGGAGCTATGTTCAGGTGATCATCGCCGCTGCGGTGGCGAATATTCTGGGGCTGACCACATCGCTGTTCGTGATGGTGGTCTATGACCGGATTTTGCCCAATCAGGCCATCGAAAGCCTGATTGCGCTGACGATTGGGGTCGGGATCGCGCTGCTGTTCGATTTTCTGATCCGCACGCTGCGGGCGGGTTTTATCGACCGTGCGGGGCAGCGGGCCGATCTGGTGATGGGGAGGGCCATCTTCGAGCGGCTGATGTCACTGCAGCTTGCGGCGCGGGTGGGCTCGACAGGGTCTATCGCGTCGAGTTTGCGCGAATTCGATACGCTGCGCGATTTCTTCGCTTCGGCCTCGCTTGTGGCGATTGTCGATCTGCCCTTTATCTTGCTGTTCGTTGGCGTGATTTCCCTGATCGGTGGGCCATTGGCCATTGTCCCGATGCTGGCGGTGCCGATTGTGCTAGTGGTGGCGCTTGCCGCGCAGCCGATCTTGACGCGGCTGGCAGAAAGCAGTTTCAAGGACGGGCAATCCAAGCAAAGCGTGCTGTTCGAGGCGATTTCCGGTCTGGAAACCATCAAGGCCGCCCATGCCGAGACACGTATGAAGGCACGCTGGGAAAAGGCGCTGACGACGCAGGCAAGCCATGGGGTGAAATCGCGCGCTGTCAGCCAGTTTGCCCTGAATGCGACGGCTTTTGTGCAGCAGACAGCGCAGATCGTGATCGTATTCTATGGTGTTTTGTTGATCACCGAGGGGGTGATCTCGATGGGTGCGCTGATTGCCTGTGTCATCCTGACGGGGCGGGCGCTGACGCCGCTGGCGCAAGTGGCGCAAACGCTGATGCGAATCAGCCAGGCGCGCACAGCCTATCGCGCTATCGACACGCTGATGCGGGCCGATAGCGAGCGCGAGACCGGTCGCCACTACCTCAGCCGTGACCGGTTGCAGGGGCAGGTCAGCTTCCGCAATGTCAGCTTCGGCTATCCCAACAGCGACAGGACATCGCTACAGGATGTGTCGCTTGATATCGCGGCGGGCGAGCGTGTGGCCATCCTTGGTCCGATCGGGTCGGGCAAGAGCACGCTTGCGCGGCTGGCCATCGGGTTATACCGCCCGCAGTCCGGTGCCGTGCTCCTTGACGGGGTGGATATCCGCCAGATCGATCCGGGCGATCTACGGCGCAATGTCGGGTCGGTCTTGCAGGATAGCTGGCTGTTCTCGGGCAGTCTGCGCGAGAATATCGCCATCGGTGCCCCGCGTGCCAGCGATGCCGAGATCCTGCGCGCTGCGCAGATTGCCGGTGTCGACAGTTTCGTCGCGCATCTGCCTCAGGGATATGATTTTGTCGTGGGCGAGCGTGGCGAGGGTCTTTCGGGTGGGCAACGTCAGGCGGTCGCATTGGCCCGCGCGCTGTTGAACGAACCTCCCGTGCTGCTTCTGGACGAGCCGACATCGGCCATGGATACGATGACCGAGACCGGCCTGATCTCGCGGTTGACCCCTGTTGTCGCGGGGCGCACCCTTTTGGTGGTGACGCATCGGCCTAGCCTGTTGCGGTTGGTGGACCGCGTAATCGTCGTGCAGGAGGGCAGGATCACCGCCGACGGGCCGCGCGACGACGTCTTGGGCACGCAATGGCAAAAGGCGACCTGATGGACCCCTATATCAAGGACGCACAGACATTCGCGCAAGAGGTGAAGGGCCGCAACCCGATCCGCGCCTCGCTGCTTTTGCTGGCGATCATCGCCTTTCTGGGGATTGCCGCGTTCTGGGCTGCGCAGACCGAGATCGACACTGTCACCCGCACCGACGGTCGTGTCGTGCCATCGGGTGAGGTGCAGATCGTGCAACCTGGTGAACCGGGCGTGATCACCGATATTCACGTCAGCGACGGTGATCTTGTTATGGCGGGCGATCCGCTTGTCACGCTTGACGCCACGCAGGTCGCTGGGGAGCTGGCGCGGCTGCAGATGCGTGCGCAGGCGCTGCAGCTTCGGATTGCGCGGCTGTCGGCTGAGATTGCGCAGGAGGATTTTGTCCTGACACCGGCCATCGACCACCTTCCCCCTGTACGGTTCGCAGCGGAAATAGCGCTGTATCTGGCGCGGAAAACCGCGCTTGGCCAAGAGATCGGCGTCTTGCAGTTGCAGATCGACCAGCGCCGCCAAGAGGTGCGCGAGGCCGAAATACGGGTCGCCACCGCCGAGACGGCGCTCGGGCTGGTCGAAGAAGAGGTCAGCCTTATCGCGCCGCTGGTCGCGGCCAATGTCGAGCCGCGCACCCGCCTGATCGGGCTGCAAGGGCGCAGGACCGACGCCTTCGGGCGCCTGTCCGAGGCGAAATCGGCGGTCTTGCGGGCAGAGCTGGCCTTGGCCGAGTTGGATAACCGGATTACTTCGACCCTGTCGGCCTTCATCGCCGCGGCTGTGGAGGCACGTGTGACGGCAGAAGCGGAACTGGCAGAGCTTGAGGCAGTCTTGCCTTCAGTCGAAAAGCGGCTGACCCGAGCCGTGCTGGTTGCGCCCACGCGCGGGATCGTCAATCGGGTGCTGGCAACGACACGCGGCAGCCTTGCAAGGGCGGGGGAACCCCTCGTCGAGATTGTGCCGATCGATGATGACCTGCTGGTCGAGGCCTATCTGACACCGGCCGATGTCGCATTCGTGCGCGCGGGTCAAGATGTGCGGATCAACATCACCGCTTATGATCCGTCGCGCTATGGCGGGATCGACGGGCGAATCTTACGCGTGGGCGCGGATGCGGTCACCCGCCCCGACCGCGACGAACAGGCATTCATCGTCGAGATCGCAACCCTGACAAGGCTGACCGACGCTGCGGGCGATGCGGTCGAAATCCTCCCTGGCATGGTGGCACAGGTCGATATCCTGTCAGGCAAGCGTACCGTTCTCGACTACCTGATCGCGCCAGTGGTGCGGGTCAAGGAGACCGCATTCAGAGAATAAGAGATACTCTATGCGGTGCGGCAGCGTCGGTTGGGTATTTGGTGAGAGAGTAGAAACACAGGGCTGCCACAAAACACAGCCATGCGACGCTGAACAACATGGCATAGATCTGTCGTGGCTGGAAATGGGAGGGGCCAATTTTGGTACGAACCGGTTTTTGCCGCAGAGGTCCTCATGCCGGTGATAGTGGGTTCAGCCGTTGAGGATTTTGTGGCTCATTTTCTTGCGCTGGATCGACAGCAAGCGTTCCTGCGCCTGATACACCGTCAGTGCGGTGCGGGCCTTCAGATAGGAGGTGCTGTCGCCGGGGCCAGAGGCGGTGCTGCTACCGATCGTACCGCCATCACCACCAGCGCCAACGCCTCCAACACCACCACGCGACCGCATCTGTTGATCTGGATCCGTCATGGCGCCGCGGCGTGCATCAGACGCCACCGCATCAATCGACCCATCGGCAAACAGCACCAGGCGACCATTCTTGCGGGCCTTCTGCACGGCTCCGCGCGACAGACCTGACCGTTCTGCATAGGCGCGTTCGGATAGACCTTCCATGGCGCTTTGCATGTCCTCAACATATTGTAAATAAACGGGAAAGCCGATCTATTTGAGTTGATTATACTGCCCGTCAGAGCGATTCTCAGTGCAAGCAAACACGCCTGAACGGAGACAAATCAATGACCCTCGCAGAACGTTACAACGCCCAAGCCCAACGCCTGCTCCCACATATGGCAGATAGCCTGGCGGTTGACCCCACGATCACCTGCGCCGGCGAGATCGACGATATCGTGTTTCGTCGCAGCGAGTATCTCGGCGGGATGGCGATCGCCATTCTCGCCCTGATCGAACAGCAGGATTGAGGAGCACACCATGACAATGGCAACCACAACCATCCGCATCGACTATGCAATGCTGCCCGACCACTTCGACCGCAGTCGCCCCAACGCCGTCGCCGAAGCCATCGAGACTACGCTGCGGGAGGACGGCATCAAGGCCGAAGCCTCGGACATCTTCTCGCACATCAAGATCGAACTGCCGACCAGCCAGCTGGCCGCCGCCAGCACCGTGCTGGCTGAGCTGCAGCTGATTTGAAGGAGGACCTGCCCATGACCACACACGCCATTCTGCCCAGCCGCAACGAAGACTACGGCTTTTTCCAAACCCTGACAAACTGCCCGCAGCGCGAGCGGCGTAGCGCAGAGGTCTGGACGCTGGCTTCCACCCTTATCGCCACAGCCATCGGCGCCGACAGCGAAGACGAGATGATCGGCATCCGCGACTTTCTTGACAGTCGAATGGGTCGCCACTTTGCCGACGATGTGGTGGGCAACATGACGGGCTGCAACATCGACAGCGAGGCGGCCATCAGATCAGCAATCTGCCGCTGGCAGGGCTGGCGCATCAGCCGCAGCACCGCGCGTGAAGAAGGCATCCCGGCAGGCCTTCCCTACCTGACGGGGTGGGTGCAGCACTTTGCCGTCACGGCTGCGATGGAAGACGCAGACTGAGGCCTGCACGGCTCATGCATAAGACCGCCCGCGCTCGCGTGGGCCAATGCCGGTAGAAGGGCACGCATCCTGCGCTGCCCGTTTGACCGGAGGCCATGATGTCCAATCTAACGAAAACCCAAAGCCTGATCCTGACCACGGGCGCCCAGCGCGCAGACAACATCGCCATGCCGCTGCCCGAAGGGCTGCATGGTGCCGCCGCCAAGAAGGTCGTGACCATGATGATCGACTGCGGCTGGCTTGAAGAGGTCGATGCCAACACCCGCAAAGGCGAACCGCTCTGGCGCGAAACCGGTGATGGTCACGGCACCACGCTGGTCGTCACCGACGCAGGGCTGCTGGCGGTCGGGACCGAACCGGTCGTTGTCAAAACCATGGCTGCGGTTCGCGAGCATGCAGCCGCAGCAGTCATACCGAAGACACCGTCCCTGCGAACGGGCACCAAACAGGCGCAGATCATCAATCTGCTGCAGCGGCCGGAGGGGGCCTCGATCGCCGAGATCGTCGCGATGACGGGGTGGTTACCGCATAGTATTCGAGGCTTGATCTCTGGAGGTCTGAAGAAAAAACTGGGCCTGCCAGTTACCTCGGCAAAAGTTGAGAATAGAGGGACCGTCTACCGGATCGCTTGATCTGCGAGGGACTATCCGATGACTAGCGGAAACGAAGAATCAACGAACCTATTGAAAAACTGATCAAAATTGTCAGACGACGCCGTGGTGTCTATTTCAACGCATGCTGCGATCGGAACGAATGGCAGAAATGCGCAGGAATCTTTCTCGCCGCGCAGTAGCCAGAAAACCAGCCATTCAAGTAAACTACAGGATAGATTTTATGGCTAAGGGGCAAGTTGCAGACGTCGTCGTCGGTCATCATTTTAATGGCAACAACAGGAATTGTTTTTCAAGTGGCCGCTTCAAAGGAACCGCTTTGCTTTCATTACGGCAGGTCTACCCATAAAGACCAATTACTGTGCAGCTACCGAAACCGTGTTTGTGTCTGCCTCACCGAACCCCTTAGGCACAGGTAAATCGGGCAAGCTTGCTGCACGCTTCTGCAACTCGCGCCCGATGACAACGCGGCTGATTTCTGTGGTGCCGTCAACGATCCGCAGCATTTGCGCGAGGCGGGACAACCGGTCTAGCCCATATGGCTGCAACAGGCCCATTCCACCCAATACCTGCGTGCATGTATTGGCTGCCTTCACAGCAGCATCCGGCACAAACCGTTTGGCATGCGCAGCCATCAAGGGACCCTCAGGCGTGCCAAGAGCCTCGGCGGCTTTGCGGTACAGCAGTTTGGAGACTTCTAGGTCGGTCGCCACTTCACCCAACATCCACTGAATTCCGTCCAGATGGAGGTTCTTTCCGCCAAACATCTTGCGATTTTTAGAATATGACAACGCCGTATCAAGGGCGGCTTGCATCAAGCCGCAGCAGCCCGACGCGATAGACACCCGAGCAATGTCGATAGCCATAAGGGACCCCTGCAATCCCTGACCGATGGGCAGGATGATATTGTCCTCACTGACAACAACTTTATCGAGGTACATCTCTGACATCGGCAGGAAGTTATAGGACGGGGTGTCATACATCGGGCCAAAACTGATGCCTTCTGCGTCAGCAGGAATAGCTATCATTGCCATGTCTTTATGGCCCGGCGCATCGCTGGTCTTGACGACCGTGAAGTAGATATCGGCCTCCGTCGCCAAGCTAACCCAAGCCTTTGAGCCACTGATCGTCCATGTGCCGTCACCATTAATGGTGGCGCGGGTGTACATGTTCGTTGCGTCAGAGCCTGATTGTGGTTCGGTCAAAGCGAAGTTAGCCAACTTGCGGCCCGAGGTAAGGTCGCTTGACCATTTGCCCTTAAACGCGTCGGTACCATATCCACAGCCGGCAAAAGTGCAAATGTTGTGCATGGATAGTGCAAACGCATAGGCGCCGTCGCCAAGGCCCAGTTGTTCATAGACCTGAATGCCCTCAGACAATGGTAAGCCTTGGCCACCAAATTCCTCTGGCGCGTAGAGCCCCGTCAAACCAGCCGCACCCGCTTTGTCAGATGCATCACGCGGCCACTTTTTTGCAGCGTTCCATGCGTCGATATTTGGTGAAATGACGTCTTGCGCATGCGCGCGTGCAGCTTCAAGGATGGCGGCAATTTTCTCTGACATAGGATATTCCCTCCGATAGGCTGCACTGTCGTAACTCGCCAAAGCCGAAGATGCGGCTGACGGAGATGATTTGCAGTCTATCTCATGCTAAAATGGCTTATTGAGGCCAGAGTGCCGCAAGAAGCAGCGCAGTTCTATCTCAAGAGATGACAGATCATTGTCCAAAAGTGACAAATTAGCGATTGATTGTTCTACTGCGCCGATAGGAACTTGGCGTGTTGCCCGTCCATCTTTGAAAGGCGCGATGGAAATTTGCAGCCGACGAGAACCCTACCTCATGTGCAATCGCCTCAACGCTTTTCTGAGCCATTGCTAGGTGTCGGATTGCGATGTCGCGGCGCAAAGCGTCCTTGATTGATTGAAATGATGTGCCATCCGCCTCTAGCTTGCGGATCAATGTGCGCGGCGTCATATGCATTGACCGCGCTGCCTCTGTCAGGTTTGCGTTTTCCCATCCAGTCTGGCTGAGATAGCGACGCAGGCGCAATGACTGTGTGTGTTCGCGGGACCGTGTAAATATCCAATCCCTAGGTGCATTTTCCAAAAACAGATCAAGCTCTGCAGTACTACGCATTTGAACCGGACCTAGTTTATTCAGGTCAAACGAGATGGATGTTGCTGGCCTGTCGAACGTCACGATGGCAGGAAAGATAACCGCATAATCTTGCGCAAATGCGGGACTTGCAAAGGCGAACCAGACCTCTTTCACAGGCGTTTCTTGCCCGGCAAGCCACGACAAAATGCCGTGGGCAAGCTTGAGGATCAGCATATGCCCGAAGCTGTGAACGGGCACTTCACCTTGCGGTTGGAGAGCCAGCACCAAGACACTATCTTTCTCTGTCAACGTGAGCTGATAGTCATCCAGCAACAAGTTCCAAAACGTGGAAAACCGATAGAGCGAAGAGGTCAGCGACGTCGCTTCGCGCAAAGATGTCAAAAGGTGTTGCAATGCACGTGGCCTGATCGGTCGGGCCCAAAGCCCCATCATTTCATCGCCAGTTTCGACCGCCGCTAGTTGGTAAAGGCAAACTATTTGATCCAACGTCACCCTAGCCTGCGATAGGTTTTGATCTTCAATCAAATCAGCGCGTTTCAAAAATGACTGATACTCAGCGTCCGAGCAAAGCGGACGCAAAGCTGCCAGCCAATCCGCGATGAACTGGCGAGATACCGTTGAATAAAGCGTTGGCACGACTTCGGCGATCATGTGGATTCAGGTATCACCGAATAGCCTGATACATAAAGGGCACCTCAGATCAATAAGACCGTATCTAGTTTGATACTTCCACGGTTCCGTTGAAGTGACGCTGTTTTTTCAAAAAAACCAAGAGTTGACCTCTACGCGCGGCGAGCATCGGCTAGTTTGAAGATAGACCAAGACCCATCAACAATCTTTTTCTTTCTTGCTGCGCTTTTTTAGCATTACCCAACTTCACATGACCAAACCCTTTGATCGTCTGCGGCAAGTTGGCAAAAATAGTTGCTAACTCAGCATTCTCAAGAGACAGAACCGGTATTATTTGCGAAATGTCGTCCTCAAACTCGCGTGCCAGATGGCGTTCCAGTTGGCGCTCTGCGGTGTAGCCAAACAAATCAAATACTGTCCCGCGCAGCCATTTGAGCTTTGCCAACCCACGAAATACAGGTCTGATCCACGATCTAAACGCGATCTTTCTCGGCTGACCAAAAGCGTCCTTGCGAGCCAAAATTGGCGGTGCGAGGTGAAACTTCATGTGCTGAACTGATGCAAACTCCTTCTGTAGCGCATCATCCAGGAAACGGCTGTGAAGCCGTGCAACTTCGTATTCGTCTTTATAGCTGAGCAATTTCCAGTAGCTTTCAGCAACTGCCAGCGCGAAGCCATCGAGATTTTGCTCTTGCTCGGCAACTTTGGCACGTTGCACTAAATCCATAAACCGAGCCTTAAGCTTGGATCCCTGATATTCGACCAGATAATCCGCTAGTTCAGCAATACGGCCTTCGGGCTCTAATACCTTAACATCGTTTGGTGGTATTGACTGTGTAGGAAATGCGATCAACCAGCGCCCGATCTCAAAGGCGCGCAAGTTTCCCTCCACACCTGCACCGTTCAATTCAATGGCTTTTCGCAAAGCGGCCTCACCGACCGGGATCATTCCAGCCTGCCATGCCGCCCCAAGCAACAAGACATTGCTATAGATGGTATTTCCCAAATGCGCCTCAGATGCCGCAACGGCGTTCAGGGGTACAACAGCATCTGCTCCGAGGCGCGATGTAATACATTCCAACAGTCCCTCACCAGGTAGATGGAATCCTCCATCTTGCGTGAATTGACCTGTCATAGTTTTATGAGAGTTGACGAGCGCTCTTGTCTTACCTGCCGCCATAAGGGCCAGCGATTTCTGAGAAGCGCCTACCACCATATCACCGCAAATAATGGCGTTCGCTTCGCCTGTGGTCAAACGGGTCGCCTTAATATCCCCTGGCGTAGGTGCAATCCGGCAGTGGATCGATACTGCGCCGCCTTTTTGAGCGAGCCCTGCCATTTGCAATTCTGCAGCACCTTTGCCCTCAAGATGGGCGGCCATCGTTATGAGCGCCCCAACGGTGACGACACCAGTTCCACCGATGCCTGTGATAAGCAGGCTCCAGACACCAGTCAAATCTGGCAAGACGGGGTCTGGCAAATCCGGCAAGACCCCGTCAGATACAGCTTGCACTTTGGGCTTAGCGCCTGAGACCGTCACAAAACTCGGGCAAAACCCTTTGAGGCACGAGAAATCTTTGTTGCAGTTTGATTGGTCGATCTGCCTCTTACGCCCAAAAGGTGTCTCTAGCGGTAAGATCGCCACGCAATTTGAGGCTTTTCCGCAATCACCGCAGCCTTCGCAAACAGCTGGGTTTATAAACACGCGTTGGTCTGGGTCAGGGAACTGGCCCCGTTTGCGCCGCCGTCGTTTTTCGGCAGCACATGTCTGGATATAAAGGATCGCAGTGACACCCTTGATGGCCTGAAGATCACGTTGCACCACTTGCAAATCAGCACGCTCAAACACGCTGACACCTGCCGGCAGTTGCGGGGTTACTTCTTTCTCATCAACCACTGCGACCACTTTGCGAACCCCAAAAGCCAAAAGTTCCGCAGCGATCTGATTTGGTGACATTGCGCCTTCGTGGGTCTGCCCGCCCGTCATGGCAACAGCATCATTGTATAGAATTTTGTAAGTGATGTTTGCCCCAGAATAAACCGCGGCTTTAATCGCCAGACTGCCGGAATGATTGTAGGTTCCATCCCCCATGTTCTGAAAAACATGATCGCGGCTGGAGAACAGAGACTCGCCGATCCAATTCGCACCTTCACCGCCCATATGGGTATGACCACTTGTTTCACGGTCCATCCATTGTGCCATGTAGTGGCAACCAATGCCGGCATAGGCGCGCGCGCCATCGGGAATTTTTGTTGAAGTGCTATGCGGGCAGCCCGCGCAGAACCACGGTTTACGCTCGATCAAATCAGCTTGCCCTACTTCAGGCGCTAATTTGGCAAGCCGGGCTAACACTGGCCTAAGCGCCGTTGTATCGACCCCTATTTGTGCAAGCGCACGGTCCAATCCCTGTGCGATCTGCGCGGGGTTCAAATCCATCTTGGCGGGAAACAGCACATTCCCGTCAAGATCATGGGCGCCAAGGATTTTCGTTCCCGTCGCGATAGTATCACGCAATTGCGGTTCTAACACGGGGCGCTTTTCTTCGACCACAATGATGGCGTCGAGCGATTTGGCCCAATCGTAAAAGCTTTCGCGGTCCAAGGGCCAGACAAGGCCCACCTTATAGGTTGCAAGGCCCAGACCTTGAAGCGCCGCATCGTCAAGGCCAAGCATATCCAGAGCATGCACGGTATCAAGCCAGCTCTTGCCCGATGATACTATTCCCACCTTGGCCGCAGTGTTGCCATGCACCCTGTTATCCAGACGGTTCGCACGCGCATAGGCTTGGGCTGCGGGGAGTTTAAACTCATGCAGCCGCGCCTCTTGATCTTGTGGCGTATCGCCAAGCCTGATGCTCAACCCGCCGATGGGCAGGTTTAAGGGCACAGGTCGCACGACTGTGACGCGATTGACATTACCATCCACAACCGCGGTCGCCTCTATATTGTCTTTCACAGATTTCAGCCCGACCCAGCACCCAGAAAAACGGCTCATTGCCCATCCGTGAACCGCGTAATCTAACAGCTCTTGCACACCTGCAGGTGACAGGATCGGGATCATAGCATCAATCAGGGCCAATTCAGATTGGTGACACGTCGTAGAACTTTCACAGGTATGATCGTCCCCGGCTGCGACCAAAACGCCACCTTGGGCCGACGTACCTGCGAGGTTTGCGTGCCGAAAAACATCGCCGGACCGGTCCACGCCTGGCCCCTTACCATACCAGAATCCGAACACTCCGTCATATAGGCCTTCACCGCGCAATTCCGCCTGCTGCGTGCCCCAGATGGCAGTAGCGGCAATATCTTCGTTGAGGCCTGCCTGAAATTTGATTTGCGCAGGCTCCAGCAGCGATGCAGCTTTCTCGAATGTCGCATCAACTGCGCCCAGAGGTGAACCGCGATAGCCTGACACATAGGCTGCTGTGTTCAGCCCTGCAGCTACATCCCGTGCACGTTGCATCAAGGTGGCACGCACCAGAGCCTGCGTGCCAGAAAGAAGCACTGATTGTTTTGTCAGATCATAACGATCAGACAAGCTGACGTCATGCAGGGGTGTTTGCGATCCCATATTGGAACGTACCTTGTGTTGGTTCAAGCAGTTTTGGAGGCGCGGTCTTTGGAAATGCCAACCCACGGTTCAGGGCCCTTCGGAACGACTGTATTTATCCCGCGCACAATCTCGCCTTTGGGGTCATACATCGGCAGTGAACACAGCTCTGCTCGATGGGTTTCACCGTCCACGCAGTCCACTTCCACTATTGCCCCAGCCTGTAAATCATTCCGATTCAGATGCACAATCGCAACGCCGCAAACCTGATAGGGCGACCACGTGCTTGACGTCACACGGCCAACCATCTGTCCGTTGTGTTTAAGCGTATCACCGCGCAGCGCGATGCCGCCCTCTACGCGCATCCCCCAGCTACGGCTGGTTTTTTCTGCGGACAGCAAAGCCTCGCGTCCAATGAAGTCCCCGCTTTCAAAATCAATAAACTTCCCCAGTCCAACTGCAAATGGCGTTGTTTCCGAGGTAAAATCCTGCCCAGCAGAGAGCAACCCCGCTTCAATCCGACGACAGCGGAAACCGGGCGTGGCCGTCAGAATCATGCCTTTCTTGGCCCCTTCTTCAAGGATCAGATCGCCCAGCATCTCGGTATCGTTTTCTGGCCTAAAGTAGATTTCCCAGCCCAATTCATTGGTGAAGCCTGTTCGACTGATTATGACATTCTGACCGGCCATCGACACCTCGACCCAGTCAAAGTACCGCCACGGGTCCGGTATAGGCCCATCCAGGAGATTCGCTAGCAATTCCATCGAGCGTGGGCCCTGGATTTGGCTGACCCAGACATCGGGATCGCTTATTTTTACATCAAGGCCAATGGCATGTGCGCGGTACCAAGAAAGCAAGTCGCCGTCGGCCTGCGCGAACCAGAATTTGTCATCCTCGACCCGCAATAACAGCCCATCCGTAATCATGCCGCCGTCCTCGTAGCAGGCGAACTGGTAAGAGCAGCGCCCTGTTTTCACCTTGGACACATCGCGCGGAAATATGCGCTGCAACAGCTTCAGTGCATCCGGACCAGCAATCTCGTAAGGGTGCTCTCCGGTGTGGCGAAAGATGATTTCCTGCCGCGCCTTCCAATACATCTCGTCAGGTGTGGCATTGGACATTTTTTCTGGCGTTAACCGTCCAGCATAAAGGGAATATTCAGGGTCGTAGGGCAACTCTTGGTAGGTGAGCGGATGAATGGCCATTGTTCTGGCCAACTCCACGGGGCGCGACCCGTCGACAGGCAGTGGTTTGACAGAAAAGCGGAGTTTTTTCAGGGCATCGTGCATCGATAGTGTCCTTGTCAGATCAAGAGTAAGGTTTGGAAACCCGATTGCGTAATGTACCGATGGTAGACACTTCGACCTCTACGACATCATCAGGGTTTAAGTAGGCAGGAGGTGTTCGGCTACCGCCGGTCCCATCAGGAGAGCCGGTGGCAATCACATCCCCGGGGTTCAGCCGGGTCATGTGTGACAGGTATGAAATCAACTTGGGCAAATCATGGATCATCTTGGCACCCATCGTGTCTTGCATGACAGTGCCGTTGACGCGCGTTATCAGGTGCATTGCCGCGGGCGGCCCGGCCTCGTCAGAAGTTGTCAGCCATGGCCCCCAAGCGCCTGAGGCCAAGAAATTCTTTCCTGCGTGGATCGAGTGTTTTTGCCACCCCCGCACCGAGCCTTCGTTCATACAGGCATAGCCCACCACATGTGCCAGCGCATCTGCAGCTTCGACATGGCGGCATTGCCGCCCGATCACCGCTACAATCTCACCCTCGAAGTCATAGGTTTTTGCGGCGTCACCAATTGGCATTTCCAAAGAGGCGTTATGACCTACAAGCGTATCGTCGTTGCGACCAAAAATAACGATACCGTCAGATTGAACAGCCAGACCAGCAACAGGATAAGGCTTTTCGTAATTCAGCCCAACACATAGAACTTTGGAGGGCGCGGGGATGGGCGGCAGCAAGTGGACATCCGACAGATGGAGAGCTGTGCGATCACAACCATCAGCGAGTTCTCCAAGCACATCCGCTTCCAAGGCCGCCCGCAAGGTTGGATACTTGTCCATGAACGCCGTACTAACGGGGAATACAACTTCCCCCTGCACAAGCCCGTAGCCAGCCTGATTTTCATAGACGAAGCTTGCAACCTTCATTTCACGGCCCCCGAGAAATTAGCCTCAAGCTTGCGCACCGCGTCAGACATTTTGTCATTCTGTGGTGTTGGAATGCTGTGCTTTTTGCCAAGCGGTGGGATTGCTCCGTTGATGAAATCAATCTCAGAGTGCCTTTTCGCCATATGGTCCAGCCGCATCGAGGGGCTCGCCCCTGCAACTAATTCCGCAAACTTTGTGACATAAGCGATCGGGTCGTCGAAGGAAAACCGGATACCTTCAGCTTGCGCGCAGGCGTATGCTTCGCGAGTGCAATCAAGTGCTGAAGCCCAGCGATCAACATCACCCAGCAACTCACCAACACTGCAATCAAAAACGGTGCAGGGAGCGGACAGTGTGACGTTGCATAATAACTTTTCCCAGATCAGCTGGTGAATATCTGCAAAGGCCTGCGCGTTGAAACCAGCCGTTTGCCAGATGGCTTCCACTGCCTGCAGACGCGGTGTCAACCCGCCCGACATTTCACCAAGGCGGATCAGCTTCATCGCGGTGTGATGGACATGCCCCGGGCCCTTCATTGAAGCACCAAAACCGTCAGCAACGCCCAATAAGCAGGCTTTAGGCGGCAGATGCTCGGCGATACCAGCGCCAGCTCCCAATCCATTTTGAATTGTAATGACGGATGTCTCGGGGCCAACAAAGTCACGCACGGCATAAGCAGCGGCACCCACAACCGACGCCTTCGTTGCGATGACAATCAACTCCGAACCGCTGACGATATCTGCATGTTCTGAGGTGATGATACCAGTCACTGTCCGTTGCTCATCGGGCCCCTCAATATGCAAGCCATCAGCATTGATCGCGTTAACATGCGCACTCCAAGGATCAACAGCCACGACAGCATGCCCGGCCATGGCAAACCGTGCCGCATAGACCGACCCCATGGCACCCACTCCGACGACAGCTATTTTCATGGGCACTTCAATCCTGCTTTTTTGGGCTCAAACCTCGTGTTTGAGAATTTCCGATGTCGTCCAAAGTCATAGGTTTCATGATCGTTGACAAACGAGATTTGCGCAGCTTATAGATTACATATTCTTTATCTATAATGGTGAATCCATGGCCCTTGCGACCCGACGATTGCCATTGACTGCCCTTCGTACGTTTGAAGCAGCTGCGCGACACCTCAGCTTCAAGAACGCAGCCGAAGAGCTGTTCGTTAGCTCTACAACTGTCAGTAACCAAATCCGTCAGCTGGAAAAGGACTGGGGCTGCAAGCTGTTTCACCGAAAGACACGCGCTGTTGTGCTCACAGACTCTGGCAAGTCCCTCGCACGAGTTCTGTCAAAAGCGTTTGGTGATATTCGCGCCGAAGTCGAGCTGCATATGGTCACAACCCGTAAGACTGTCACAATCGCCGTTGGTCCGATTTTTGGGTCTCGCTGGCTTGGCCCGCGTTTGTCAAAGTTTGGCAAGGAATATCCGGACATTGACCTCGTTGTGCATCACGGCTCAAGGATCACCAGTGCCGAGCAAATGACGACCGATATTGTAGTAGATTGGGGCATGGGGGATTGGACCAATCTGGAGGCCACCAAACTGATGGAGGCACGCTATTCGCCAATCGTCAGTCCCAAACTAATTGCACAGTCTGGCCCATTTATTGAACCGTCCGATCTGACAAAACTCACGTTTATTCATCAACATGATCGTAGCGAATGGCGCAATTGGTTTGCTATGGCCGGTTATCCCAATCAGGAGTTGCAAAGTGAGATCGTGGTGATCGATTCCAATATGGTGCAGCGATCTGTCAAAGACGGTCAGGGCGTCGCACTAGGCGTATTCCCGTTTCACGACAGAGATGTGGAAGACGGTACTTTGATCAAGCCATTTGACATCGACCTTATGCCGGATCGTGCTTTTCATTTGCTGACCCGCATAAATGCAAGAGGGCGAAAAGAAGTGGGCGCTGTCTGCAACTGGATTGAAGCAGAGGCGGCGGCGCGCGATTAGTTGAGTTGCGGCAGTGTCTTGGAGCATAGGCCCAAGGCATTACTCGCGTTGACAAGGTATGCCGCGGATCCCTCTCGCGCTGAAAAATAACCTTTCACTTGCCCCGCGTGTGCGACCACGCAAGCGCCATCGTCGATCGCATAGCCAGATAGTGTGGTATCTTGGGTAACCAAGGCTTCGAATGCGGGGCTGCGTTCGGGTTCTTCGCGGTAATGCGGGCATACGCCAGAATTAACAAATCCTAGTCCTTTCAACACTGCATAGCCATTCCCACCCGCATCTGAAAAGGCCCAGTCAAACCAGCATACGCCGCCGGCACTCACACCCGCCAGGACAAGGCCCTGCTTATTGGCGCGTTGGAAGAGAGAGGCCAAGTTTCGTTCTCGAAGTTGGCGAACAAGCAACTCTGAGTTGCCTCCTCCGAAGTAAACCATATCCTTGCCAGCAAGCCAGTCACTGGTCTCAACAAAAGACGCGCTATGAGGAAGATGTGAAAGCGTCTCGCTATGACCCGTAAACCGATCATAAAACCGCTCGATCTTTTCTGGAGCGTCGCCGCTGGCCATGCCCACAAACCCGATACTCGGCAAGGGTGGCAAGAGGTTTAAGCAAAAGTCGTCAAGTGCCGGATCGCATTGGTGCGTGAACCCTCCCCCTCCAATGGAGACAATAGCCCCTGATCTTTCCATGACAGCCTCACGACATTTGCTCTGGCACGAACATTATTTTCAACTCAAACGCGTTGCGCAAGGGTCTTATGGGGCATCATAGATAGCAAATTCTTATGGTATAAGCTTAGTTTTTTTCGTTTGACGTAAAGCGCTTTCCGCTTGGACACTCATTTCAAAAGTGCTGCCGATAAAGCAGCCCTACGGAAACTTGAAAGGGAGGAAATAAAAATGAAGAATATACTCGGAGTCGCCTCAAGTCTTGCCATCATGGCATCAATGGCCATTGCGGAACCAAGTGGCACGTTCCGTCAAGCGCATGAAGTTGGTTCGGGGGCCGCTTCAAGCCTTGATCCAATCTCGAACGGTCGGATTTTTCAAATCACCGAAAAAGTCATGAACCGTTTGGTGCGTCCAGACATGGAAGGCCGCCCATCACCCGACTTGGCAATCAGCTGGTCTGCCAATGATGATGCGACAGTCTGGACACTAAAGTTACGCAGTGGTGTGACGTTCCACGATGGGAGCACATTTGGTGCCGAAGATGTTGTCTACTCTTTGGAGCGTGTCTTGGATCCCGAAATGGATAGCCCCGCCCGCTCGGCGATTGCGATGGTAAGCGCGGTTGAAGCGACCGCTGCCGATACGATCCAATTGACGCTGACGAGCTCTTTCGCTGACCTGCCATTGTTGCTCATGGATTATCGCTTGCGCATGATCCCTGAAGGTTCAGGCGACACAATCGCCACGACTGGCATTGGCACGGGCCCCTTCATGGTTGAAAGCTTCAATGCCGAAGGCACAACAAAACTGGTGGCCAATGAGAATTATTTCGATGGTGCCCCTGGTGTTGCCGCGATGGAGATCATTGGGATTACCGACGGACAAGCGCGCCTTCAAGCCCTGCTAGGCGGTCAAATCGACATGGAGCGCGGCATCACAGCGCAGCAGCGTGTGATGCTGGATGGGTCGGACAACTTTAATATTCAAGTCATACCAACGGGTAACTGGCGGGGGCTGATTTTCAGGACAGACGTCGCTCCATTTGACAATGTGCGCGTGCGCAGAGCTTTGCGGATGGTGGCGGACCGGCAGGAAATGGTTGATCTGGTTATGGGCGGTGGCGGCGTTGTCGCTTGCGACAGCCCAGTTGGCCCAACCGACCAGTATCATGCTGAATTGGAGTGCCCACAGGATATCGAGGGCGCGAAGATGCTGCTTGCTGAAGCTGGCTTCCCAGACGGCATAGATATTGACTTACACGTCGCAACGCTTGAGCCAACTTGGCCAGTACTGGCCGAAGTCTATCAAAACCAGGCGGCAGAAGCAGGCATTCGTGTTAACATTATCCAAGTCCCTTCGGATGGCTACTGGAACGAGGTCTGGATGCAGAAAGACGCTGTAACAACTCGGTGGAACGAGCGCCCTGCAGACCAAGCGTTGAATGAAATCTATCTCAGCACAGCGAAGTGGAATGAAAGCTTCTATAGCGACGCAGCATTTGACGCCATCTTGTCTGAAGCACGATCAGAGCTGGATTTTGAGGCGCGACGCGCGCTCTACGTTCAAGCCCAGGCACATTTGTCTGAAACGGCCGGAACTCTGATCCCATACCATGTGACACGTCTTGTGGGGACAACCTCGCGAGTGGACAATCTGGATGCTGTCGAGAACAACGCAGTGCGTTGGCATCTTGTAACGGTAGATTAAGACGACAGAACTAGGGGCCACTCAGTGTGGCCCCTTAGCCTTTAAATGCGATTGGATATGCCCCTTGCTTGCTATGTTGCTACGTCGCCTTGGCCTCGGCGCGATCACCGTCTGGCTGGTCTCCATCATTATTTTTGTTGGCGTCGAAATGTTGCCTGGCGATACCTGCACCGCATTCTTGGAGCGCGAAGCCCAAGGAAAACTACTAGAAAATTGCCGTGAAGATCTTGGGCTCAACCGTTCGGCTCTCGTGCGTTACGCAGATTGGGCAGGGGGTGCGGTACGCGGTGACCTTGGTGTGTCTGCCAACGGGCAAAAACAGATTTCGGAACTTGTCGGATACCGCTTGCGCAACACGCTACTCTTGGCGTCAGGCGCTATGTTGGTAGGTATACCATTGGCATTGTTTCTTGGCGTTGTTGCAGCCCTTTGGCGGGACAAGCTCGTTGATATCATCGTTTCGACCACAGCAATTTTTGCGATGACGATCCCCGAGTTTGTCTCGGCTACTTTACTGATCCTCGTGTTTTCCGTGTGGCTTGGCTGGGTGCCCGGGATCGTACTCACCTCGGCTGACGCCCCTCTCATCGAATTTTTCCCAGAAGTCTTGCTACCAATCGCGGTGCTGACTCTCGTCATGACCGCACATATCTTGCGCACTGTGCGCTCATCCGTAATTGAAACATTGGCATCGGATTATGCACAAATGGCAACGCTAAAAGGCGTCCCATACTGGCAAATCGTGTTTCGCCACATCCTTCCAAACGCACTTTTACCGACGATCAACGTCGTCGCACTGACAATTGCATGGCTCTTGGGAGGTGTCGTCGTGATTGAAACGGTATTCAACTATCCGGGACTCGGGCGAATGATGATTGATAGTATCTCGGATCGTGACCTCCCCGTGACGCAAGCTATCGCGTTGATCATCGCCTCCGTCTACGTCGTGGTCAATCTGGCCGCTGACATTTTGACGATGCTGGCGAACCCGCGTCTGCGTACCGTGCATATGCGCAAAGGATAGGGCCATGACAGTTACAACATCTTATCGCCGCCCTGGTAGCCTTGCACGCTTTGGTACTGTGATCTCCGACATTGTAGCCCGCCCGTCCGGAGCGATTGGCCTGACCTTGGTTTTGGGTCATCTGGTGTTGGCGTTTATCGGCCCCTTTATCGTGCCGTATGATTTCACAGAAATGAACTCGGGCCTAATGCTCTCCAAGCCGTCCGCTGCGCATTGGCTCGGGGCCGATCACCTCGGGCGCGACACGCTAACCCGCACGTTGCTGGGCGGGCGTGAAGCCATTTTGGTCACTGGTATTGCGACACCGCTCGCTGTGCTCTGGGGTGGTCTTGTGGGAATTTTCTTTGGGTTGGCAGGCGGCCGTGTAGATGAGGTGTTGATGCGAGTTGTTGACGCGTTTCTTTCTCTGCCCTGGATTCTCAAGATGCTGGTCTTGATCGTGACATTTGGTACTGGGATCGAGGTTCTGATACCTACACTGGCGTTCTTTTATGGCATCCCCGTGATCCGCATCGCCCGCGCGGCAACACATGATGTGGTCGCGCGCGATTTTGTTCAAGCCGCGCGCGCACGGGGCCACAGCCGCGGTACAATCATTCGCCGCGAATTGCTGCCCAATGTGCGCGACGCACTTTTGGTTGAAGGTGCGATGAGGTGGTCATGGATGTTGCTGGCATTTTCCTCACTGTCATTTCTGGGGTTCGGCGTCTCACCGCCGACACCCGACTGGGGCCTCATGATTGCGGACGCACGTGGCTTTATGTCGTTCTCGCCTCTGGGTGTTTTGGCGCCAATGGTCGGCCTATCCTCCCTAATAATCGGGATAAACCTTACCGCTGATGCGCTAGCCAAAGCGTTGGGTATCGACCGCGCGCAAAAGGCACCCGTATGACAACTATAGATACAAAAGCGCGCGACTTTCTCGCCATAAATGACCTGAGCATCGGGTTCCGCGGCCGCGCAGGCACAATGGTGCCCGTTCTTCGCAATATTTCACTTTCTGTCCAAAAGGGGGAAAGCATTGGTCTGGTAGGTGAAAGCGGGTCAGGCAAAAGCACATTGGCTCTTGCGATGATGGGTTATCTCAAGACTGGACTAAAGGTTATCGAAGGGTCCGCATCCTTTGATGGCATCGAGATGTTCACCCAAGCCCGAAAGTCACTTGAAACGATCCGGGGCGGGCGACTAGCCCTTATTCCGCAGAATTCAGGCCAATCGCTTACGCCGACCTTGCGTATCGGCGCGCAAATTGCAGAAGCGCTAAGACTGCATTCATCGCTGCCTGAAACCGCCCACAGCACGCGCGTAACGGAGCTTTTAAGTCAAGTAAGACTGCCAGACCCCTCAACCATTTCCGAGCGCTATCCGCATGAGCTTTCTGGCGGGCAACAACAACGTGTCGCGATTGCCATAGCTCTTGCCGGTGAGCCCGAAGCCTTGCTTTTGGACGAACCGACAACGGGACTGGACGTGACCACCCAAGCCCATATCCTTGAACTACTGCGAGATCTGGCACGCGATACTGGCATGGCGATGGTCTATGTCAGCCACGATTTGGGCGCGATCGCCCGCGTATGTGATCGCGTGATCGTTATGTATGCTGGTGAGGTGGTGCTGGAAGGCAGCGCAAAACAGGTACTACGCGACCCTGGCCATCCCTACGCTCGCGGCCTGCTGGCCTCAATTCCCCAATTGAAAGACACGCATCTGCCACGCGCATTGGATGGTCGCCCCCCCGCGCCGGGGCAGGTTGGCAACGGCTGTGCCTTTGTGGATCGATGCGTCATCGCGACCGAAAATTGTGGCGTAGCGCGACCTGAATTGACGCAAGGCCCAAGCGGCGCTAAGACGCGTTGCCACCACGCGGGTCGGGTCAATGAAATCCCCCTCATTGGCCAGCGAGAAGTCAGCCAACGCAACCTGCCTGAGACTATCTCGTTGGATCTGGATGATCTGGCAATTTCCTACGCCCGCCCTAATCTGCTTGAAAAGCTGAGAGGTCGCGAGAGCCAGTCCACCGCAACCGTTGATGCAATTACGCTTGCCCTGCGCAAAGGCGAAACGCTTGGTTTGGTCGGTGAAAGCGGGTCTGGTAAATCAACAATCCTCAAATCTCTAGCGGGGCTGTTGCCGCCCTTGCATGGTACAGTTGATGTGGCAGATGGCACTCCATTACCCGCCCGGGTCGAGGACAGAAGCGCTACACAATTACGCCAAATTCAGATGATCTTTCAAAATCCTGATGAAAGCTTGAATCCACGGCAAACAATCGCTCAAATCCTTGCCCAGCCGCTCAAGCTTTACTTTGGTTTATCCGGTGAAGCTCTGAATGAGCGGAGCGCGCAATTGCTTGAGGCGGTGCGCCTTGGTGCTCATTATCTGGACCGCCTGCCAAGCCAACTTTCGGGTGGAGAAAAGCAGCGCGTTGCGGTAGCCCGCGCATTTGCGGCAGAGCCCGATCTTGTTCTATGCGATGAAATTACTTCGGCGTTGGATGTTTCGGTTCAGGCCGCCGTACTTGAACTGTTGGATGACCTGCGCCGCGAAAACGACACCAGTTATGTGTTTGTCAGCCACGATTTGGCAGTTGTCCGTGTGCTGTCTGATCGCGTTGCTGTGCTCTATCAAGGGAGATTGTGCGAAATCGGGCCGACCAAGGATGTCTACGGAGAAACCTCCCATCCCTACACCGAAGTTCTGTTGGGCGCGGTCCTAGAGCCTGACCCTGATTGTTCTCCAACCCTTTCTGCAAACGATGCTGTCGAGTTATCGCCCCCAAAGGCGGGCTGTCCCTTTCAGCGCAGGTGCCCCAAACAGATTGGGGACGTTTGCAACACCGTTATCCCGCCCCGTCGAGACTTTGCGGATGGTCACACTATCTGGTGCCATCGCGAAGATTTGCAAGCCTGAAGCCAAGTTGAAAGCTTAAGTGTGTTCTTAGCAAACCGCTTTTAGAGGATGCCTAGAATGTCTGTTGGTTCGCTCATCATTATCCGTAAAATTATCAGTATGCCCTCCAGCGCTTGTATTAGGCCCGTTTCTGCAAGAATCGTGCTCGAATGACCGCTCTACCACCCATTCCGATTTTATCCGGCCACTGATTCCGGAGTATCCGGCCACCCTGTGATGTGATGCTGCGAGGCAATCT
>NZ_JBGQOJ010000030.1:0-35662 GCF_052119585.1 Pseudogemmobacter sp. W21_MBD1_M6 | reverse complement strand
GAATAGTTCGCTTGGCGTACATCGCCGGTGACCAAATGATAGGGCAAACCCAGCGAGGCCGAGACCGCCAGCAGCGTTCGGTACTGGAAGGCTTCATAGCCACCACCGACATCTGCTGGACTGGAGAACTTCACATCCTCACCCGGCAGCAGCACTTGCATGGTCCCGGGTTCCAGACTGGCCATTGCCGCGCCATCGAGATCCGCTGCACCTTCGCCCATCATCGGGTCTTCCGGCGCGGTCTTGGTGATGAACCCCGCGAACATCGCGGCCGTCTTCTTGCGATCGAGTTCCGCATCATCATACTGATCAAGCAGGAACAGCCGCACCATGGCCGGGGCCACATGTGGCAGGCCGCGGATTTGCCCGGCATCAATGGGCCGATAGATATGCAGCACGTCCTCGGCGGGCACGCGCACCGTTTCCGGCACCGCGACCCGCTGGTCGGTGCTATCGCCCGGATGGCTGCGGCGGAAATGATAGGCCACCCGCCTGCCGATGAAATCAAACTCAATGCCGCAGCGAATGCGGTTGCCATTCGAGGCGGTTTCCGTTTTTTCAAAGGGCAGCATTTCCGATTGCAGCAGCTGCATCTGCAGCGGCACCAGCAAGCCGTCTTTTGCCCGGCGCGGGCGCATCCGCGCGAAGCACTCGCCCGCGACGAACATCTCGCGCGCCACCATCGCCTGCAGACCGTAGAAATCAGTCAACCCATCGGCATCGGCTTCGTCAGTCCAAGCCAGCCAGAGCCGCTGGACGCGGTCCCGCAGGCGCGCATCCTCGATCAGTGAGGACGGCTTGATCCCATCCCCCACCATATTGGACGCAAAGGCTTCGCAGGCATTCGCCGCATAACCGTTGGTGACCACCAGTTCCCGCGCGCGTGCCAGAAGCTTTGGACCGCCTGACGCCACCAGCGAATTGATGTTTTCCAGCGGTGGGTTCCAGCCCCGCAGCCGGCGCTTGGACATCGCCCCTTCAAGACGCGCGCGCAGTCCGGAGGGACCGTGGCTCCGGGGGAGCCGCGTAAGCCCAGAGGACGCGGGGCCGCTCTCGCGCACTGGTCGGCGAAACCAGTCAAACAGCCCCATCGATCACAGCCCCTTGGATGTGGTGATGCGCACATGGCGCACGATGCGCCGCCCCTCGAGGGCTGCGATCTCGCGGTCCAGCGCTTCAATGGCGCGGTCAATTTCAGCCACGCTGCGGTAATCCACAGTCTTGCCGTCATAGCTGACCCGCGCCACGCCCGAGGATCGCTGTGCCGAGAGAGCCTCGCGGCGGGCGTGCAGGTCAGTGATTGTCGGCATGCTCGGTTTTCCGTTAATATGCGTTGATTGCAGCAGGAAGATTGCCGACGCCCATGATCGAACCCATCGCGCGTATCAGAATCACACTCGAAGACACCGACCCACCGGTCTGGCGCGAACTGGACGTGCCCCTCTCCACCACATTGGCCGCGATGCATGACATCATTCAGGTCGTGATGGGCTGGTGGGATTACCACCTTTACGAATTCGAGATCGGGGACAGGAATTACGGCGTGCCGTCTTCCGACGACGCTCTCTATGATCGTAAGGTTTACAAGGCCAGCGCGCTCCGTCTCGCGAACGTGCTCGAGCGCGGCGTTCGTAATTTCTTCTACGTCTATGATTTCGGCGACAACTGGCGGCACCGGATCAGCATCGTTGAAGTTCGGCAGGGTGACGCCGATATCGAATACCCGCGCTTCGTTTCAGGTGCCCGCCGTGCGCCACCCGAAGATGTCGGGAGCATCAGCGGGTTCGAGGATTTTCTCGAAGCGATGGCAGATTCAGATCACGAGCAGCATGATCAGATGTTGGAATGGTACGGAAAGCCGTTCGATCCCGAAGATATTGATGAACGCCGCCTGCATTTGATCATCAAGAACTTTGCCGCGCGGCGGAGGGGGCCACTCAATAGCCATCGAACCGGAAAGAGAACGTTTCATTGATGCTTGATCACCCCATGTAACTCGACCGCACCATTCGCCGCCGCGCGGAGGAGCGCGGTGTTGGTTTCGCGGCTGCATCACCCGCTGGTCCGAAGACGTCCACCGCGAGTTGCCGCTCCAACTCCTGCCAGCGCGCATCCGACCAGCGGTCCGCCCCAAGAATCCATGCAGCCGCCCGCGCATAGACCCGGCAGTCCAGCGCCTCGTTGCGCTCGCGCATCTTCTGCCATTCGAGCTTGGCAAAGCCGCGCTTGTTCTTGACCGTGACGAGCTGTTCCGCCGTCAGCTGCTTGAGCCATTCGCTGTCAGCCCATGTCGGCAGATGCACCGTTCCCGCAGGAAACGGTGCCCCGACTACGATCTCCTCCGGCGTCGGCCGGTCCTGACGCAAGAAGCGATAGGTCTCGGCCTTGAACGTCGAGGTCGCCACAGACCAGAGCCGTGCGCCGCGCCGCAGGCGCTTGCCGCCGATCGTCGCGTCGACAAAGGTCGGCCCTGTAACAGGGCTGGCCCGGTTGAACCCCTCCAGACCCTTGACCGGGGCCACCTGCCCAAAGCCGACCTGTCGCGCCCAAGCATAAACGGCGCTCGTCTCGTAGCCCGTATCAATCGCCAGCCGCGCGATCGTCAGCTGCTGGCCGCTGGCATGGGCCCATGTCCGGCCCAGCAGATCGCTGAGTTTCTGCCAGCACGCCGGATCGCCGGGGCCGCCTTCGATCACGACGTGATCAATAAGCCAGCTTTGCAGCCCCCTGCCCCAAGCCCAAATATCGACCTCGATCCGGTCTTTCTGCACATCGGCACCCGCCGTCAGGAACAATCCACCGGCTGGCACTGTGCCGGGCTTCCACTCCTCCTTCAGCCCCTGCAACCGCTGCCAGTCCGGTGCCTCGCCGCTTTCCACCCAGGTCTCGCCGAGGATTGTGTTCTTGAAGGCCCGGATCGCCTCATCCGATCCTTGCGCCGCGTCCCATGCCCGCACGATCCGCTCCCAACTCAGCCAGCCAATCGGCGAATAAAGCGCCGAGAGATGATACCCGACAGTACCCGGGTCAGCCGCCGCGGCGGTGGCCCGCCATTCGCCCGCCTCCAGCATCGCCGTCTTGTGATGTTCCGCGATTGCGCGGTCGCAGCCCTCGCACTGGTAATCTGTAGCCTCGGGCCGTCCCTTCTCCCAGCGCAGCCGCTCGAACTTCAGCCACTGCATCTGCCCGCAATGCGGGCACGGCACAAAGAACCGGCGCTGGTCGCTGGCATCATATTCTCTCTCGATCCGGCTTAGGCCGCGAACGGTCGGGGTCGAGACCAGAAATATCTTGCGCCGGTGCGAAAAGGTCAGCGACCGGGCCTCGGCAAGGCTCACCGGATCACCTTCCTCGTCGGCGGAGGCCGGATAGGCATCCACCTCGTCGAGAAAGATGTAGCGCGCCGGGGTCGAGCGCAGCCCGACTGCCGAGTTCGCGCCGGTCATGATCAGGATGCCGCCGGCAAACTCTTTTGACAGCATCGTATTGCCCGCGTCACGCGACCGCGCCAGTTTGACACGGTCCCGCAGTTCCGGGCTCTCTTCGATCAGCGGGTCGATCCGCTGGCGCGAGTTGCGCTTGGCCAGTTCCACCGTCGGCTGGACCGCGAGCATCGGCCCGGGGGCCTGGTGGATGGCATAGCCGATCCAGTTGTTGCCTGCCTCGGTCGCACCGACCTGTGCCGCCTTCATGAACACAATCCGCTGCACCGCCACACCCGGCGACAGCGCATCCATGATCTCACGCATGTACGGCGTGCGCCCGGTGCGGTACCGCCCGGGTTCCGCAGAGGCGCGCGAGCCCAGCATGCGGTGCGCATCGGCCCACTCGGACACGGTCAGATCGGCGTCAGGTCGCATGCCCCGGCCCCAGGCCCGCAGCAGCACATCGGCACCGTCGAAGCTGCCCGTTGCGTCAGTGCTCTCAGGATAGGTCGATACGGACCTCTGCGAGGCTGTCGAGTTGAGCACGGACATGGGATTCCAGCACTTTCTGCATCATGGCGGGCTCCAGCACTCCGTCGTCCGCAATCATCACAGCCAGTTCCGACGCCATCAGCGCCGCCGCCCGCGCAGGCCAGGTCACCCAGCCATCGCGTTCCTCGCGTGCCAGACGGAACACCAACCCCACCGCGCGCTCGCGGTCGATCAACGCGCCCTTGAGCATCGCAAGCTTCAGCTTGCGCTCCTGCGCCTTGAGCACCTCGTTTGCCGTGCGGGCCTGCAGAAAGGTGGTCCCACCCCCGGTTGCCGGTGTGGAAAGCCCTTGTTCACGCAATGTATCGCCCACCGCCGACAGCGCCGTATCCGGCACTGGCTTCATCCTTGGGGTGCTGGCCTTCGGTAAGGCGCGACTTTTGGAGGGATCCGTTGTCGCGGCGCGGCGCGCATCCGACGCGGTGGCGTCGATCGATCCGTCAGCGTGCTGAACCAGCCGCCCGGTCTCCTTGGCTTTCTGCACCGCCCCCCGCGAGAGCCCCACATGGGCGGCATAGGCGCGCTCGCTCATCCCCTGCATCACCACATCTCCATGCCACTTAAAGCAATGATATTGCTACGATTTCAGTTGATTATGTTTCGCGCCAGAGCGACTCTCGGGTCGAGGAACCACCAGTCTGATCGGACACATGACCATGACGAGCAATACCAAACCCACCGCCCCCGAGGCCCTGATCCTCGAGATTGCAAAAACACATTTCTTCGTTGAGACGCTGGAGGCCCAAAACTCCGACCATCTGGATTTCCACGACACCGCTGTCTGGGCGATGCGCGCCGCCCTCGAGGACGCCTATGCCGCGGGTCTCGCCGCCGCAGTACAGCGCTGACGGAGGGCACAGACATGACCATGGCCAGCACAACCATCCGCATCGATTACGACACACTGCCCGATCATTTCGACCGCAGCCGCCCCGACGCAATTGCGGGCGCCATCGAAGACGCCTTGCGCGAGGACGGCATTGCCGCTGAAGCCTCCAACGTTTTCTCGCATCTGAAGATCGAGGTCCCGACCCGTCGCCTGCCCGAAGTAGCCTCCTGCCTGAGGGAGTTAGAAGTGATCTGACGCAGGGATCCAGGTGGGCTGCATCCGCTCGATTGCAGCACCTGCGGCCGCCCGCTCGCCCGCCGTTCCACCGCGTGCAAACAAGGCCTCAAGTCTCAAAAGACGATGGTGGATATCCTTGCCGTGGTGCATTTCAAACGCCACTCCGCTGTTCTCGGGTCGCGCATTAACAACTGACGCCCAAAAGGGGTCAATCAGCTTATCAACCCCGGGCGCTGCCAAACAAGGCGGACCGCTGATCCCGTTGCGCTTGTTTTCAAAACCATCAGACCTTTATCGAAAGATGGTTTTATTTTTCAAAAGACAGGGTTGCCGCACGCGCCCCAGTTTTTATTGTCCACCTTCGGATGGCGGCTCCCGGTTGGTGGCCTCATCTGCTCAAAGGTCTGATCCCCACCGACAGACCCACCTCGGGACCAGTTCAGGCTGGTCCCTTTTTACTTTTCGGCCAAAACCGCACGAATGGCTGCAAGGCTGATCCCGAATTGCTTTGCAAGGGTCGCCGGCTTCACCCCCGCCTTCATCGAGGCCCGCACCAGGCTGATCTGTGATCGTGTCAGATCATGGGCAGGATGATCCGCTTTCGCAGGTTTCTTCATGGCCGGAGCTTCGGGCGCGCTTTCCTGCGGAAGATTCCGACGCATCATTTCCTGCGCGACTGCGTCCCGCAGTTCTTTCAAATCTTCGTCTGACGCATGTTGCAAGGCACGCCCGAGATCATGCGGCAAAAGCCGACGCTGCGCATCTGCCAGCCCGGCCGATCGGGCAGGAATCGAAGTCCTCTCTGGCTTATCACGTGCTATCATCAGTGGATTATGCCGCGTAAAGCCAACCACCGCAATTCGATCAAATATTCATCGCGGCCTCCACCAATGATATCCTGCGGGACTGGGTCACGCTGCGCCAACCGCGCGTTCGCGCTCGGCCCTGAGGTCCGCGAAACACCTGCCATCGCCATCAAGCACCGCCGATTGCCCGGTGAAGGCCTGCCAGCGCTCGACCGCGACGTCCACATATGCCGGGTTCAACTCGATGCCGTGGCAGACCCGCCCCGTAGTCTCGGCGGCAATCAGCGTGGTGCCAGATCCCATGAAGGGCTCGTAGACCGCCTGCCCCGGGCTGGAATTATTCAGAATCGGGCGGCGCATGCATTCGACGGGTTTCTGCGTCCCGTGCACGGTCTTGGCATCCTGATCCTTGCTCGGGATTTGCCACAGCGTCGTTTGCTTGCGGTCGCCCGCCCAGTGGCCCTTGCCGGTTTTCTTGACTGCATACCACGCCGGCTCGTGCTGCCAGTGATAATCACCCCGGCTGAGGACCAGTCGCTCCTTGGCCCAGATGATCTGCGATCTGATCGTGAACCCCACGGCCTCAAGGCTTTCCGCGACGGTCGCCGCGTGCAGTGCGCCGTGCCAGACATAGGCGACATCGCCGGGGAACAGCGCCCAGGCCTCGCGCCAATCCGCACGGTCATCATTCAGCACCTTGCCGGTGCGCTTGGTCTTGGTCGCGCCTGCCTGGTTGCGCCAACCCGGGTCATACTCGACCCCGTACGGAGGATCGCTTACGAGCAACAAAGGTTTTACACGGTTCAGGACGCGTTCGACATCTGTGGCCACCGTACTGTCACCGCAGAGCAGCCGGTGGTTGCCCAGGATCCAGAGATCGCCAGGGCGGCTGATCGGGGTCTCCGGAGCCTCCGGAATGTCATCCTCGCCATCCCGCGCACCTGCACCCTGATCACCTTCACCCGCAAGCAAGGCATCCAGCTCACCATCCGAAAACCCGATCAGTGACAGATCAAAGTCTTCGGCCAGCAGGTCCTGCAATTCCGCCGAGAGCAGCGCCTCGTCCCAGGTCCCCAGTTCCGTCAATTTGTTGTCCGCGATTCGGTAAGCCCGCCGCTGCGCTTCGGTCAGATGCCCCAGCACAATCACCGGTGCCTCGCTCAGCCCTAGCTGAGTGGCCGCCAGCACACGGCCATGGCCTGCGATCAACTCGCCGTCCTCTGCCACAAGGCAAGGCACGGTCCAGCCGAATTCAGCCATGCTGGCTGCAATCTTCGCAACCTGGTCCGCACCATGCGCCTTTGCATTCCGGGCGTATGGTTGCAGGTCTGCAATCGGCCGCATTTCAATGCGGTCAGGAGCGAAGCTCAAGGTCATGGATATTGCCCTATCTTTTGAAAAGCCTTGTGTACTTAAGTTCACGCGCCTCAGTCACGAACCCGTGATAGGGTTCCTCATCAGGCTAGCGGCCTCACCGCTGGCGTGATGTGAGAAAGACCCAAGTTACCTGCGCGCGGGCGAACTATGCCCACATCGCTCTTTGCAGCGCGGGATCGGCGGCGCATCCGGGATGAATGCGTCGCCGATTTGGGTCTTGCAGTGTGGATTCCAACCAGCTGGAACCCACTGGTTGCCGGGTGGACTCCGGAGTCCAGGGTGTCAACAGCGGCGTCCACCCGGCAAGACACTGTAACGGCTTGTTAATTTTGCATTCAAAGGTGGATTCCTGTCCGTGTGGACTCCCAAAAAACCACCCAGACGCTAGCGATATGCTGCGCTGCGCCCCCCCGAATACGGTCAGGAACGGGAAGGAACCGTTCAATATCAATGGGTTAAATGAAGCGACATTTTGGACGGAGACGGTTTTTCGTCGATCAACCGGTAAGCAGTTGCAGACCTGTGAACCATCAGCTGCCCAAATCAAAACGGGGAGAGACGTCTTCCAACACACTCTCCCCATTATGCCCTATAGCTAGCACGAAAATGTTGCGCGTGTCGAACACGAAAGTGTTGCAACACATCGGGGGTCAATCAGGGTTCAAGCGCTTGTGCAGGTCCCTGCCCATTTTAAAAAATGGCACGGATTTCGCGTCGACCGCAACAATCTCACCTGTGCCTGGATTGCGCCGCTGACCACCTTCGCGATGACGCACGTTAAAAATACCAAACCCGCGCAGCTCTACACGCCCGCCCTCTTCGAGGTGCTCGCTAATCGTGTCGAAGACCGCAGACACAACCTTTTCTGCATCGGCGTGGCTTAGGCGGTGATTTTCCGCCGCAATCCTCGCCACCAGTTCGCTTCTGACCATCACCCCCCCTTTTTCCCCGATTGCCTTGCGCTTCAGCCACGCTAGCAGGCAACAAAAAACCTGCCCGACTGATTTGTGTCAATCCGCATTCAGCCGTGCTGCGATTTTCGTCAACGCCAGCTTATGTTTACGCCATGCCGTTGTGCGGTCACATCCCAACTCCCAGCAGATCTGCTTCCATGGCACGCGGCCTGCCCGCGACCAGACCAGTCTGCGTTCTGCCTCATCGATCCAGAGCACCCAGTCGTAGGTCTGCTCGAGGCGGGTGATGGCCGCAGCAGAAGGCCAAACCCGCATGGGTACTGGCTCCATGGCAGCGATCTCCCGTGCAGACCGCATGATGTCGGGCCAGGCGCTGATGTATCCCCGCGCCTTGACCGAGGGAAGTTTACGCAGGGTTCGGAAAGCTTCCTCAAAGTGATCTGCCACATCGTCGGCGGTCCAGATGTGATCAACCATGGTGCACCTCCCCCGTGGGGCGCGGCCCGTAGAGCTTGGCACCCAGCTGTTCGACCAGTGCGCGCTCTGGCCATGTCAGACGGTCGTCATGGACGCTGACAGCCAGAAGGCCCTGTTCATGCCAGCCATCGCGCTTGACCTGCTCAGGATCACGGCGGTGACCGCCGTAACCCTTGGGTGTGAACCGCATGCCGCTCATGATGCACCTCCCTCTGCGACGTCTTTTTTTGCGGGGTGTGAAGCAACGGCCGTGTCGTTGGGCACCCCTAGCCTATCAAAATCCGAGGCGTCGGTTTGCTCCTTTTCAGAAAAGGCGTCGGCATGCTTGGCGACGCGTTCTAATCCCAACCTGCGCCCATGTTCGCGGCGCGCAGCGCTGACCGGACCGGACCAGAGGTTCTTTGCCATCCTGAACGGCCAGCTCGGACAATCGACGGAAGGGCAAAGCCGCACCTCCGGCGCTGATCCATTGCAGCAATCGAGGCATTTCAGGCGCAGGGCCCTGAGCGGCGAGACCCGCACATGGCCAAGCGTCTCAAGTTCCAGGGTTGTCATAGCGCGAGGATCACGGCCAACGTCGTAGCCCTCGCAACTTTCCAGACCGATTTGACAATGGCGGTTCATGCCACACCCCCCTTTGTCTCGATGGCCCAGAGCAGAATGGCGATGGCGTCCGCTTCGTTGTCGTCAGCCGGGCTGAAGCCTCGGGCGCGGGCCGCCGCGATCATCGCCTGCTTCGGCGCGCCACCATGGCCTGTGGCGTATTTTTTGATCGTGCCAACAGGGACGCCCTGATAGGGCACACCGCGCAACTCGGCCCAACTGGTCAGCACCGCCATGAGACCACCAAATACATGGGCTGCGTCTGTTCCGGCGTGCCGGCGCACCTCTTCGTAGTGAATGGCCTCAATGGGTCCTGACAGCCGGTCGATCTCCGTCAGCCAGTTCGTGAAGCGCAGGTAGCGCATGCCGCCACCGTCAAAGCGGCGCGGCTTGAAGCTTGCCGTGCCGCTGGTGATCAGGCCGTCATAGCCGCGCACGGCCCAGCCGGTGGTGGTGCCCAGATCAAGGGCCAGGATTGTGTGCGGGGTTTGTGTGGGTTGGGTCATACAGACCTCCTCTTCGGATTGGCGAGCGAGGCGAGAGGGCTGGCCGGTGAAGGCTGCAGTCTCGCCAGGCCCCGAAGGGTGGTCTGGTCACGTCAGGTGCGGGGCGAGCAGGCCGCCCGGCACTTCTTTCAATTCCTTCATTTGATCGATTTGAAAGAAGTCGACCATTAAGGTATTGAATAGTATGTATATTATACCTTCTTTCAATACTTCAATTATTTCAATAGGTACCACTTCCCTCATGCGCGCGCGAACACACATATACATGTGTCCTCTTGAAAGATTGAAAGAAGTGAAGGAAGTGAAAAAAACATTCCTGAACAGTGACTTAGGCCCCAACTTCTTTCAAATTGAAGAAAGCCCCGTTTTGAAAGAAGCCCTCTTTTCACCTGATCGTCCTGTAGACCATGGCCCGGCGACCGCCGGTGTCGCGCATGCCGGTGGTGATGTCCCCACTTTCGATCAGCGTTTCCAGAATTTCATTTCGGTCGCGGGATTTCAACCATTGTGATGCCCGCGTAACCTCGGATTTGGTGATCCCGTTTGCCCCGGCATTCCGAATGATCTCCTTGAGCCGTTTGAGATGCGCCTCGATCTCGGTATCGGCTACATGCCGCTCGACGGCCTCGATCGTCCGCCGTGCGTAATTCTGAACAAAGCAGATGGCCCAGTCCGCAGCCGTGATGTCGATCTCAGGACGTGCTGGATCACGGCCCACCGCCACAATAAGGGCAAGTTTCAGGGCATTTTCTCCGATGCGCGCCAGGATCGCCGTACACGCAGTACCAGCGGCTGCCCGCAACTCTCCCGTCAACTCAACGCTGAGCGCCTTGAACCGCGCGCGGGCGTCATCGGTCATGGCGACGATCATCGGTGTCACGTTGGTGTTCTGATCCGCCGTCTTGCCCATCAGATTGCCCTTCTGGTGCCCACCGCCTGCTGCCACGCGCTGAAGCCCCCGGAGCAGCGCAGGTGGGGCCTGTCGAATGCCGACGGCGATGTTCTCGTCGGGGTAATCCTCGTCGCTGGGCAGGATCAGAAAGCGGGCAAGCGAGCCATCCACCACGTTTGCCCCCTGCAATGCGCCCCAGAAGTGCAGTGGGGTCGTCGTGCCGTAGACACACAGGCAGGGCTGATTGATGTCACGCCGTTCGTTCGCGCCATCCCGGTTGGCGTATTCCGCGCCGAGAAAGATGCCACCGGCCGCCGTATAGAGCTCGGTCATGTTGTCGAGTATCTCGGTGATGTGGCGCGGGCTGCGTTTACGGTCCGCGGCAGCCGCGAGGAACATGCCAAATTCGTCGATCTGGAACAGGATCGCGGGCTGGCGATGCAGCGCAGTCAAAAGCCCGGCGCCAGAGGCGATCTTGTTCCCGCCGAGGTGATGGGCGAGCCCCGCCTCGAAGAAGACCTCGTTGATGATCTCACGGGCGTGGTTCTTGCCCGATCCGCTGTCGGCAATCCCCACGACATAAAGGTTCGAACGCAGGTTGCTCTCGGTCCTGTATTGACGGCCCATCAACGCGCCGATCGCACAAAGGCTGCCCGGGCCGATCGGCAGAATGGCATAGCCGTTGGTGACCAGTCGCGCGCCGTAGCGCGCCATGTAGGATGGCCGAACGCCATGTCAGCCGCCAGCTGCGGTTGGCCTACCTCGCGCCGGAGATACTGAAACGGTTAACTTGCGGACGCGAGGCGTTGGGAATCAGCCTCTATGATTCCTGCTTCCTAGCAGGGGAAACTTGGGGGGATCAAGTGGGGCAGGCCTTCGGCGGAGAGACAGTCACGACCGCAGGTCGGTAATGCCGAGTTCCTCCCACATCCAGCTGAAGTCGTAATCATGCATCGGGTCGTTTGCAGGCAACTGGGCCTTGTTTTGCTCGAAGCCCTTTAGCCAGTTGGCGACGGCCTGCCGCCCCTTTGCACTCCGCACAGCCTGTCGCGGTGTCTTGTCGCCAAGCACGGGTATCTTCTGGCTGAGGACATTTCGATATTGGCGATCTAGAACTTGATGCACGGCCTCGCGCATATCGTCCGGGCTCATCCCTTCCGGTAGGCTTTTGGCTGTGGAGGCTGAACCACTGCCCCTGGCGGCCATGGCCTGTTCAGGCGTAACTTGCTCGACCAGCGGTGTCTGGACCAGACCATCGAGAATAGGTGCCAGCAGATCCCGGATGCGCGTCGCCCGGGCTTCGGAATTGACCATGACCTCGAGCGTCGTCGGGCGAAGCGTCAGATGCCCGTGGATGGTGCGTCCGGTATCGGCATCCTCACCTTGACGGCTCTTGCGTCCCTTGCGAGGGGGCTTTTCTGGCGCGAACCAGATCCAATGCTCTCCATCGTCTTCGTCGCGAATATCATGCACGCTGGCAACTGCCGCAGCGACATCGGCCGCCGCAACTCCGGGCAACAGACGATAATGCAGTGTCATGAACTCCAGCTTCTCGCCGTCACTGTTGGCAAGGTCGGGCAATGGTGCGCGGTAGCGTCGGATCGTGTCATTCAGCCACAGTGTCGTGACCACAGGCGCGACTATCGATAGCAGCGTCTCGTCATTGACTATTTCGGTCTCGAGGCGAGTTCGCAATTCGGGGTCTGCGATCTCGGCCACCGCTTCGGGTGCGCGGCTCTGTGTGCGCCGGATGAGCGCCAGCATCTCGTCTGCAAGCTCTCGATCAACGGCCAGCACCGCACCGCTCATCTGGACCACGCCCCGCACCGTCACAATCCGAGTTGCTATAACGTCCCATTGCACCAGCGTCTTCGTGGCTGTCCGTTCGGTCACTCGGATCGGATCACCACCGCGCACAAGGTCGCGCGCCAGAAAGCATTCTCCACGGCAAACGTCGCTGACCTCATAAAGGCTGACCAGCGAATCCCGGAGCGCCTCGATATAGGCACGGTTGATAGCTGTTTCCTTCCAGCCCCGCCGCTTGAGGTAATCATTGGCGAGATTGCTGCCATCCTGCCAGGTTACCGTGCAGCAATCCTCGAAGGCGCAGTCCATCGCAACCATGGCATGTTCGCCGATCACGTCCGGCAGGTCGTAGATGTCGATGTCATTCAGGTCACAGCCACGGCGGATGTGCCGCTCGATGATTTCACCCATGCGCTCGTGCCATGGATCGCGGCGAGACCATTCAATCAGACCATGGGCATTTCCTCGGGGTGCCATCACCGTATCTCCAAATGCTGCGGCTGCCGATCACGAGCCCTCACCTTACCTATTAGGCGAAAGGCTGTCTGACGCCAATGGCTTCGCGCGGTCTTGCGCGCGATTGCGCTGTAGAACGCCGCTTTCGGGTGTCTCTGTTCGTACCGAGAGCAGAAGAACCTACCTCAACCGCGGCGCAATCCAACTTCACCAAGCTACTGAAAAGGCAAATCTTTTTGAATGCGTCTCGATTTAAGTGAAGGGCGGGTGAAAGGAGACGCGGGGCGTTCAGAGACCAAACTCGGGCCAACGGCCAGTCTCCGAAAGTCGGATGGCTCCGCTAAACCCCTTTGAACCAAAAAGAAAAAAGGCCCACACTGGGGCCTCGTCTCGGGTTCGCGAATGGTTTGTGGCGGAGGGGATGACACATGCAACGAACTCTCTCTCGTGCCAGCGTCGGACTCCGGGGGACCCACGCGAAACCCTGCGCAAATCTGACGCTCATTCGAAAACTAGGCTTTCAGCTAATCCCGAAATCATCACGGAAGCGGTCGATCTGATGCATGCGCTCGTGCAGGATTGTCACGATCCCGATGTCGCCATTCGAGAGATGACGCCAGTAGACGAAATGGCGCTCGTAGCGAAAGAAATATCCCTCGACGCCAAATTCCGCCGGGATGGGTTTTGACACGACGCCGTGGGCCGCGATCTTGTCGAGGGCCGCGAACAGGCCGGTGATGTAAGTTTCGGCTTGCTCGTCACCCCACCTGTCGCGGGTGTAGCGGTAAATGTCATCGAGGCGATGGGACGCCCCTTCCTGAATGCGAACGGCGGGCACCGGGTCAGTCCCGGTTCCGCGCGATCACCTCTGCCGCCGTCAGCGGCTTGTACGTCTCGTCCGGGGCCGCGAAGGCATGGGTCAACTCAGCCTTCAACCGGTTGAAGGCCTCGGCCTCAGCCCTCTCTTTGTCACGCCGGATCAGGTCACGGATGTACTCGCTGACATTCTCATAGGACCCGTCATCGCCTACGTTGGCCGACACGAAGTTACTCAGGGCTCCACCAAGGCGGACGGTCATCGTGGTCGTTCGGGACATGGCGCAGCACCTCTAAGCTTCGATGTATTCAATATAACCAAAAACGCACACAAAACAAGCCGCCGATCACCGGGCTTCCACCCCTTGAAACCACCGTCAGTCGTCAGAGTCCTCGACAATGTGGCGGCCCGCAAGCGCAAGCACAACATACAGCACAGCATCCGAATGCCGCGCGAGGGCGATCAGATGGTCACCGCTAGGCCCCCGCTCGCCCGAGAACCAGTACTTCACGGTCCGTTCGCTGGCACCCGTCCAGCGCATGGCCATTTTGATTGCCCTGTGTGTGTCGTCCAACTCTTCGTGCAGAGCCATCGCGATGGCGGTTCGATAATCGGTTGGTTCTTCGACCAGGTGCACAAATGTGCCCATTTTCGGCACAACTGTGCCCATTTTCACGCGCATCTCCACGTCCTTCTTCGTTAAACAATTGAAGAACCATGAAAACGACGAAAACCGGTTTTGTCCGTGACGGGTCATTGGACCGCGCTTGACGGACACTGCTGATTTTAGGAGCGCAGTAATGAACTGCAATTTGAAAAATGGCTGCCGGGCAAACGGAAAGACCTTGCCCGTTTCAGGAAACGACTTTCCAGACGCGCTTGTGCCAGATGGAAAAATAGAAACCAAACAAGGCTGAACAGGAAAACGCGATTTGAATACCGGTCGATACAACAGCGATGACAAATGCGACGAGGCCGGACAGGATATTCCGGCCGTCGCCTATGTGCGGATGTCGACCGATCACCAGAAATACTCGACCGAAAACCAGCTCGACATCATCCGGAATTACGCCACGGCCCGGAGTCTGCAGATCCTGCGCGTATTTGAGGACTCCGGTCGCTCAGGTTTGCGGCTCGACGGCCGCGAGGCGCTGCAGAACCTGATGGCCGAGGTCCGAACCGGCCAGGCGGATTTCAAAGCCATTCTGGTCTACGACGTCAGCCGCTGGGGCCGGTTTCAGGATGCTGATGAAGGGGCGTATCACGAGCATGTCTGCTCCCGCGCCGGGATCCGTGTGCACTACTGCGGCGAGCAGTTCGAAAACGACGGCAGCATCGGTTCCAACCTGCTGAAAACCGTCAAACGGGTCATGGCGGGCGAGTACAGCCGCGAGCTTTCCGTGAAGGTCTTCGCCGGGCAATGCCGCCTGGTTGAGCTTGGCTATCGCCAAGGCGGTGCGGCTGGATACGGCCTGCGCCGGGTGCTAATCGACGAACACGGCAACCCGAAGGGCGCGTTGTCCCGTGGCGAGCAGAAGAGCCTTCAGACTGACCGGGTCGTCCTCGTTCCGGGCCCTGATCAGGAACAGGACGTCGTACGCCGCATGTATCGGATGTTCGTCGAGGACGGCCGCTCGGAGCGGGAGATTGCTGAAACCCTGAATGCCGAGGGGCATCTGACGGATCTCGAGCGTCCATGGTCCCGGGCATCGGTGCACCAGGTCCTGACCAACGAAAAATACATCGGCAACAACGTCTACAACAAGGTGTCCTTCAAGCTGAAACAGCGCCGGGTGGTGAATCCTCGCGAGATGTGGATCCGAGCCGAGGGCGCCTACCCCGCCATCGTGGACGAGGCACTGTTTTTGCGCGCACGCGAAATCGTCGACGCACGCAGCGAACATTTCACGGACGCCGAACTGCTCGAAGCCCTGCGCGGCGTACTGAAACAGAAAGGCGTGCTGTCGGGACTGATCATTGATGAACAGGACAACGTGCCGTCGTCCAGCGCCTTCCGTAACCGCTTCGGCAGCCTGCTGCGCGCCTACCAGATGATTGGCTACGAGCCAGAGCGCGACTATCGTTACGTCGAGATTAACCGGGCCTTGCGGCAGGCCCACCCCGGAATCGTGGCCCAGATCCTCGAAGGTATAGGCGATCGCGGCGGCCAGGCTGTGCAGGATCCGGACACAGACCTGATCCGCATCAACGACGAGTTCACGGCCTCAGTGGTGTTGGCCCGATGCTTCGAGACGCAGGGCGGCTCCCTGCAATGGCGCATCCGCCTCGATACTGGCCTGGTGCCCGACATCACGATTGCCGTGCGGATGGACGAATTGAACGAAGCACCACGTGATTATTACCTGCTGCCGAGCATCGACATGACCAGCCCCAAGCTGAGGCTGGCCGAGCAAAACGGACTGTCGCTGGATGCCTATCGCTTCGACACACTCGACTATTTTTATGCGCTCGCTGGCCGGGCCCGGATCACGGAGGCCGCCTGATGCATGACGACGCCCACGACACTGCCCAGAAGCACGTCACTCTTATCCCCACCGACCGAATTCGCATCCTCAACCCCCGTGTGCGCAACCGGCGCAATTTCGAGGAGATGGTCAAAAACATCGCAAAGATCGGTCTGAAGCGCCCTATCACAGTCGCGCAGCGCGCCGGGACAGATCCCGCGGAATATGACCTCGTCTGTGGCCAAGGTCGGCTCGAGGCGTTCATGGAGCTTCAGCAGGATGCCATCCCGGCCATCATCATCGACGCCGATGAGAGCGACTGCCTTGTCATGAGCCTCGTGGAGAACTGCGCACGTCGCCATCACAACCCGATCGACCTGATGCGCGAAATCGGCAACCTGCGCAAACGCGGCTACAACGACCGCCAGATCGCAAACAAGATTGGCGTCACGCCAGACTATGTCGGCATGATCGCGGGGCTTCTGGAGCGCGGGGAAGAACGGCTGGTCTCGGCCGTGGAAACCGGCCTTCTGCCGCTGAACCTCGCCATCGACATTTCAAAGACAGATGCCGAGGGCGGGCAGCGCGCTCTGATGGACGCCTACACCCAGAAAAAGCTGCGCGGTAAGAAATTGGCCGCCGTGCGCCGTCTCATCCAGCAGCGCGATGCACAGGGTCCGCGCCTTCACCGAAACAGCTATAGTAGAAGCAACGGCGCTAAACGGCCTTTGACCAGCGACGCCCTGGTACGCGCCTACCAACAAGAAGCAGAGCGCCAAAAGGTGCTGATCAAGAAGGCCGAGCTGACGCAGGGCCGCCTGATGTTCGTCGTGGAGGCGTTTCGGCGGTTGCGTGATGATGATCACTTCCTGACGCTCTTGCGTGCGGAAGGATTGGACACTTTGCCAACCTATCTCGGGCAATCCTTGGAACCAGGAGCAGCGGAATGAGCCGGGGCAAGCGCAAATCCCTAGACGCGGTCACGCTCGGCTTTGAAAACGATTGTGTCACTGTGCCAGTAGCGGCCATCCTGCCAGTGCGCGCCCTCGGCACATCGGTCAAATCCAGCCGCAAGTATCGCCAGATCACCGCATCCATCAAAGAAGTTGGCCTGGTCGAGCCGCCGGTCGTCACGCGAACCCCGGGTGAGGAAGCAACCTATATGCTGCTCGATGGGCATATCCGCATCGAGGTGCTGAAGGATCTCGGCACCGAACAGGTCGAATGTCTGATCTCCACGGACGACGAGGCCTTCACCTACAACAAGCGAATCAGCCGCCTTGCGCCCATCCAGGAGCACAAGATGATCCGCAAGGCGATTGAGCGCGGGGTCTCCGAGGAAAAGATCGCGCTGGCGCTCGACCTCAATCCGCGCAGCATTGTGCGCAAGGCCAAGCTCCTAGACGGAATCTGCGAAGAAGCCGTCAGCATCCTGAAGGACAAACACTGCGCGACCGCCGTGTTCGAAATCCTGCGCAAGATGAAAGCAATGCGCCAGATTGAGGCGGCCGAACTGATGATGAACGCGAACAATTACTCGCCGGCGTACATCTCCGCGATCCTTGCCGGAACGCCCCAAGCACAGCTGGTGGACACCAAGAAGCCCAAGAAGATAAAGGGCATCACCCCCGAGGCCATGGCCCGCATGGAGCGCGAGCTGGCACGGCTTCAGGAAGGGATCACATCGATTCAAGATTCCTACGGCCAGGACCACCTGCAGCTGACCGTCATCAAGGGGTATCTGGGAAAGCTGCTCGGAAACGCCCGGATCGTCCGGTATCTGATGCAGCATCGACCTGAGTTTCTGGCGGAATTCCAAGCCATCACTGAGATGGCCTCCGCTCCGTCGCCCGAAGCGGAGTAGCCATGGCGGCCAGAACTGATGGGGACCCGGACCCGACAAGCGCGGGGACCGCAGGAGACGCCGCACTGTGGGGCGGATCGAGCGCGGCGGTGGGGATGGCGGCGAACCCGCTCGGAGCCCACCAGGTCGGCCGAGGTTTCGCCGACCGCGTAACCGCCCATGTGGTTGCGATATTTGCAGGCGTGCCGACGGTAAGCGTCGCTCGGCACGCCTGTTTCACTTCCGGTTTGATCTCGCCAATACACGACCTTCACCAGCAAACTCCTAAAATTACGCAGTATTTCGATTGAACACGGCGGGACTCCCCGATAGCGTGCAAACAGCACAAAAAATGGGCGCGCATATTAATCGTGTGTACCGGGTCGGGAGTGCGAAGTGGAAAACGACAAATCAGAACTTCGTTGGGGGGTCGCGCAGCGTCTCGAGTTCATCGAGTTCCGTTTGTTTTGGGAGGGGCATGTGAACCGTAGCGATTTGATGAACCAGTTTGGGCTATCGGTAAATCAGGCTTCCGCAGACCTAAACCGCTACATCGGCTTCGCCCCGGACAACATGGTTTATGACAAGAGCGCGCGGACCTATGTCCGTGGTCCTGACTATGCTGCACATTTCCTTAAACCTGACGCGAGCCGGTACCTTGCACAGCTTCGGTCTTTGGCTGACGGCATCATGGACAACGACGATACCTGGATTGCTGAGCTACCATCCTATGATGCTGCGCCAACGCCAGCTCGCGGAGTGAACCCCGTCATTCTTAGATCTGTGGTCGGCGCCATCCGCCGTTCAGAGGCCATCGAGGTGGAGTATCAATCCCTCTCACGCCCTGAGCCTTGCTGGCGTTGGATCGCGCCCCATGCCATCGGGTTCGATGGCTTCCGATGGCACACGCGGGCCTTCTGTCAGATGGACGAGGTGTTCAAGGACTTCCTGCTTTCGCGCATCCTCCAGACGCGCGGAGTTGAAGCCAGCGCAGTCACTGATGCAGCCGATGCTGACTGGCAAGAGCATGTCACGCTTGAGATCGGTCCTCACCCTGAACTCTCCCAGAACCAGAAGAAAGTAATCGCGCTCGACTATGGAATGCGAGATGGCAAAGCAAAGATCCAAGTGCGTCGGGCGCTTCTCTATTATGCACTCAAGAGACTGGGGCTCGACAACAACACTGCAGCCCGCCCTCCCCAAGAACAGCAAATTGTCCTGGTGTCCCCAATTACAGTCCTGACACAGGGCGGTTCTATAGAAAGAGAGGGCTAGATGGTTCTTAGTGAACAGTCCCATTTGATGCGGCGAATAATAGAAATTCGATATCTTGTCGGGTTCCTCGGCGAGAAGTCGCAGTGTAATTGGTGGCCGACGTCGTTTTATGAGGCGTCTAGCATTCGATTTCTCGAACCAGTGTTTTCGCGAACAGCTCCTCTGGCACAATACCATGGCGCAGTGGAGGCGGCACGTCGGTTCCACGACGAAAACTTGAGCGTGGGCTCATTCCATATCTTCCGGCTTCCAGAAGAGATCGAACAAGACCTGCACGAAATGGTGCAGGCACGACTACTCGAGCTCTTTGATCCCTACTTGATCGTTGATCAGGCGGCGGCTCTGAACGCTCTTTCCAAGGTCAGCAATGGAACGGCTGATGAGGCTGTCGGACCTATGCTGGTTGGAAGAATCGACGAACTCCGCGCATCCGCTCTTTTGGACAAAGTTGGTGCAATCTACCGGATGGCGCTGTCATCCGATACGCAAGCTCTTCCTTACTTGGTCGCATGATGGAACGAGCGCCATACACAACTCAGTTGCAGGCAGGGCTTGGTCTTGTGAACGAGACAAGAGCTCTTCTCGAGTTGTGGTCACCTGGCATGTCGGCGAGCCAGCTGCATGATATTGCCCTAAAATCCGGGAGATTTCCGGAGATTACTGCGCGACGCTTAAGAAACATTGTCTCAGAATGCTTCGCGCCGCGTTACCTGACGGCCGATGGCGAACCAGCGCTGCATTTGAAGAAACTGTCCGCCGAACTTCCCGCATCAGAGCTTGTTCAGCTCATGCTCGTTTTTACAAGCCGAGCGAACCCCATTCTTAGCGACTTTATTCGCGACGTCTACTGGGCACGTTACGCGGGCGGCTACCAAGAGATCTCCAGCGAAGACGCAAGGGCGTTCGTGGAACGGGGTATCGACGATGGGAAGACATCGAAGCGCTGGTCTGAATCGACGATCCGCCGAGTGTCGGCATACCTAACCGGATGTTGTGCAGACTATGGTTTGCTTGAATGCGGGTTACGGTCAAGTCGCCGCATTCTTCCGTTTCGGATTTCAGCCACGACAAGCGCGTATCTTGCCTACGAGCTGCATTTCCGTGGCATTGGTGACAATGCCATTCTGAACCACGACAATTGGAAGCTCTTTGGTTTAGAACGTAACGATGTGCTTGAAGAGATGAAGCGCCTTTCCCTGAAAGGCCTGGTCATCATTCAGTCTGCAGGAGATGTCGTGCGGATCAGCTGGAAACAACGCGACATGGAGGAGCTTTGCAATGTCCTCATTAAGGGCTGACTTTGACGAACTTCGTGAAAGAATACGGCATGGCCGCGAGCTCGGGCATGCGAGCTTCGAGCCCATCTACTACCTCATCTTTTCTCCGGAACAGATTTTGGAAGTTAAGCGGCAGACGCCAGCTTGGGAGGCAAAGCTGCACCAAGAAGGATGGGACGTGCACGTCTTCTCGGTGGCCGAAAATCTGTGGGAACTTCTTCAGGAAGACCCCTTTTGGTCACTGTGCGTTCAACAAGATAAAGCATCCCCGGGTGATTGGGCTCGAACGAACCAGGCGCTGGCAGATATTGTTGCGAATGGTGGCGGCCTACTGCGCAGGCTCGAAGATGCTCTCAAGCCCCTCGAGAGCAACGCGAGCGCATTGCTCTTAGTCACAGACCTAGAGGCGCTCCACCCATTTCTACGAATTGGTACGATCGAAAGCCAACTCCAGGGCAAGTTTCATGTGCCGACTATCTTCCTCTATCCGGGGGTTCGCACGGGCAAAACCCGCCTCAAGTTTCTCGGGTTCTACCCCGAAGACGGAAATTACCGCTCTGTCCACGTTGGCGGCTAGAGGCATAAAGGTTTCAGGGATACAAAAAATGAGCATTAGATCTCTCTTCGATCCAAGCAAGGACATCTACAGGACCATTGAGAAGGTCATCACTTATGGCGCTGCTCAGGAAGACCGCCTGAAGTCGGAAATTGCCGAATACGTTGTGACTGAAAGCATCGAGGAGCAGTTCAGACGGCTTCTCGATCGCATGCAACTCGCAATGGAAGCAGGCGGCGAAAACGAAGTGGGTGTATGGGTCTCAGGCTTTTATGGATCGGGCAAGAGCTCGTTCACGAAGTATTTAGGCCTTGCTTTCGATGATCAGCGCACGATCGACGGAACGCCGTTCATCAAGTATCTTCAAGACCGACTGCATAAGCCCCAAACCAAAGCCCTGCTGAATACAGTTGCACAGCGGTTCCCTGCAGCCGTTGTGATGCTCGACCTGGCAAGCGAGATGCTAGCAGGTGCGACGATGGAGGACGTGTCCACCGTTCTGTATTTTAAGGTGCTCCAGTGGGCCGGCTACTCCCGCAACATCAAGGTCGCGGCATTTGAGCGTATGGTCGAAAAAGATGGCCGTACCGAGGAACTACATCAACTCGTCGCAGAAGCACTGCCAGGAGCGACATGGAATCGCGTACAAAACAATCCTCTCGCCATTGATGGCCTGATCCCCAAGATCGCGCACGAAATGTATCCGGCGTTGTTCCCAGAAGCAAAAAGCTTCTCTTCGAGCACAGACGGTTTTTTCCAGTTCGAAGATCAACGCGTTCAGGAAATGATCGACATTGTTCGCTCCAAGAGCGGCAAGCAGAACATCATCTTTATCATCGATGAAGTCGGTCAGTATGTTGCCTCGCGCGACAACCTAATCCTCAACCTAGATGGTCTTGCCAAAAACCTGAAACGTCTCGGAGACGGCAAGGTCTGGATCATTTCAACGGCCCAGCAAACGCTCACCGAAGACGATCCGCGGGCTGTGCTCAACTCAGATAAGCTCTACAAGCTCAAGGATCGTTTTCCGATTCAGATCGATCTGGAATCCAGTGACATCAAGGAAATCTGCTATCGGCGTCTGCTTGGAAAATCGCCCAGCGGTGAAGAGCAGCTCGGTAAGTTTTTCGACGCGCATGGTCAAGCGCTGCGACACAACACGCGGCTGCAGGATGCAAAATACTACGATGCCGAATTCAGCCGCGAAACATTCACAAACCTGTACCCGTTCCTTCCCGCACACTTTGACATTCTTCTCCACTTACTCGGTGCACTGGCCAAGTCGACCGGCGGCATTGGCCTACGATCAGCCATCAAGGTCATTCAGGATGTTCTCAAGGGTGAAGGCGGATCAACCGCAATGGCTGATCAATCGGTTGGCTGGCTTGCGACGACCGTTACGCTCTATGACGAACTTGAGAAGGACATTCGACGGGCTTTTCCATCGGTGCATCAGGCTGTCGGAAAGGTGCTCATTCGCTTTCCTGATGGCATACTTCATCAAGACATAGCAAAATCTGTCGCTGTTCTTCAGATTCTTGGAAATTTGCCAGTGAGCGTGCAGAATGTCGCGAGCTTGATGCATCCTTCAATCACATCGGCGTCACAACTCGACAAGGTGAAGGAGGCTGTGGATGAAATGCTAGGTGACGTGCTGGTTCCGCTCGGAGAGAAGGACGGAAACCTTGTCTTCCTGAGTGAGAAACTTCGCGACATTGAGCAAGAGCGTGGAGCGCTGGCACTTCGCTCAGTCGATGTCCGGCGGATCTTCAGCGACTCTGTTCGTGAAGTATTTGACCCTTTGCCAAGGGTCAGCCTTCACGGGACTTTGGCTGTTACATCCGGGATCAAGATCCAAGCTGGCAGCGCAGTAACAAGCCTTGCCGGAGACCAGAACACTGTCCAGACGGTCCTAGAGTTGGTGGCTGCCGCCGACTATGACGCAGCGCGCAACCGGATGCTCGACGACTCTCGCAGCCGTACCGGGCGAAACATCATCGGTCTGCTTGCGCGATCCAATCCAGAATTGGATGATCGGGCGAACGAAGTCTATCGGTGCCAACGCATTGCTGAACTTCATCGGAACCAACCCGACCAAGAAGTGCGCGACTACTGTTCTGGCCAATTGGACAGGGCGGCCAAGCTGGCAACGCAACTTCAAAGCAAGATCAAGCAAACGCTCCAAGCTGGGTCGTTCGTGTTTCGTGGCCAGGCGACAGCTGTGTCCGCTCTTGATCCCAATCTACTGGATGCAGCCAGAAAGCTCCTGAATGATGTGGCAACGCAGGTGTTCGACCGGTACGTCGAGGCGCCTGTGCGCGCAGGTACCGATACTGCTGAGAAATTCCTTAAGGTGGCCAATCCCGCTGCCATAAGCAGCGGCATCGATCCGCTTGGCCTCGTTCAAACAACCTCCGGTAGAGCTTCATTCAAGACCGACCACAAGGCTATGACAAGCATTCGGGACTACATCGACAAACGTGGCACCGTAGATGGGAAGCGGCTTCTCGACGATTTCAGTAACGATCCTTTTGGGTGGTCGCCTGACACGACGCGCTACATTCTTGCCGCCATGCTGATGGCCGGAGAGATCAAATTGAAGGTCTCTGGTCGAGAAGTGACCGCCGCTGGTCAGCAGGCCATTGACGCGCTCAAGACAAATAATTCGTTCAAGCAGATTGGCGTTGCCCTTCGGGATGAGCGTCCGTCCAACGAAACGCTCGGCCGCGCAGCAGACCGCCTGACGGAGTTGGTCGGCGATGTTGTCATTCCGCTTGAACAGGAGATCAGCAAGGCCGCAGCAAAGCATTTTCCTCGCTTCCAACACGACTACGGTTCGCTGGGAGAGAAGCTGAGCGGTTTGGGGCTTGCTGGAAGCGACCGTGTGAGAGTGATGAACCAGGAACTCGCGGACGTCCTTTTCACCGATGCGTCAGACGCACCGCAGCGTCTGGGCGCGGAGACGTCAGCCCTCTTTGACAATCTCAAATGGGCGCTCGAGGTAAAGCGTGCGCTAGACAATGGCCTCGATGGAACTCTGCGCGAACTCCAGTCTCATCGCCAAGATATCGAAGCGCTACCTGATACGGGCGTGCCAGGTGAACTGCGGAACGAACTAAGCGAAGACCTGTCGACACTCTCCGATCGCCTGAAAACTGAAGACTTCTTCAAGCATAGCGCAGACTTCAGCTCGTTGCTGACGCATGTCAAAGGCCGCGTCCGTGAGGCTGTGATCTCGCTTTCAGACCAGCAAAAACAGCGCATCAAGGAAGGTGCGGAGGAGCTTCAGCGCGTGCCTGAATGGGGAGAGTTGACCCAGGAAGAGCGCGGCAGCGCCATCGGCCAGCTGGACGGTCTTGAATTGACGGCGACCCACGACCTTGCGGGCCTGCGCAAGCTGCTTGCCCGCGACTATGACATCAGCAGCACGATCGAGGAGCTTCGGCGTTCGATCCAGCGACAGGGACAGGAACGCATCCGTCAGCGGATCGAGGACGAGCGCGCTGAGAAGGGCAAGAAGGGCCCGGCCAAGTTCGAGCAGGCGATTTCTGTGCCCAGCAAAATGACAACGGCCGCAGACCTGGACGCGCTCATCCTCAAACTGAACGAGATCAAAGCCCAGCTCGCGCTCTACGACGAAATCGAAGTCTCATTCAGCTTCGGCGGCGAGGAGTAGAGATGGCGTTTGATCAGTCCACCCGTAACCGCCTCCAACGCTTCGTCACAGACGCACGCCGCACGCTGGAAGAGGAATTCACCCGTCAGCTCCAGAACGACTACGGGCTGGATCCGGTGTCCGGCACGGCCTCCCCGCTTGAAAGCCTGCGCCACATCAATGACCAACAGCGCGAGACGGCACGGATCCTGCGCGACACGCTGGCTCACTATTGCGCAAGCGCGGATACCGACACAAAGGCTGGGCTCGACCGCATCGTGCGCGAACAAGCCTTCACAGTCCTGAACCGCCTGGCGGCCCTCAGGATGGCCGAGGCCCGCGGACTGCTGATGGAATCCGTCGGCAACGGCTACCAAGCCAGGGGCTTCCAGCTTTACCTGCGTCTGGCAGGCACAGGCCTGGGCGAAACCGGCGATGCCTATCGCGTCTATCTCCAGAGTGTTTTCGACGAGCTGTCACAGGATCTGCCCGGCCTCTTCGACCGCTTCTCGCCCCAGGGCCGCCTGTTCCCGCGTGAGGCAGCGCTGATCCAGGTCCTCACCCTCATCAACCACGGCGAGATCGAACCGCTCTGGGCCGAGGATGAGACCATTGGCTGGATCTACCAATACTTCAACTCGAAGGAAGAGCGCAAAGCGATGCGCGATGCGTCGCAGGCGCCGCGCAACAGCCGCGAGCTGGCGGTGCGCAACCAGTTCTTCACCCCGCGCTATGTGGTGGAATTCCTGGTCGACAACACGCTGGGGCGGCTCTGGTTCAACTGGACCGGTGGACAGACCGACCTGCGCGACCGCTGCCAATACCTGCTGGTGAAACCGGACGAGCAGCCCGAGCCCGCCAAGCGCCTGCGCGATCCGCGCACGATCAAGCTGCTCGATCCGGCCTGTGGGTCGATGCATTTCGGGCTCTACGCCTTTGATCTGTTCCTGGAGATCTATCGCGAGGCCTGGGCGTGGGAGCAGACCCATGGACCCGGCTGCCTGGATACCGAGACCGGTGGCAGCGCCGATTTGAAACCGCTCAGCCAGACCTATGCCGACCAGGACGCGTTCCTGCACGACGTGCCGCGGCTGATCATCGAACATAACATCTATGGCGTCGATATCGACCCGCGCGCGGCGCAGATCGCGTCGCTGGCGCTGTGGCTGCGGGCGCAGCGCGCCTGGCATGAGGCGGGCGTGAAGGCCAAGGATCGGCCCCAGGTGGGGCGTGGGCATGTGGTGGCGGCCGTCGCGCCCCCGGCCGAGGTGGACCTGCGCAAGCGGTTCATGGAAGAGCTTGATCCCCTGGATGCAGAGCTGTTCGAAAAGACGCTGTTCCTGCTCAAGGGCCTGCCGGAGCTTGGGGTGCTGTTGCAGGTTGAAAAGGAGTTGCCTGCCCTGGTGCGCACTGTTTTTGGCGAGCATGGCGACCTCTTCCGCGAAGAGGACATGGCGCAGTGGCAGAAGGCTGAGGCGCGCTTGCAGGAGGCCCTGACCGAGTTTGCGCGTGCGGCGCGGTCCACCTATCAGGGGCGGCTGTTCGCTGAGGATGCGCTTCAGGGCCTGCGGATGATCGACCACTGTCGCGAGGTGTTCGACGTGGTGGTGATGAACCCGCCGTTTGGTGGCTTGGCCGATGGCACCAAGGGTCAACTCGCAAAGGCTTTTCCCAACGGAAAAAGCGATCTAATGGCGATTTTTGTAGAACGTGGAATCGACCTGATGCGAGTTGGCTCAAGACTTGGTGCGATAACTTCTCGAACCTGCTTTTTTCTAAAGAGCTTTCAGAAGTGGCGCGAGCACGTGGTTCTCGGCATGACTCAGCCACAAGTAATGGCAGATCTCGGATATGGCGTAATGGATGACGCGGCCGTCGAAGCAGCTGCATATGTTTTGGAGAAGAAAGCATGACGGTCTTTCTCAGATTAATGGGCGATGCGGAAAAGGAAGCTGCTCTACGCGACTGCTGCCAAGCTCTGCGGGCGGGCACTTTGGGTCCGAAAACCTTTGAGGTAGAGCCAAGCTCTTTTCGATCGGTGCCTGGAGCGCCGTTTGCGTATTGGGTTGCGGATACTATGAGGGAGCTGTTCGCAAAACTTCCTTCATTTCAATCAGGCGGCCGTATTGCTGCTTCCGGCGGCAAGACGCTCGACGATTTCAGATTCATCCGGGCATCTTGGGAAATTCCAAGCGCTTCAACAACCTCTTGGAAAACCTTTGCCAAAGGTGGAATATTCTCCCCTTATTACGCAGACATATTTCTCCGGCTTTCTTGGCATCGCAACGGTGATAGCCTCAAGGCTTATCTGATAGATTACAGAGAAAGCAGAGGATGGTCACCAAACTGGACAGCAGAGCTTCATAGCGCGGACCACTATTTTCGCCCAGGGATCACGTGGCCGAGACGAACCAACGGTCTCAGTTTTCGTGCCATGCCATCAGATTCAATTTTTGGCGACAAAGGGCCGGCAGCTCTTGCGCCGAGCGATGATGAGGATGACCTCCTCTTCTTAATGGGGATATTGAACAGCAAAGCATTTGCGGTTCTTGTCTCGCTGCAGCTCGCTCGAACGGAACTAGCGCAGTCATTCGAAGTTGGAGTGGTCCAAAACACGCCGGTCCCAGAATGTACCGAAGTGCAGAGGCAAGAGCTGGTTTCTGCAGCAAGGCGTGCTTGGTCTCGCAAGAGGGCTCTCGACTACACTCAGGAGACGTCGAGTGCCTTTCATCTGCCTTCTGCATTGCAGGTGCGGTTGGGAGATCACGACCCTCAGTCCATCGAGGCAGAGTTGGCCGATATTCAAGCCAAGGTCGACGAGACTGCATTCAAGCACTACGGTTTCAGCGAAGTGGACCGCGCTGCAGCGCTCGGGTCATCTGGCGCGGTGGAAGAGGATGCAGACGGCGCTGCTGACGACTGCGAAGACGACGATGGTGCCGAAGCGGTCGATCAGACTGACGGTCTGCTCAGCTGGGCCGCTGGGGTCGCATTCGGCCGTTTCGATTGGCGCTTGGCCACGGGAGAACGCCCAGCCCCGCCCGAGCCGGCCCCATTTGACCCGCTGCCCGCCAAAAGCCCCGGCATGTTGCCCGATGATGCAGAGCCGTTCTATGCCCATTCCGGCATCCTGGTGGACGACCAGGGGCACCCAAATGACCTCGCCCGCCTGATCGAAGAAGTGCTCGCCTGCGTCGACGCCCCGGTGCCCGCCGATGTGCGCCGCCGGCTGCAACGCGACTTTTTCCCCCTGCATCTGAAGCAGTACAGCAAGAGCCGCCGCAAGGCCCCGATCTACTGGCCGCTCTCGACCAGTTCGGGCAGCTACACGCTCTGGCTTTACTATCCCAGCCTGACCGACCAGACCCTTTTCACCGCCGTCAACGATTTCATCGAGCCGAAGCTGAAACAAATTGGCCAGGACGTCGCCGCCCTGCGCACCAAAGGCAGCGCCCGGTCCCGCGACGACGAGAAAAACTTCGAGGCGCTCCAGGCCCTCGAGCTCGAGCTCATCGAGCTGCGCGACACCCTGCTGGCGATCGCCCAGACCTATCGCCCGAACCACGACGACGGCGTCCAGATCACCGCCGCCCCGCTCTGGCAGCTGTTCCGCCACAAACCGTGGCAAAAGATACTAAAGGACACCTGGGCCAAGCTGGAAAAAGGCGACTACGACTGGGCCCACCTCGCCATGGCCTACTGGCCCGACCGCGTGCGCGAGAAGTGCAAGAACGACAAGTCCCTCGCCATCGCGCATGACCTGGAACACCTCTACGTCGAGCTTGAACCCAAACCCACAAAGGCCCGCAGCCGCAAGAAGGCCAGCGAATGATTAGCAGCGTCCAAGACTATCCCGTAAGCCACTATTTCAATCCAGACGGTGCGCAGCAGTTCTTCATCCCGAAGTATCAGCGCGAGTATGTCTGGCGCCGCGACAACTGGGAGGCGCTGTTCAATGACCTCGAGGATGCGCCAAGTGGCCATTTTCTCGGCTCGATCATCTGTGTGAACAACCAAAAGGACTCGATGGCGGGCAGCCGGTTGGAGTTGATCGACGGACAGCAGCGGTTCACGACCATCAGTCTGCTGTTTTGCGCGCTCTATAGAAAGCTGAAGACCCATCCCGATCCAGATGACGATCTGACGGTTGAGTTGGTGAATCTGAAGAACCGCGTCTTCCTTAAGGGGACGAATTCCTGGCGCTTCGAGCCCAGTGAACAAGCCCAGAACAAGGCTGACTTTCAACGGATCCTCAGCGATCTGTTTCCCAAGCAGGTGTCCGCACCCAAGGGCCTGAAGAACTTCGGCAATAGGCGCATTGCGAAGGCTTATGCCTATTTCACGGATCGCCTCGAGGCCCTTAGTGACGACCAAACTGTCGCTCTTCTGGATAAGCTCAAGGCCGCGATCCTCGTGAAAATTGAGGTCCCAAGCCATTCTGACGCATTCGTTCTGTTCGAGACCATCAACAATCGCGGCATTCCGCTTTCCGCGATTGATATCATCAAGAACAACCTCTTGGCCGAGCTCGACAAGCGCGAAGAATACGGCATCGATCGAGCGTTCGAGGAGTGGAAGGATCTGATAGACCTTCTGCCAGAACCTGCCGTGCAAGAACGCTTCCTTCGTCATCTCTACAACATGTTTAAGTACCTCAAGTCGGTTGAAGTCAAAGGATGCTCAAGGGCGACGCGCTCTAACTTGATAACCATTTACGACACTCTTTTGCGCAGGCGCCCGGTCTGGGTGTTCCAACAACTCCAGGAGAAGGCAAGAACCTATTCCGCGTTGATCAATCCAGTCGATGCCAAGGAAAAATGGGGCGATGCCACCAGCTTGGCACTTCAAGACCTCCATCGCCTTGGTGCTGCACCCGCCTATGCCTTCCTTGTCTGGGTCAGTCAGGTCGCGAAGAGCCAGAAATGGGATGAAGGACATGCTCTCCAGCAGACGGCCGCATATTTGACTCGCTGGTTCTTTTGGAGAAATCTTACGGACACGCCAGCGACGCGTGATCTCGATCCCATGTTTATGGAGTTGGTCAACGACCTTCTAGTCGATCTGCGAAGTGGCCAGTTTAGTGGATTGCCTGATTTTCTAGACCGAACGCGAGCATGGCTCCTCCAAAGGGCGCCATCTGAGGAAATCTGTGACGCACGACTGGTAGGGGACGTGTATCTCGAAAACTATGAAGCAACCCGCTTCATGCTCTGCAAGCTTGAAGAAACCCACCAGACCAAAGAAACGAAACGCGATCTTTGGGCCCAAGACTCCCATGGCCGGCCGGTGTTTACGGTTGAGCACATTTTACCAAAGACCGAAAACCTAGCAACTGGCTGGGTCACGATGCTCGAGTTAAACGGAATAGACTCCTCCGATACAATAAGACAGCGCTGTGCACATAATCTCGGAAACCTCACTCTAAGTGGGTACAATTCGAAACTGGGCACGATGGAATATTCAAGAAAACGTGACAGAAAAAATGATTCTGGTGACTTTATCGGTTATCGGAACGGGCTGTATCTGAATGCCTCTCTTGCACAGGGTTCTGAGTGGAATGAGAAAGCGATCTTACAGCGTTCAGAAGTTTTGGTCAAAGAGGTCAAGTCAATTCTCGGCCTAAGGGAAAACCCATGAGTATTGCCACCTTCATCCGTGACACCGTTTTGCGCCCTCGCCTTCTGAAGGCGGGCTGCATGGTCATCTATGACCCTGATCACCGGTACCACGACCTCAGTTTGGGACTGGGCGATGACCGCATCCGTGTGATCGACGCCACTGAGAGCAGCATCGAGAGCCGCCAGGAAGCGATCATGGCTCTGCGTGAAGTCGGCAAGACGACGCGTGAGATTGACGCGCTGGTGGTCTATGTGCCCCAGCGGCGCACGGAAACCGATGAAGAAAAGCAGGCTGACCCCTTCTCAATCTACGCGCAGAGTGGAGCGGTCTTTCCCCAGGACGATGGTGACGACTATTTGAGCCTCTGCCTTCGCGCGAAACCAGACCATGCAACAGAAATCCGCCGCATCTTTGCAGGGTCGCCCAATGGCCCGTCTTTTTCTGTGATCGATGCGATTGGCGGTGGCGCCAACTGGCCGCAGCTCCGGGCCGCGCTTCGGGTGGAGTCCGGCCGCGAAATCCTGACGGCGCTTCTGGCACCGAGTGCCAAGCAAGCCGACGCTCTCAAATCGCAAGAAGGCTGGAGCGAGGAAGCACGGGAGTTCCTGCGCGCGACCCTGGGGATGAGCGTCAAGACGCGAGGCAAGACTTGGACGTCAATCGCTGACGAACTCTGGAGGTTCGTTCTCTTCAGCGAGTTCGTCTTTGATCTGCCCGTTCCCTTGCCTGAGTCACTCAAGGGCGTGCCTCACTCGCCGATCGAAGCAGAACCAATCGTTAAAGATGTGTGTGATCGCCTCCGGACGAATCCTGCAACTCGGGACACCTACATTGAGCGCGCAGAGGCAATTGAACTTGATCTCTCTCTTCCAGAGCAGTGCAGCGACATCGATGACCTTGGCGATCGCGACACGTTCCCATTCGAGGAGCGCACCTTCCTCAAGGCAGCAATCAAGGGCATCTCGACCAACGAAACTGACACGACTCGCAGCATCATCAGCCGCCATAAGGATTCTGTCTGGTTGGGCAAAGGTGAAAGCCAGGCGCAGTGGGAGTTGATCCGCACCGGCCTAGCGCTGATCGAATGCTGCGATGACAACGAACGCCAGCTACCAGAACACGCCAGATCTCAGGCAAACTTGCTGGATTTCTATCTTGGAAGCCTGCGAGAAGCAGACCGTCTCCAACGCGAATTTGAGCAGGCGGTTGGCGACTTTCTCGACTCGCACGGCATCATGCACGAAGTCATTGACCAAGCCCGATCCCGGTATCGTCGCCTGGCGGAAAAGGTCCAAGCAATATTCATTAGGCATATTGAGGGCGCCGGTTGGCCCCCGGAAGGCAGATTGGCCAATGCTGATGTCTATGACCGAATACTTGCCGACCGTCTGAAAGAAAACGGAAGAAAAGTCGCTTACCTCATGGTCGACGCCCTACGTTATGAGCTTGGCGTAACACTTGAAAAGCAGCTGTCTGAAGACGGGCCAGTTGAGCTGCAAGCGGCCTATGCCCAACTGCCGACGATAACCCTCGTCGGTATGGCCAGCCTTCTTCCAGGCGCCAGAACACAGTTGTCGCTCGAGATCGAAGGCGACGCGCTGGCCCCAAAACTAGGAACGGCCAAGGTTGGGAATGTCAGCCAACGCATGGACGTGTTTCGAAAGAAACTTGGTGATCGGTTTCAGGAGATGCCACTGAGCGACTTTGTTCGCGGAAATCCAAAGATAACGCCCACCGTTGATCTCCTAGTTCTGCGATCAACCGAGATCGACAGTCAGCTCGAGAGCAATCCTGAGACCACCCTCGGCTTGATACCCAGCACATTGAAGCTCATTCGTGTCGCCCTGCACAAGCTGCGTGGAATGGGGTTCAAAGAGGCCGTGATTGTCACGGACCATGGATTTTTTCTGAATGGTCACGCAGCAGCAGGTGACGTTTGCACCAAGCCACAAGGGAATTGGCCGGTTAATGCGCATGATAGAGCCCTACTTGGAAACGGAAACAGCGACTCTCATAGTGTTGTTTTGAACTCTGAGAAACTTGGCATCCGAGGCAGCTTCGCCCAGGTTGCTCTGCCCAAGAGCATGGCTCCCTACAGGGCAGGACACCTTTACTTCCACGGCGGAGCCTCCTTGGCGGAATCAGTTGTACCTGTGATTGTCGCGCGCCTAGATAATGAAGAACATTCGAGCGCAGCCAAGATGTCTGTCGAGCTCAAATACAAAAATGGCGCGAAACGAATTACGACGCGAGTACCCGTTGTGGAAATTGCCTTGGTTTCTGACGATATGTTTGCTCAAGAAGAAAGCGTTGAGGTTCTAATCGAAGCCCAAGACGGAAAAGGAAATGTGGTCGGAGAGCCGCGAGCGGGCGGTGATGTAAATCCCGCCACGCGAACAATCACCCTAACGCCGGGACAGCGGAAGCAGATTGCACTGCGAATGGATCCCGACTTTGAGGGAAAATTCTCAATAAAGGCCTTGAACCCAACAACTCTGGCGAGCCTAAGCACGCTGAATCTTGAGACGGACTATACCGTATGAACGACATGGACGAACTGGACCAGCGCCTCACGTCAACCTTCGATGGAAAGGTTGTACGAAAAGACCTGCTTCATCGGATCAAGAAGGGGACAAACGTACCCACATTCGTGCTTGAGTTTCTGTTGGCTCGTTATTGTGCAAGCGACGACCAGGCTGAAATGGATGCGGGTATGGAAGCCGTGCTTGCAACGCTCCAGGACAATTACGTAAGGCCCGACGAATCCAATGCCGCTCAATCGAAGGTTGCAACCAAAGGTAAACATCGTTTCATTGACAAGGTTCATGTCCGATACGTCGAAAAGGAAAAGAGGCACTGGGCTTCGCTGGAGAACTTCAACTCGCAGCGCATCGCTATTGGAGAGAAATTCTATCGGGACAACGAGCGGCTCCTCGAGGGTGGAATCTGGGCGGAGGTCACACTTTCACATAACGATATCGAGGAAGATGATTACGCCTTCTATATAGAAGACCTGCGCCCAATTCAGCTGTCACGCTTCGACTTCCAACAGTACACAGATGGCCGCAACGAATTCACCCGGGATGATTGGATCAACGTCATCATGAGATCGGTCGGTCTGGAACCGTCCAAGCTTTCTCAACGGGTCAAAATGCACTTCGTGGCTCGGTTGGCTCCGCTTGTAGAGCCCAACTACAACTATATCGAGCTGGGCCCTCGCGGAACGGGAAAATCCTATTTTTTCAGTGAATTCTCGCCCTATGCGACGCTCATATCTGGCGGTCAGGCGACAAAGGCAACTCTCTTCTATAACAACGCTCGTCGCAAAGTTGGTCTGGTTGGTTACTGGGACACCGTTGCATTTGACGAAGTTGGGGGGATCAAGGTCCGTGATCCGGATACGATCCAAATCATGAAGGACTTCATGGCGAATGGGCGGTTTTCTCGTGGAGCGGAAGTCATTGCGGATGCTAGCCTCAGTTTTGTAGGCAACATCGACCTGTCAGTTAGCCAAGTCGTTAACTCGACGGAATACGACCTCTTCCAGCCACTGCCACCTGAACTTGATCTGGCAATAATGGATCGATTCGCCGCCTATATCCCAGGCTGGGAGTTTCCCAAAAACAGCAGCTCATTCTTGACCAGTAGATACGGATTTATCACCGACTATCTTGCTGAGGCATTTCACTATCAGTTCAAGCATACGAACAGATACGAAGAGGTGAACCGCCGGATTCGCCTTGGGAAAGCTGTTGAGGGGCGTGACGAAAAGGGCATAAAAAAAACTGTAGCGGCTTTTCTAAAAATACTCCATCCGAATGGTGCACCGAGCGATCAGGAATTCGAAGAGTATGTAGCCTATGCTACCGAATGCCGTCGGCGGGTAAAGGAGCAGATGAATAAGCGCAAACCTGATGATGAGTTTGCTTTAATTAATCTTTCGTACTTTGCGTCAGATGGAACCGAAGTGGTTGTGTACTGCCCTGAGTCGAAAGACGCGGCAGCCACTCAGGAGCCGACGAGGAGAAGACTCAACGTTTCTGAGCGGAGTGAAGCTCAACCGAATGAAAAAAAGGCGTCGCCTACCAGCGCCCCCGAGATTTCGAACATCGCTACCCCAGCTGTCCTGGACGAAACAAGCCCTAGTCAGCCCCAAGCTCACGAACGGCACTTCACCATAATGTATGGCGACACGGGACACAGCTACGAGTCAATTATCGGCCCATATCTTTCTTATGCGAAGGCAGTAGTTATAGAGGACCCATATATTCGACATCAGCATCAAATTCAAAATTTTGTCAGGTTCTGCGAGACCGTATTAAAATCAGGAACAATAAAAAAAATTGATCTGGTCACCGGGTATGACGATCAGACACAGCTCGTGGAAATACACGAAAAGCTTGATGACCTGAAACAAAGCTTGCTGGAAGTGGACGTCATTCTCAATGTCAAACTTAACCCAAACATGCATGACCGTGAAATCCGATTGGACAACGGTTGGGTAATTAAGATTGGCCGAGGCCTTGACTTTTATCAGCGTCCTACGAGTTGGTTCGAGGTTGGGGCAAACGATCTAAGCTTACGAAAATGTCTGGAAACCAAGGTTGACATTTATAAAGTCAAAACGGGCAATTAGTGCGTTTACAGTAGCGGGTGTCCTGAGGTGGTTGAATTGCTCCGGGTTTGTCGGAGAGAGGTGGTCCTATGGAGCCGTACCGTCATCGGGATCTTGCGACACCAAGAGCCGTCTCCGCGGATCGGTTTCTTCGGCGTTCCCCTGGATCCAAGCTAAGATATGGCGTGAGTCTTCAGTGGAAACGATGGGGTCGCGCGACAGCCGAAAGCCCGCCATACGTTCGCGGTCTCGTGGGCTCAGCATCGAACCATCCAAATATGTCCGGACTGAAAACACAGGCATCGGGTCTGAGAAGAAGGACTTCACCGAAGTATTTATTCGGAGGGTGCGAACGATCAATCCGCCGTCACCGTACGGCACAATAAAGTCATAAGTCATGTTGCCTTGCAGCTTACCCAAGCTATGCTCGATCCCCGACGACAGAAAGTTCCTGAGCGCCCTGATTTCCTGCAAAATCTTCAGAACGTCAGCTCTGATTGTTTCTGGCGTCGAAGCGCCGCGCTCCAAGAGCCGGGAGACGGTGTGATGTGAAATGTTCGCGGCAATATTGATGTTTGTACTGCAGGGCACCTCTAAAAATTGCGCCTGATCTGACGGCGGTGTAGACATTGGGCCAGTGTGAGATGGAGGCTGGTTGTC
>NZ_JBGQOJ010000029.1:0-36038 GCF_052119585.1 Pseudogemmobacter sp. W21_MBD1_M6 | reverse complement strand
ACAACCAGCCTCCATCTCACACTGGCCCAATGTCTACACCGCCGTCAGATCAGGCGCAATTTTTAGAGGTGCCCTTATGCCTATACCGGCGATGCGATGGTGCAGAACATGATGCTGCGCGAGACAGAAGAAGGCATCGCCGCCTTTCTGGAAAAGCGCGCGCCCGACTGGCAGGCCTGATCCAGCAGCCGCGCGTTCCGCGCGATTCCTTTATATCGTGTCCTGCGGACACTCGGGCTGCCTGCGGCGCGGATATTTCAACCAAAAAGAATGGCCAATCTTCTCGGTCCAAATACTCATCTTTTTCAGCAAGCCTTTTCATTTCCGCGCCTCAAAGCTACATCGCGTGACATGAAACAGGAATTGCATATCATCGGCGGCGGAATGGCCGGATCAGAGGCCGCCTGGCAGGCCGCCAACATGGGCCTGAACGTGGTCATCCACGAGATGCGCCCGAAGGTCGGAACCTTTGCCCACAAGACCGGACATCTGGCGGAAATGGTGTGTTCCAACTCGTTCCGGTCGGACGATGACGAGAACAACGCAGTGGGGCTGCTGCATTGGGAAATGCGCGCTGCGGGCGGCTTGATCATGGAAATGGCCGATGCACATGCCCTGCCTGCCGGTGGGGCGCTGGCCGTCGACCGCGACGCCTTTGCCGAGGCCGTCACCGCCCGCATCATGGCGCATCCGAATATCCGCGTGGACTATGGCGAAATATCAGAGCTGCCCCAGGACGGCACCTGGATCATCGCCACCGGCCCACTGACATCCGGCGCCTTGGCTGGTTCGATCCGCGAGGCCACCGGTCAGACCGCTCTGGCGTTTTTCGACGCCATCGCTCCGATCATTTACCATGACAGCATTGACATGTCGAAAGCCTGGATGCAGTCGCGCTATGACAAGGGCGAGACCCTGGAAGACCAGACCGCCTATCTGAACTGCCCGATGGACAAGGCAACCTACGAGGCCTTTATCGACGCCCTTCTGGCCGCCGAAAAAACCGAGTTCCACGAGGGTGAAACCGCCGGCTATTTCGACGGGTGCCTGCCGATCGAGGTTATGGCGGAACGCGGTCGCGAGACGCTGCGCTTTGGTCCGATGAAACCGGTCGGCCTGACCAACCCGCACCAGCCCGACGTCAAGGCCCATGCCATTGTCCAGTTGCGTCGCGACAACGCATTAGGAACGCTTTATAACATCGTGGGATTTCAGACAAAAATGAAATACGGCGCGCAGAAAGACGTTCTGCGATCAATCCCCGGGCTAGAGAATGCCGAGTTCGCACGCCTTGGCGGCATCCACCGCAACACCTTTATAAACTCGCCCACGCTTCTGGACGAGCAGATGCGCCTGAAATCCCGCCCCAACCTGCGGTTTGCCGGTCAGATCACCGGCGTCGAAGGTTACGTTGAGTCGGCAGCGATGGGCCTTTTGGCGGGCCGCCTGGCTGCCGCCGAAATCCTTGGCCTTCCCGCCTGCGCCCCGCCAGCCGAGACCGCCATGGGCGCGCTTGTCACTCATATCACCGGTGGGGCCGATGCGAAGACATTCCAGCCGATGAACGTCAACTTCGGGCTTTTCCCGCCAATCGACGCCAAGGGCGGACGTCGTGGCCGCAAGTTGCGGTACAAGGCCTATACCGACCGCGCCAAAGCGGCATGGCAAGCCTGGCTGGATAAATGAAATACATGGCATATCAGATTGATAATACATAACTTATGATCACCAGGTTCGCCCCGTCACCTACCGGCCCACTGCACCTCGGGCACGCCTTTTCCGCCCTTCTGGCGCATGACATGGCGCGGCGCGCCGGTGGCGGTTTTCTGCTGCGGATCGAAGATATCGACCAAAGCCGCGCCCGGCCGGAATGGGAAAGCCGGATTTACGATGACCTGACCTGGCTGGGCCTGACATGGGACGGACCCGTGATGCGCCAGTCGGACAGGACCGGGGCCTACGCCGCTGCTCTGGACGATCTTTGGGCGCGCGGCCTGCTGTATCCCTGCCACTGCAACCGTCGCGATATCCTGGCCGCCGCCAGCGCCCCGCAAGAGGGCATTGAACCGGCATCCGGCCCCGACGGGATTATCTATCCGGGAACCTGCCGGACCTGCGACCGCACTGGAACAAGGCCACAGAAGACAGCTTTGCGACTGGATATGGCACGGGCCATGCAGGATGCGCCCGATCTGGGATTCAGTGAAACCGGAACCGGCCAGAACCACCGTATCGCCGTCCCGCGTGATGCGATGATTTCAGAAACAGGCGATGTGGTTCTGGCCCGCCGCGACATGGGCACATCCTATCACCTGTCGGTGGTTCTGGATGATGCAGCACAGGGTGTGACCCATGTTGTGCGCGGGATGGACCTGTTTGAGACAACTAAAATTCATATTGTTTTGCAATATGTTATGGGATTACCTTCACCTACATATCATCACCACCGCCTGATCCGTGACGAGACAGGCAAGCGGCTGGCCAAGCGCTGCGATGCACGCGCAATTTCCACCTACCGATCCGAAGGCGCGACGCCCGCCGACATTCGGCGGATGGTCGGCCTAGGTTAGCGGTGCCATCAGTTCAACTTCGTCCCCGTCGCGCAGGGCGGTATAAAAACACGACCGCCGGTTGGTGTGACACGCAGGCCCCGTCTGGCGCACGATGACCAGCAAACAGTCACGGTCGCAATCCACTCGAAGATCTACCAACTCTTGCACATGGCCGCTGCTCTCGCCCTTGACCCAAAATGACTTTCTTGATCTGGACCAATAGGTTACACGCGAAGTCTCAAGCGTTTTCAGAACTGCCCCCGCGTTCATCCACGCCATCATCAGGACCTCGCCCGACGCCTCGTCCTGCGCGATGGCCGGAATCAAACCCTGTTCGTTGAAAACAAGCGTTGTTGGATCAAACATCGTGACAAACCCTTTGCATCATGTGCCTGGCGGATTATCTATGCGCTACGGATCAAAAGGAAAAGCCATGAGTACCGATACCGACCTGATCAAACTTTATTCTGGCCGCATCCTTGCCTTGGCGGCAGATATCCCGTTCACAGATCGGCTGGCGGCGCCCACCGCCACGGCCAAACGCCGCTCACCGCTGTGCGGATCGACGGTCACGGTGGATATCACGGTGCAGGATGGCAAGATCACCGAATTCGGGCAGGATGTAAAAGCCTGTGCACTGGGTCAGGCGGCGGCCTCTGTCGTGGCCTCGTCGATCATCGGCCGCACCCGCGCCGAGGTCGAACTGGCCCGTGACCAGCTGAAAGCGATGCTTAAATCTGATGCCCCCGCGCCAGAGGCCCCTTTTGACGGGCTGGAGGTATTGATCCCTGCCCGCGATTACAAAAACCGGCACGCCTCTATCATGCTGTCGCTCGAGGCGACGGTTGACGCCATGCAACAGGCCGAATCCGCCTGACGCACTGCGTCTTTGTTCCTCAAAATATCCCCACGCAGTGCGCAAAAAAAACGCCGCGCATCCAGATTGGATGGCGGCGCAAAGTGTGCGTGTCTGTGTCGGTCCGGCGTCAATGGGGATGTGAGGCAACCCCGGGCGGTGGACAGGCAATGTCAGCGCAAAAGCATCAAATTGGGGACAGGATGCAGACGCCGGCACAGACCGCAGGCAGATGGGACGGGCCTAGACCATTCCGGGAACGTAAAGCGTGGCCAGCAGCATCACCACCAAGGCGGCGGCACCTGCGGCGTCCTGCAACAACGTGTCGGAAGAGCGGGAAAAAACAGATTTGATCTCGTTCAGCATGATGATGTGTCCTGCGTTGGTTGATCTTGTTGCCCCTTTGTTCTCATTTGTAAAAGCCTTTGTAAAGAACTTTTTAAGAACATTTGTGAACAAAGCAGATCTATCGGGGCAGAAATCAGGCTAACCAACTGAAATCAAACGAATTGCCTTATCCTGCTCCATCAACCACAAAAGAACCCGCGCGGCGCGTCCGCGCGGGCTTTGCAATGTGGGGTCGGCTGCCAATAGCGCCCGCGCGTCCGACTGCGCGACTTCCATCAGGGCTGCTTGCCGTTCAAGATCGGCGATGCGGAACTTCGGCAACCCCGATTGCGCCGTGCCGATCACATCACCTGCCCCGCGGATCGCCAGATCTTCTTCGCTGATCCGAAACCCGTCCTCGGATTCGCGCAGGATCATCAACCGCCGCTCTGCCGTTTCGCCCAGAGGCGCCTGATACATCAGCAGGCAGGTCGAGGCGGTCGATCCGCGTCCGACCCGACCGCGCAACTGGTGCAATTGCGCCAGACCAAAGCTTTCGGCACGCTCGATAACCATGATCGACGCATTGGGCACATTCACCCCCACTTCGATCACCGTGGTCGCCACCAGCACTTTGGTCTGCCCCGCCACAAACCGCGCCATCGCGGCATCCTTGTCGGCGGGTGGCATCTGGCCATGCACCAGCCCCACCACGCCCTCACCCAGAATGGCGCGCAGCCGCTTGAACCGCTCCTCGGCGGCGGTCATGTCAACCACTTCGGATTCCTCGACAAGCGGACAGACCCAATAGGCCTGCCGCCCCTCAGAAATCGCCTTTTGCAGGTGTTGCACCACCTCGTCGATCCGCGCCGTCGAGATCAGCGCGGTTTTCACCGGCGTCCGTCCGGGCGGCTTTTCGTCCAGAACCGACACATCCATGTCGCCGTATTGCGCCAAGGCAAGGCTGCGCGGGATCGGCGTTGCGGTCATCACCAGCACATCCACCGCCTGCCCCTTGGCGCCCAATTCCAGCCGCTGCCGCACGCCGAACCGGTGCTGTTCATCGATGATCGCCAGCCTAAGATCCCGGAACTCAACGTCTTTCTGGAACACCGCATGGGTGCCGACCAAAATCTGGATATCACCGCGCTTCAGCGCCTCCAGCTTGGCTCTCCGCTCTCGTCCTTTGTCGCGCCCGGTCAGCAGTTCCAGCACGACACCCGCCTCCTCGGCCAGCGGTTGCAGCCCTTCCAGATGTTGTCGCGCAAGAATTTCGGTTGGCGCCATCATCACGCCCTGACCTCCCGCCTCGACCGCGACCAGAAGCGCCATAAACGCGACCAGCGTTTTGCCGGACCCGACATCGCCCTGCAACAACCGGTTCATCCGGAAGGGTTTCGCCATATCATCGCTGATCTCGCGGATTGCGCGATCTTGTGCGCCTGTTGGCAAAAACGGTAGTGTTTTTAAAACTTTGGACTGCAATCTTCCAGTGGCGACGGACGGCTTCCCCGCCGTTTTCCGCGCTGCCGCACGGGCCAATGCCAGCGTCAGCTGATGCGCCATCAGTTCGTCATAGGCCAACCGCGTGCGCGCCGGCGCGGTCGCCGACAGTGCGGCCACATCCGCTGGCCGATGCGCCATGCGGACCGCATCCTGCCAATCCGGCCAGCCCCCGCGCGCCTTTTGCGCAGGGTCGATCCATTCGTCCAGAGCCGGCGCAAGGTCAAGCGCCGACGCGGCCGCCTTTGCCATCGTTTTCTGGGTCAAACCGGCGGTCAACGGGTAAACCGGCTCGAACGCCGGGATGTCTCCGGCATCTTCGGGGCGCAGAATATGGTCAGGATGAACCATCTGCGCGATCCCGTCGAATATCTCGATCTTGCCGCTGACGATCCGGCGCTGGCCGGTCGGCAGTTGCTTTTGCAAGTAGTCACCTTGCGCATGAAAGAACACCAACTGGAACGTGGTCCCAGAATCCTGCACTGTCACGCGATATGGCCCGCCCTTTTTGCGCGCAGGCGTATGGGCGCCGACCTCGACCTCGACCGTCACGGTCGCGGGCGCAACCACGTCCCGGATACTGTCGCGACGTTGACGATCAACGCCAGAATAAGGAAGCATAAACAATAAGTCACGCGGCTTTTCCAATCCAATGGCAACCATGGCCTGGGCCGTTTTTGGGCCGACACCGTCCAGCTTTGTCATCTCGGCAAACAGCGGGAACAGGATTTCTGGACGCCCGCTCATGCGTCGCCGATCAGGGCCAACCAGCCGTCCTCGTCGATGGTTTCAACCCCCAGACCGGCGGCTTTTTCGGCCTTTGACCCCGCGCCAGGCCCGGCCACCAGAATATCGGTTCTGGCTGAGACAGACCCCGCCACCTTGGCCCCAAGGGCCTCTGCCCGGGCTTTTGCCTCGGCGCGGGTCATTTTCTCCAGCGTTCCGGTGAAAACCACGGTTTTTCCCGCAACGGGGCTGTTCACCGGCGCACGGCGTTGGGCCGGCTGCACGTCAAGCTGCGCGACCAGCCTGTCGATCGAGGCCCGTTCGGCTGGCTGGTGGAACGCATTCACCAAGGACGCTGCCATGACAGCCCCGACCCCGTCGATTGCAATCAGGTCTTCCCAGGCTTCGCCCTCGCCGACGCGGGCGCTCGAGACCGCCGCCTCGAAGGCGCCCCAGGTGCCGTAATGATCGGCCAAAAGCCCTGCGCCCGCCTCGCCGACATGGCGAATTCCAAGCGCGAAAATTAATCTTCTAAGCGCAATTATTCGTTTTTTATCAATTGCTTCCAACAGGTTCTTCGCGCTTTTTTCACCCCAGCCTTCGCGGTTCTTGAGTTTTGGGATATTCTGCGCGTCCCGCTGTTTCAGGGTGAATATGTCGGCGGGCACTTTGATCGGCAGCAGATCGTCGGAATAGAACATCTCGATCTGCTTTGCCCCCAGACCGTCAATATCAAAGGCCGTCCGCCCGACAAAATGTTTTAGCTTTTCAACGGCCTGCGCGGGGCAAATCATGCCGCCCGTACACCGGCGAACGGCGTCGCCCTCCTCGCGCACCGCGTCCGACCCGCATTCAGGGCAGACATGGGGAAAGACGAAAGGCACCGCATCCGCCGGCCTGCGCGACAGGTCCACATCGTTGATCTTGGGGATCACATCGCCGGCGCGGTATACCTGCACCCAGTCACCCACCCGAATATCGCGGCCCTCGCGGATCGGGGTGCCCTTGGCACCGGATCCGGCAATATAATCCTCGTTATGCAGGGTGGCATTCGACACCACAACGCCGCCGACGGTGACCGGCGTCAACCGCGCCACGGGCGAAAGCGCACCGGTGCGACCCACCTGGATGTCGATTGCCTCCAGTCGGGTCCATGCCAATTCGGCCTCGAATTTATGCGCAATCGCCCAGCGTGGCGTGGTAGAGCGGAACCCGAGGCGGCGCTGACGCTCTAGCGCGTTCACCTTGTAAACGACCCCGTCGATGTCATAGCCCAAAGTGGCGCGCTGTGCCTCGATCATCCGGTATTGCGCCAGCAGCGCCTCGGGCCCATCACACAGAACCGTCAACGGATTGGTTTTGAAGCCAAGGTTTTCAAGCCGCTTGATCGCACCGATCTGGGTGTCCGACAGCGGTTCTGACAGCTCTCCCCAGGCATATGCAAAAAAGTTCAGCGGCCGGGCGCGGGTGATTTCCGCATCAAGCTGGCGCAAGGATCCAGCGGCGGCATTGCGCGGATTGGCAAAGGGCCGGGCCCCCGCCGCAATCTGCCGCACATTCAGCGCAGCGAAATCCGCGTGGGACATATAGACCTCTCCGCGCACCTCCAGAACGTCCGGGGCACCCCTTACGGTCTTCGGAATGTCTGCGATTGTTTTCGCGTTCTCCGTCACATTTTCGCCAGTCTCTCCGTCGCCCCGGGTTGCGGCCTGCACCAGAACGCCATGCTCGAATCTCAATGACAAGGACAGCCCGTCAATTTTGGGTTCGGCCGTGTAGGTCAGTTCGGAGTCCCGCCCCAGCCCCAGATACTTGCGAATCCGCTCGTCGAAATCCTGTACGTCTTCGCCCGTGAACGCATTGCCAAGCGACAGCATCCGAACGGCATGGGTCACTTTGGAAAACCCCTCTGCCAAGGGGGCACCGACCTGCTCTGTCGGGCTATCGGGGCGCTTCAGCGCCGGAAACCGCGCCTCTATCGCAGCATTGCGCCGTTTCAACGCGTCATACTCGGCGTCCGATATCTCGGGCGAGTCCAGCGTATGATAGGCACGGTTGGCCCGGGCCAGTATATCACCAAGGCGGCCAAGCTCTGCCCGCGCCTGTGGTTCGGTCAATTGGTCAACGGCAATATCTTTGGCCACTGGCCTTCTCCTGCGACTGCTGCCCCCAAGTGATAGGAGCCAGATCAGCCGAGGTCCAGCAGATGCATCCGTGAGTGATCACCATTCTTCGTTTTTCTTATGCGTCAGCATCCCCACCGAAGCACCGCATGGCGCGTCTAGGCGCCCACCGCCAGAAGCGGGCCGACCGCAACCGGATCAGGATCGCGCAGCACATACCCACGGCCCCAAACGGTTTCGATATAATTGTCGCCATCGGTCGCCTCGGCCAGCTTTTTACGCAGCTTGCAGATGAAGACGTCAATGATTTTCAACTCTGGCTCGTCCATGCCGCCATAAAGGTGGTTCAGGAACATTTCCTTGGTCAGGGTCGTGCCCTTGCGCAACGACAAAAGCTCCAGCATCTGGTATTCCTTGCCGGTCAGATGCACGGTCTTTGCACCGATCGCAACGGTCTTGGCGTCCAGATTGACCGCAATCTTACCGGTCTTGATGATGGGTTGGGAATGACCCTTGGACCGCCGGATAATCGCATGGATCCGCGCGACAAGCTCCTCGCGGTGGAACGGTTTGGTCAGGTAGTCGTCGGCGCCGAACCCGAATCCCTTAAGCTTGCTGTCGGTATCATCGGACCCCGACAAGATCAGAATAGGCGTGTCGATCCGCGCCAGACGCAACTGCCGCAACACCTCATGGCCGTTCATATCCGGCAGGTTGATATCAAGAAGAATCAAGTCGTAGTCGTATAGTTTCGCCAGATCTATCCCCTCCTCGCCAAGATCCGTCGAATAGACGTTCAGATTGGCATGGGTGAGCATCAACTCGATACTCTTCGCAGTTGCGGGATCGTCCTCGACCAAAAGCACTCGCATGGTGTTCAACTCCGTTCAAAAGATATTCGCTCGCCTCTTACTGTTATCCACAATGGTTAACCTAACGTTACTCTTGCACGTCCCCCACGCAAATCAATCTAAAGTTGTCGATATTTTTGCACAGACGTAACCTTTAACGCCTTAATGCCATGACGTTTTATCGCGGATTCCCATCCATCATATTCCTCGTCAGACAGCCCATAGGTTGCCATCGCCTCGGACCGCAAAATCAATCCGGTGGCCACGGCCATGACCACGACCGCCTTGCGGCTGGCAACCCAACGCAGGGTATCGTCCGGCGGCAGATCCGCCCGTGTCAACACACGACCACCCGGCAATGTGACGGCGCGCGGGCCGTCGACTTTCTTTAAAAACATCGCATTCCCCTTCATCAGTACGTGCACCCTGTGCCCGTTTTACTTAAGAAGGGGTGAAACAATCCCTTGAGACTATCTTGCATTTTCCTATATTCTGCCGGACTTGAACGGAGCACCCTAATGTCCCTCGACACCAGACACCCGCAGCTGAATTCGCTGGGCTTTGCAAAGGCCCCGTCCGAGACGCGCGTGGTCGTGGCAATGTCGGGGGGCGTTGACAGTTCGGTCGTGGCCGCGCACCTGGCCGAGGAAGGCTATGACGTGGTCGGTGTCACGCTACAGCTTTACGACCATGGCGCCGCGCTGGCCAAAAAGGGCGCCTGCTGCGCGGGACGCGACATCCACGATGCCCGGCGCGTGGCCGAAGAGATGGGATTCCCCCATTACGTGCTGGACTACGAGAACACCTTCCGCGAGGCCGTGATCGACGAATTCGCCGACAGCTATCTTGCGGGGGCCACGCCTGTGCCCTGCATCCGCTGCAACGAGCGGGTGAAGTTCAAGGATCTGCTGGCCACCGCAAAAGATCTGGATGCGGATTGTATGGCGACAGGGCACTATATTCAACGCAAAATGGGTGTCGCCGGACCAGAGCTGCATTCCGCTGCCGACGCGAACCGCGATCAAAGCTACTTCCTGTTTTCGACAACACCCGATCAACTCGACTACCTGCGCTTTCCGCTGGGCCATCTGGCGTCCAAGGCGGAAACGCGGGCACTGGCGACGAAATACGGGCTGTCGGTGGCGGATAAGCCCGACAGTCAGGACATCTGCTTTGTCCCGAACGGCAACTACGCCGATGTCATCCTGAAACTGCGGCCAGAGGCGGCAAGCCCCGGCGATATCGTCGATATGGCGGGAACGGTGCTGGGTCAGCACAACGGCATCATCAATTACACCGTCGGCCAGCGGCGCGGGCTGGGCATCGGCGGATTGGAAGACCCTTTGTATGTCGTCAAGCTGGACGCCGACGCCCGCCGTGTGATCGTCGGCCCGAAAGAGGCACTGACAACGCGGATTATCCCCGTACGCGAAATCAACTGGCTGGGTGACACGCCCTTTGACAACTGCGCGGAGCGCGAGGTTCTGGTCAAGGTCCGGTCCACCCGCCCCCCGAGAGAGGCGATCATCCGGCCACTGTCGGCAACGACCGCCGAGGTGGAATTGCTGACCCCCGAAGAGGGTGTGTCCCCCGGTCAGGCCTGTGTGTTCTACGAACCCGTTGGCAGCCGCATCCTTGGCGGCGGTTGGATCTGGCGCGGCTGACGCGCGCCTTGCCCGTTCTTCTCGGCAAAAATACTCCCGCGCGGAGCGCGTAAAATCCTTCATCAGGATTTTCGCCTTCGGCGAGGATATTTAAAGAACAAAAAAACGGTAGTAGACCTAGGAGCCCTTGCCAAGCCCGTCGAGTACCGCACGGGCCGCGCGCAGGCCGGGGGCAAGGTCGTCCTGACCGAGACGGATCATTGTATCCCGCATCGCCTGCTTCTGACGGTCAGGATGGGCCATGACATCCAGTAGGGCCGGCGCGATCAGATCGGCGCGGCAGTTCGCACCGAGGAATTCGGGAACCGTGCGGGTGTCGGTCACAAGGTTGACCAGCGTCACTGTATCCACCTTCAGCATGCGCGCGATGATCTGGCGGCTAAGCCAGTTCATGTCGTAGGCGATGACCATCGGGGTTCCCGCTGCGGCAAGTTCCAGCGAAACAGTCCCCGAGGCGGCAAGCGCCACACCGGCGGCCCCGAAGGCGGCGCGTTTTGCGGCGGCGGATTGCTCTGGCGTGCCGCGCAACGGATCGACAATGATCCGGTCGCCCGGCCAGTTGGCCGTCAACTGATAAACCATATGCACCACATTCGGGGCCGCAGGCAGGATAACGCGTGCGGTCGGATACGCGGCCAGAACAGGACGTAGGGCTGCGGCGAAGACGGGCGCAAGGCGCGCGACTTCGCCCTTACGCGAGCCAGGCAGCGCAAGGATCAGTGGCGCACCCTCATCGATGCGGTAGGAGGCGCGAAAGGCCGTGATCTCGGCCCTGCTCGCTTGCGGTTCGGCGACAACGGGATGCCCGACAAAGTCGCAACGCAGACCTGCGGCTTCCAGATAGGGCGGCTCGAACGGGAAAAGTGCCAGCACCTGATCAATGACCTTTGCCATTTTTGCGGCGCGCCCCGCGCGCCATGCCCAGACGGTGGGGGCGACGTAGTGCACTGTGCGAATGTCTGACTGCGCCTTGACCAGCCGCGCCACCCGCAAGCAGAAATCGGGACTATCGATGGTGATCAGCACATCGGGTTTCTGGTCCAGAACGGCCCTTGCCGTCTCGGCGATCCTGCGTTTCAGGCTGCGGTATTTCGGCAGCACTTCGGTGATGCCCATGACGCTTAGCTCGTCCATCGGGAAGAGGGTCGTCAGCCCCTGCGCCTGCATCTGCGCGTCACCGACCCCGGAAAATTGCACGTCCGGCACCAGCTGGCGCAAGCCTGCCATCAGCGCGCCCCCCAGTTTGTCACCAGAGGATTCGCCAGCGATGACAAACACCCGCATCAGTCGCGCACCCAAAGGAAAAGGCCCGCGTCATCGGCGATTTCTATGCACCCTGCCTGGTCCAGAACCATAACGCCGCCCGCATCAATCACGATGCCCTCCAGCCCGGCCTGTGCTGCGGCCCGAACGGTATCCGGACCAATGGTGGGCAGGTCGATACGTCGATCCTGCGCCACCTTCGGTGCCTTGTACAGAAGGCCGCCCGTGGGCAGCGACGGCGCGCGGGAGCCGAGCGACCTGATCATCCAGTCGGTGCCCGGCAGGGCCTCGACGGCCAAAGCCTGACCACCGGCCACAATGCACGACTGGCCAATATCGGCGGCAGAGAGGGCGGCAACGATATCGGCACCGCGCAGCGCGTCGCGCCGATGCGCCTCGTTCGGGCGGGTCTGTGTCAGCACACCCGCTGCGGGCAGCAGGGCGGGCGCAATCCGGTGCGGCGCCCGGATGGTCAGGCCCGCCTCCTCGAACATCGCAATCACCGTGCGCAGCGCGGCATCGTCGCCCGCCTGCAGGGCCGCCATCATCCGCGGCACCAACGGCAAGGTCGCCGCGTCGATCCGGGTCGGGTCAATCGCGGGGCGGCGCACCGCACCGGCAAAGACCACCTCGGTCACGCCCCGCGCGGTCAGGCCCGCCAGAAACGAACCGAGATGCTCGATCCGGAAACGCTCGACCGGGCGGTTGTCCAGCCCCTGTGCCTGAAACCCGTCCAGTTCGCATAGCACGAACGGCGTCGCCGAGACGTCGAGGGCGGCAGCAAGGGCTGCGGGCAGATCACCCTGCCCCGCGATCATCGCAAGATGCGCCATCAGCTTGGCGTCAGGAACGACCGATCGGACGCCCCAAGGATGAAGTTCACAATTTCCGACACATAGGCGCTGTCGGTTTCCTCGCCCAGTCGCGCCGCGCGTTCCTGAAAGGCACCGTCGCCCTGCGCCAACATCTGGTAGGCCGCCCGCAGCGCCGTGATATCGGACCGCGCTACGCCGCGCCGTTTCAACCCGACAAGGTTCAGCCCGTCCAATGCGCCGCGTGGCCCCTGCACAAGGCCGTAGGGGATGACGTCATTGGTGACCATGGTCACCGCGCCGATGATCGCGCCGCGCCCCAGACGGACAAACTGGTGGATGCCCGACAGGCCGCCGATGATCACGTCGTCGGACACGATACAATGCCCGGCCAGCGCCGCCTGATTGGCCATAACCACCTTGTTGCCGACGATGACGTCATGGCCGACATGGGCGCCGGTCATGAACAGGCAGTCGTCGCCAACGCGGGTGATGCCGCCGCCGCCCTCAGTGCCGGTGTTCATGGTGACGCCTTCGCGGATACGGTTGCGTTTGCCGATGATCAACTGCGTGTCTTCGCCCTTGAATTTCAGATCTTGCGGGATTTCCCCGATCGAGGCGAAGGGGAAGATCACCGTCTCGTCACCGATATCGGTGCGCCCCGCCACAACCACATGGCTTTTCAGAATCACGCGGTCATGCAGCACGACCTTGGGACCAACCACGCAAAACGGGCCGACCGCGCAACCGGCACCAATAAACGCACCGGGTTCAATGACTGCGCTGGGGTGGATCGTGGCGCTGGGATCAATCGTCATGGGCTACCCCTGAAGGTCCATCATGGCGGTGAAGTCGGCCTCGGCCGCAACCTCTCCCTCGACCGTCCCGACCCCGTGGAACCGCCAGACCTTGGCCCCCGGTTTGCCGCGAGTGACCGTAATGCTCATTTCCAGCACATCGCCCGGAACCACCTTGCGGCGGAATTTGCAGGCGTCGATTGCCATGAAATACACCAGCATATTCTTGTCGGCCATATCCATGCTTACGCCGACCATGACGGCAGCGGTCTGCGCCATGGCCTCGATGATGGTGACGCCGGGCATGATCGGGGTGCTTGGGAAATGCCCCTGAAAATGAGGCTCGTTGAAAGTGACGTTCTTGACGCCGACGGCAGAGACCCCGTGCACGATGTCGCGGACCTTATCCACCAGAAGAAACGGGTAGCGGTGCGGGATCAGGCGCTTGATCAGGTCGATATCTGCGGTGGTCGGCAAGTCTGTCATATACCCGTTCCTTATCTTTTTGTGTTCTGAAACGAGTAACAAGTCAGGCGGGTTTCGGCAAGAGAGGCCGCTAGGGCCTCGGCGCTGGCGGAACCGGGACCGGCGCGTCTGGATCAACCGACTGGGGCTGCGGCGCAATTGTGGTGCCATCGCCAAGTTCCGCATTGATCCGCGCGATTGCCGCGTCGGTGATATCTATCGCTTCCGCCGCCAGAAAGATCGCCCGCTTGTCCAGAATTGCGACAGCACCCCTTTCGCGCACCAGATTGGCAAGCATCGGCAGGGCGCGGTTAAAGAACTGCTGCCGCTCCTCATCACGCCTGCGGCCCAGATCGCGCGATTTGGCGTCCTGCGCGGTGCGGATTCCCTGCACCTTTTGATCAAAGGCATCGGCAAGCGTCCGGAATGCATCGGCCGACAGGCCGGGGCGCTTTTCGGTCAGCTCTCTCTCTTCGCGGGTCAGGTCCGCCTCTATCTTGCGGTTTTCGGCGGCAAGGGCGATTGCCTCCTGCTCCAGCTCGGTCGTGACGCGCAAACCGTAAAGAGAGGTCGAAAACACCAGATCCTGATCAAGCGTCAGAAACGGGACGCTTTGGGTAGTCTGCGCAAGACCTGCCGTTGCAAAAAAAGCGGTGACGCAAAACGCCACCGCCTTTGTGATGCCGGCCCGCATGATCAGAACTGGGTCGAAATGGTCAGGTCGAAGGATTGCTCTTTATCATAGCTTTCCTTCTGCAGCGCCTTCGAGAAGTTGAAGCGCAACGGACCGATACCGGTTGTCCAGAACACCGACACCCCAATCGCAGAGCGCAGATGCGCCGTGTCATCGACAGGTCCACCGGACCCTGCGGTGTTGTCCAGACCCCAGACAGACCCCACATCAAAGAACACGCCACCGGTCAGGCCATACTCTTCGGGCAGGCCCACGGGGAACTCTGCCTCGAACCGGGCAACTGCAAAGTAGTTGCCGCCAAGCGCGTCCTGATTGGCAGCCGTCAGATCGCGGGGACCGATGCCGTTCTGGCTGAAGCCGCGCATGGTCGATCCGTTCATGAAGAACCGGTCGGTGATGCGGCTGTCCCCCGAGATCATGTTGACCGCGCCGCCTTCAAGCTGGGCGCGCAGGTTGACATCCTCGTTCAGGACAGAGGTTTCGGCCCCCAACTGAACAGAGGTCCGGACATATTTCGCGTCGCCACCGGCACCGGCAAAATCCTGACCGAACCGCAGAACGATCCCCGCAGCCGGGTTCAGGCCCGAACGGCGGGTTTCATAGGTGTAGGTATAGCCAAGCGCACTTGTGGTCCGTTTGCCCGAATCTGCCTGAATGATTGTCGAACTGGACGTGGTCACATTCGAAATTTCCGCCTGTCCGATGGAATAGCGCAGGCCAAGACGGCCGTTCTCGGATACGGGGAACTCTATCGATGGGCTAAGGCTAAGGGACCGCGTGTCATAAAAGGCGTCATCCTGCTGGGATTCCGAATAGCCAAGGCTAAGGCGGAACAGCAGGTCGCGGCCCAAAAGCGCTGGTTCACTGAACACGAACGACCCGTTGCCGTTGTCAGTCCCGATAGAGGCCGCAAACGACAGCCCCTGCCCGCGCCCCAGAAAGTTCCGCTCGGAGAAGTTGACCGTCAGGCCGATGCCCTGATCGACACCATAGCTGGCCCCGAAACCAAGTGTTCCCGTAGGCTGCTCTTCGACGTTGACATCAACCACTACCTGATTGGCGCTGCTGCCCTCATTCGCCTTCACGTCCGTCGACGCAAAGAACCCCAGCGCACGGATGCGTTCGGCGCTTTCGCGGATTTCGCGTGGATTAAAGGGGTCGCCCTCGACGATTTTGAACTGGCGGCGAACCACACGGTCAAGCGTGGTGTTGTTGCCCTCGATGTCGATCCGTTCGACGAAAACACGCGGGCCACGGGACAGAACGAAGTCAATATCCAGCGTCAGGTTGCGTTCGTTGCGGGTCACGCGCGGCTCTACCCGAATGAAATTCAGGCTTTTCTGAAGCGCAAGCCGTTCCATCCGCGCGATGGTGTTGTCGACGACGCCGGGGTTGTAAATGCTGCCCGGCTTGATGTCTGCAATCGCCAGAAACTCTTGCGCGTCCACATCGGCCAGATCGCTGGAGGCCGTGATATTGCCGAACTTGAACTGCTGGCCTTCACGCACGTTGAAGGTGACGAAGAACCCGTCACGCTCTCTTGCGACTTCCGATGCCACCGACAGCGTCTGGAAATCGACATAGCCGCGCGACAGGTAAAAATCTCGCAGAACCTGCTTGTCGAACTCGATCCGGTCGGCGACGAAGGTATCGCTTTTGATGATGGCGCGCAAAAGGCCCGCCTGTTTCGTGCCCAGAACGCGGCGCAGACGGCTGTCGGAATAGGCGCGGTTGCCAACGAAGCTGATGCGCTGAACCTCGACAACCTTGCCCTCCTTGACCTGAAACACCAGATCGACGCGATTATCTGAACGGCGGATGATCCGCGGCTCGACCGTTGCTGCGATCCTGCCCTGCTGGCTGTAAACCTCGACGATCGCGGCGGCATCCGCCTCGGCAACGGTCGGGCTGTACACGCGGCGCGACTGCGATCGCAGCAGCGCCAGAAGCGGTTCGTCCTTCAGGCGCGCGTTGCCCTCGATGGCGATGCGGTTGATGGTCGGGAATTCCTTGACGGTAATCAAAAGAGAATTGCCCTGAGGCGTCATCTGGACCGTCTCGAACAGACCAGAGTTCATAATCCGTTGGTAGGCGTCATTCAACTGGCCGGCAGACAATGTCTGCCCCCTGGCGATTCCTGCATAGGTCAGGATTGTCGCCGGCTCGACCCGCTGGTTTCCTTCGATCCGCACGTCGGTGATCGTATATTGCTGCGCGTGTGCCTGTGTCGGAACAAAGGCTGAAGTCGTTGCAAAGGCTAAGAAAACCGTTCCGGCCAAGACCCTGGACCCTGGCAATACCCGTGCGATTAGAAACCGTCTCATTGCACACAATACAGTCATGAAATCCATCCGCGTTAAACCCAAGATTAAACATTGCCTAGCGGGATTAACCTGCCTTGTCAAAAGGCGCGGACCACCCTTGCGGAATTTTCCGAAAAAGTTGCCAAAGTGACATTTAATTTGGGAAAGATCGGATTACAGCGAGCCGAAGAACGCGCCGGCGCATAGTGCGAACACGATGGTCGCCAGATACAGGATACGATCCCAGTTGAGATCAACCAGAAGCGAGAGACCGCGATATCCGCTATGAATGGTTTGCATTTCAATGCCCCGAACCTTTGACGACGTTGGATACGTCCATAGCCAGAGATTGTGGCATCAATTTGGCATTCCAGCCGAATTCCCCCGGATTTTCCGGGGGAAGGCCATTTTCAAGGGCAAAGGAACAGGTCGTTCGACACCGCGAACAGCATCAGGCTAAGCAAAAGCGCCAGCCCCGCCCCCATCAGCACCCGCAGCGCACCGTCACTTGGCGGTTTGCCGGTCACGGCCTCGTAGGCGTGAAACACAAGGTGCCCGCCATCCAGAACCGGGATCGGAAACAGGTTCAACAGCCCGACCGCAGTCGACAGCAGCGCGACAAAGCGGATAAAGCTGCCCGCGCCCTGACTGGCCATATCGCCGGACGCCTGAGCGATCCCGATCGGGCCGGTCAGGTTACAAGAGCTGATCGCACCGGTAATCATGTGATACAGCCCCGAAATGCTGGACCGGACAATCAAATAGGTCTGCATCACTGCGCCCTGCGCCGCCTGCCAGACGCCGGGCGTCACGGTCTTGGCCTCGAACATCAACCCGCCCTCGACGCCGAACATCCAGCGTTCCTGAAAGGTGCCGTCGGCGTTCGGTTGATCGACGCGGCGCGGGGCAAGCGCGAAGTCCAGCGTTTCACCGTCGCGATCGACGGTCAGCATCAAAACCCGCCCCTGGGACTCTGCAACTGCGGTCTGCAACTGGCTAAAGGCGAAAATCGGGGTGCCATCGACGGCGGTAATCACATCCCCGACCTGAAGCTTGATCTCCATCGCGGCAGATTGCGGCTGAAGCCCCGCGATCAGTGGCGGGAACGGATAGGGACCGCGCACGGTCGTTTCCTGCCCATCGCGCACGACAGTATAGTCCAGAACGGGCTGCACCGGCAAACCATTGATGAAATCGTTGAACTCTTCCAGCTTGGGCGCGGTCGTTCCGTTGATGCCGACGATCTGGTCCCCGACCTGCAATTCCTGCACGAAAGAGGCAGGCATGGGCCGCATTTCCGCAACGGTCAGCGGATCGACCGCCACGCCACGGGCCAACAGCATGCCGCCGAACAACAAAAATGACAAAATGAAGTTGAACACAGGCCCGGCCGCAACCGTGGACGCCCGCGCCCACAAGGGGGCCGCGTGCATGCTGCGGCGGCGGTCGGTTGGCGACAAGGCCCCGATGGCCGCCGCATCCTTGCCGCTGGCCGCGTCGGCATCGCCCAGGAATTTCACATAGCCCCCAAAGGGAAGCAGGGCCACCTGCCAGCGCGTGCCGCGTTTATCGACACGCGAGTAGATCACCGGACCAAAGCCCAGCGAAAACACCTCGGCGTGGATGCCGCACCAGCGCCCGACGATATAGTGCCCGTATTCATGGATCGCCACGATGATCGAAAGAGCCACAACAAAGGCCGCCATCGTATAAAGAAAGCCGCCAAACGACGGGATCAATCCGACAATATCCAAATTACCTATTCCTTATGCCTGTCTTTTTTGGCGGATCGCTTCGTCTGCCCGCCTTCTTGCCAGATGGTCTGTTTGAACGACGTTATCAAGGTTAACTTCGGCATTTCCAAGGCTGGAATCGGACCCGAACCGGTCAAGCACCGTCTCGACCACCTCTGCCATTTCAAGAAACCCCAGCCGGCCATCGATAAAGCCGTCAAGTGCCGCGTCCTTGGCCGCGTTAAAGGCCGCGCCGGACAGGCCGCCTGTCGCCATAACCTGACGGGCCAGCCGCAATGCGGGGTATCGGGCGTCATCGGGCGCGCTGAAATGCAACGCGCCGATCCGCGCCAGATCCAGCCGCTCGACACCCAGCCGCCGGCGTTCGGGCCAATGTAGCGCGTAGCCGATCGCGTGGCGCATATCGGGCGGGCCAACATGGGCCATCAGCGCGCCATCAACAAAACCGACAAGAGCATGGATCAGGGATTCAGGGTGCACAAGCACCTCTATCTGGTCAGGTCTGAAGCCAAAGTATTCTTTTGTTTCAATTAGTTCCAATGCCTTGTTGAACATAGACGCGCTGTCGATCGTAATCCGCTGGCCCATCGCCCAATTCGGGTGGCTCGAGGCCTGTTCCAGCGTCGCACCGGCCAGTTTTTCCATCGGCCAGTCGCGGAACGCACCGCCCGACGCAGTGATGATCACCCGCTCGACCGCGTCCATATCCTCGCCCACCAGCGCCTGAAACACCGCCGAATGTTCGCTGTCAACGGGCAGGACTGTTGCCTCGTGCCGCGCCGCCTCGCCCATCAACAGGGGGCCCGCAGTGACAAGGCTTTCCTTGTTGGCAAGCGCCAGCGTCGAGCCGTGGCGCAGGGCGCGCAAACCGGGCACCAGCCCCGCCGCGCCCACAATCGCGGACATCATCCAATCGACGGGACGGTCGGCGGCGTCGGCAATGGCACCCTGCCCCGCCGCCACCTTGGTTCCCGATCCGGCAAGCGCGTCGCGCAAGCCCGCAAGGCAATCGTCATAGGCGGTCACGGCAAGCTTTGCGCCGACCGCAAGGGCCTGTCGCGCCAAAAGGTCGATATTGCGCCCGCCGGTCAGAACCTCGACGCCGTATTCGCCCTCGTCGCCGCGCAGGATCAGATCAATGGTGTTTTGTCCGATGGACCCGGTGGACCCGAAAACAGAAACCTGCCGCATCCGTCAAAAGCCCGTCAGCGGCAGCGCCACGAACTGCACGATCAGCAGCAGCAAAACCGCCGCCCCCAGCAGCCCGTCGAACCGGTCGAACAGGCCGCCATGGCCGGGCAAAAGGTTGGAACTGTCCTTGACCCCCATCTTGCGCTTCACAGCGCTTTCGGCCACGTCGCCCACCTGACTGGCCATCGACAACAGCACCGACACTGGCACCAGCCACAGCCCCGCATGGGATGTCAGCGCGAAGACCAGCCCGACAAGGCCCGCCGCAATCCAGCCGGACACCGCACCGGACCATGTTTTCTTGGGGCTGACCCGCGCCCAAAGCTTTGGACCGCCGATGATCCGCCCCCCGAAGTAGCCGAAAATATCCGTCGCCACCACGACAAGCACCAACCACAGCAGCCAGGGCATGCCCGATGCGCTGCGCAGCGCCATCAGCTCGAACCCGGCAACAAGAATAAGAAAGGCAAAGGCGGCAAACAGACGCCGCTGCATTGGAATGATCGCAAACCCGGCGGCGGGCACAACGATCAGCAGCAAAAAGCCCGGAAGCGTCGGCAGATAAACCGCCACCCAAAGGCTGACAGCCGCACCGGCACCCAGCAGGAACGACCGCCGTTTCAGCTCGGGCGAAACCATCCGCGCCAGTTCCCAGACCATCACGCCGCAACAGATCGACACCATCGCGGCAAACCATACGCCACCCAGCCAGATGCCAAGCAGCCCCGTTGCCACCATCGCCACCGCCGTCACCAGACGCGGGGCAAGATCATCCCATTGGCCAGAGGGTGCCATCAGACCGCCACAGCCCCATAGCGCCGTTCGCGAAGACCAAAGCGGCCAATGGTCTGGGCAAAGATCTCTGCGGTGAAATCGGGCCAGAGCGTGTCGATGAATTCATATTCCGAATAGGCCGACTGCCAGAGCAGAAAGTTGGAAATCCGCGCCTCGCCGCTGGTACGGATCACCAGATCGGGGTCGGGCAACAGGCAGGTGTCCAGATAGCGCGGCAATGTTTCCTCGTCCACGTCATCGGGTGACAGTTTTCCCGACGCCACGTCGCGCGCCAGACGCTTGGTCGCGCGGGCCACCTCGTCGCGGCCGCCGTAGTTCAACGCGATGGTCAGATGCACCAGATCGTTATGGCTGGTCAGAACCTCCAGATCATCCATCAGCTTGACCAGTTTCGCATCCAGACGCAGGCGGTCACCGATAAACCTGACCCGCACACCGTGTTTCAGCAGGCGTTTCGCCTCTTTCTCGATGTAGCGGCGGAACAAGGCCATCAAACCGGCAACCTCGGTCTGGGTGCGTTTCCAGTTCTCGGTCGAAAAGGCAAAGATCGTCAGATAGCGCACGCCAAGCTCCGGACAGGCCTCGACGATCTCGCGAACGCGCCGTGCGCCGGCCTGATGGCCGAACAGGCGCGGCCGCCCGCGGGCCGTTGCCCACCGCCCGTTGCCGTCCATAATAATCGCGACATGTTCGGGGCTGATGTCTTTGGTGTCTTTCGCGGCCAAAATATGGCTCCTTGGTCGGGCGGGCGTTAAACCTGCATGATTTCCTGCTGCTTGGCTTCCAGCGCCACGTCGATCGCGGCAATCGCGTTGTTCGTCAGTTCCTGCACTTCGCCTTCCCAAAGCTTCACATCGTCCTCGGACATGTTGTTGGCTTTGGCCTTTTTGATCTGGTCCATGCCGTCGCGGCGCACGTTGCGCACGGCGACACGCGCATGTTCGGCATAGCCTGCGGCGACCTTGGTCAGCTCGCGGCGGCGTTCCTCGTTCAATTCGGGGATCGGCAGCATGATGATCGTGCCGTTCAGCTGCGGGTTGATCCCCAGACCACTTTCGCGGATCGCCTTTTCAACCTTCTGGACAAGCGCCTTGTCCCAGACGTTGATCGTGACCATGCGGGGTTCGGGCACGTTGACGGTGCCGACCTGATTGATCGGGGTCATGCTGCCATAGCTTTCGACCATGATCGGGTCCAGCATCGACGCAGAGGCGCGGCCGGTCCGCAACGAAGCGAATTCCGTGCGCAACGCAGCCATTGCGCCATCCATGCGGCGCTGAAGATCGTCAAGGTCGATTTCTTTATAGTCTGCCATGTGTCCACTCTACTTTTATTCTATCATCGGCTCTTGGGCCTGTTGCCCAAATTGTAAACTTAATCGTGCACGGTTGTATAGGTGCCTTCACCCGCCAGAATCCCCTTGAACCCGCCCGGTTCATCCAAAGAGAACACGATGATCGGCAGGTGGTTGTCGCGGGCAAGCGCGATGGCGCTGGCGTCCATCACCCCCAGATGCTTTTGCAGCACCTCGTCATAGCTGACGCGGTCATAGCGCTTTGCATCGGCGTATTTCACCGGGTCCTTGTCATAGACACCGTCGACCTTGGTGCCCTTGAATATCGCCTCGCAGGCCATTTCGTTGGCGCGCAGGGTCGCGGCTGTGTCGGTGGTGAAATAGGGGTTTCCGGTGCCTGCCGCAAAGATGCAGACGCGCTTTTTCTCAAGGTGGCGCACCGCGCGGCGGCGGATGTACGGCTCGCATATCTCGTCCATCGGGATCGCGGAAATCACGCGGGTGTGGATGTTCAGTTCTTCCATCGCCGATTGCATGGCCAATGCGTTCATCACCGTGGCAAGCATGCCCATATAGTCGGCTGTCGTCCGCTCCATCCCCTGCGCGCTGCCCTGCAACCCGCGAAAGATATTGCCGCCGCCGATGACCATGCAGATCTCGACACCCATATCGTGCACGGTCTTGACCTCTCGCGCGATGCGCTGGACCGTCGGCGGGTGCAGGCCGAAGCCCTGATCGCCCATCAGCGCCTCGCCCGAAATTTTAAGCATGACGCGGGTAAAGGCCGGCGCGGGTTCTTTTGTGGCTGTGTCGTTCATCGGATTGTCCCCCGCCGATTTGTGGTGTTTGATAAGAGATGCAGAATTTTGCGCAAAATGTCGGAAAACGCGGCCGGGTTCAACGCCTAACCGCCGCGTCACACATATGGGTCGTAGAAACACCCCGTCCAAGCCCGGAAGATGACCTGAACTTTGACTGACAAGACACTGATAAACATAAATAACATTGACCCAGACCGGCCTGTATTGATCGCGGGGCCGACCGCGTCGGGAAAATCCGCGCTGGCGCTGCAAATTGCACAGGCGCAGGGCGGGGTGATTGTGAACGCCGACGCCTTGCAGGTTTTCGACGGCTGGCGGATCCTGACCGCGCGCCCCTCGGATGATGAGGAAGCCGCGGCACAGCACCGGCTTTACGGGCATATTCGCTATGACGCCACCTATTCGGTCGGCCATTGGCTGCGCGACGTGGCGCCTTTGTTGCAGGCTGGCCCCCGCCTGATCATCGTCGGGGGGACGGGGCTGTATTTCACCGCGCTGACCGAAGGGCTGGCCGATATTCCGCCCACCCCGGACGCAGTGCGGGCAGAGGCGGGTGCGCGGATGGCACAGGACGGCATCGCCGCCCTGCTGGCAGATCTGGACGCCGTGACCCTGTCGCGCATTGATCTGCAAAACCCGGTTCGGGTGCAGCGCGCATGGGAGGTGCAGCGCGCAACGGGGCGCGCCATTTCCGACTGGCAGGACAAGACGCCGCCGCCCCTGCTGCCGCTGGCACAGACCCAGCCCTTTGTGATGGACGCGGGCAAGGATTGGTTGTGGGACCGGATATCGCGCCGTTTCGATATGATGATGGACATGGGCGCCCTGACCGAGGCACAGACGATGGAGCCAGACTGGGACCCGGCCCGCCTGTCGTCCAAGGCCATCGGCGCGCCGGAATTGATCGCCCATCTGCGCGGACAGATGCCGCTCGACGAGGCGATAGAGCGGGCCAAGATCGCCTCGCGGCAATATGCAAAACGACAGCGCACATGGTTTCGGGCACGGATGCGCGGCTGGGTTCCGCTTACCCTGCCCTGACCATAGGCGATCCGGCGCTTGCTTCATCAAAGCCTACATTTTAGTGCTTGATTCAGATGGATGCTGGCCATTTAGTTGCACAAATCCAATGTGAGGCACCGCCATGCCGAATTCAGCCCAGCCATTGTCACACATCCGACTGCACCAAATTCCGCGTCTGGCACAGGCGGGGCGCTGGCGGATCGAGGCGATGCACAGCTATCCGCATCATCTGTTGTTGTGGGTCACCCGCGGACAGGGCCGGATTACGGTTTCGGGCAACACCCGCGGCTATGGCGCCCATAACGCGATCTTCATTCCCGCCCGCACGATGCATTGCTTCGATATGACGGCACAGGTCTTTGGAACGGCGGCATTCATCCCGGCCACGTTGGTTCTGGACATGCCTGCGGCCGCGCATCACATCCGGGTCCGCGACGCCGGATCGCAGGCCAAAGTGACCGGCATTCTGGACAACCTGTCGTCCGAGTCAGAGTCGCCACGCCTTGCCGGTGCCCGCGCCATGCAGCACCATGCGGGGCTTTTGTCGGTCTGGCTGGAACGGATGATCGCAGAAACGGCCGCCGACCGGAAGCGCCCCAATGCCAGTGTCAGGTTGATCGAGCGCTATTGCCGCCTGATCGAGGACAATCTGCATAGCGGCAACAGCGTCACTGATTACTGCGCGACGCTGGGCGTCACCCCCACCCATTTGTCGCGGGCCTGCAACGTCACCTGCGGGCGTCCCGCGCTTGCCCTGCTGACCGAACGGATCATGTTCGAGGCGCGCGATATGCTGGCCGCGACGACGATTCCGGTAAAGGATATCGCGCGGTCACTCGGGTTTACTTCTGCCGCGTATTTCACCCGCAGCTTTCAGCACCATACGGGCAAGACCCCGTCTGCGTTCCGTCAAAAGACCTGACGAGTCGGTCATCAACAGGGGTTTCGGGTTGCATCCCAACCAAATGTCGCGTTTCTTATATCATAATGTCGTATTTGTTACATAAAATGAAGAAACGGATCGTTGACGCACGCAAGGTTCTCGTGCGGAATGATGGAATGAAAAACGACTTGGGGATGCATCTGGACAACATCGTCTGTTCGCCGCTTTTGCGGCATAAGGCACACGGGTTTCATCAATCATAAAAAACACTGTCTCTCAGGGAGAATACCATGACGCTCACCACCAATATCAACAATGCACCGCATGCATCGCTTGGCATGTATGCCGACGAAGTGAAGGCGGGCAAGCTGAGCCGCCGCGAGTTTTTGACACGCACAACCGCGCTTGGTGTCTCGACCGTCGCCGCCTACGCGGCCATCGGTCTGACCGCAAGTGACGCGCAGGCAGCCAGCCATGTGGCGACACCGCCGATGGGCGGCACGCTGCGCATCCAGACCGGCATTCTTGCCCTGAAAGACCCCCGCACCTACGACTGGTCCGAAATGGGCAATTTCACCCGCGGCTTCCTGCAATATCTTGTTGAATACCGCGCGGACGGTTCGTTCCACGGCGTCCTGCTAGAGGGCTGGTCGGTGAACGACGACGCCACAGAATACACATTCAACGTCCGCAAGGGCATTAAATGGAACAACGGCGATGATTTCACCGCCGAAGACGTGGCCGCGAACATGATCGGCTGGGCCGACAAGTCGGTCGAGGGCAACTCTATGGCGGGCCGCATCGCGACCTATGTCGACGAGGCCACCGGCAAAGCCAAAGAGGGTGCGGTCACTGTCATCGACAGCCACACCATTGTGCTGAAACTGCCCGCCCCCGACATCTCTATCATTCCGGGCATCGCCGATTACCCCGCCGCGATCCAGCACAAGGATCTGATCGGCACGAACCCTATCGACCACGGCGTTGGCACCGGCGCATACAAACCCGAAAGCTACGAGGTTGGCGTAAAGTCCGTCTTGGTCAAGAACACCGACCAGCCCTATTGGGGCGACGATGCCTATCTTGACCGGATCGAGTTCATCGACTTCGGTCAGGATCCGTCCTCTTGGGCGGCGGGTGCCGAGGCCGATGAATTCGACATGACCTACGAGACGACCGGCGATTTCCTGGAGCTGTTCGACAACATCGGCTGGAACCGGGCCGAAGTGACAACGGCGGCAACGGTTGTTGTGCGTCCGAACCAGCTTGCCGAAATCGACGGCAAGAAGCCCTACGCAGACGTCCGTGTCCGCAAGGCGATCCAGATGGCAGTCGACAACGCTGTCTTGCTGGAACTTGGAATTGCAGGCAAAGGCCGCGTTGCCGAAAACCACCACGTCTGCCCGATCCACCCGGAATATGCCGAACTGCCGCCGATCGTCTTTGATCCGGCTGCCGCAAAGGCCATGATGGAAGACGCCGGCATGATGGATTTCGAGCACGAGCTGATCTCGATCGACGATGACTATCGCCGTAATACCTGCGACGCGGTCGCAGCACAGATGCGCGATGCAGGCTTCAAGGTGAAGCGCACCGTCATCCCCGGCTCTACCTTCTGGAACGACTGGACGAACTATCCGTTCTCGTCGACCAACTGGAACCACCGCGAACTGGGCGTTCAGATCCTTGCCCTTGCCTATCGCAGTGGCGAGGCCTGGAACGAGTCCGGCTTTGCGAACGCCGAATTCGACGCAAAGCTGACAGAGGCATTGTCGATCATCGACGCCGACAAGCGCCGCGTTGTGATGAAGCGTCTGGAGGAGATCATGCAGGAAGAAGGCGTGACGATCCAGCCTTACTGGCGCTCGATCTTCCGCCATTTCCGCGATGGCGTTATGAACGCGGATATGCATCCGAAGTTCGAGATCGACGTTCATAAGCTGGGCGTGTCGGCCTAGGATCAAGATCGGGGGGCGTCGATGACGTCCCCCTTTTTTCAACGGCACGACGCCCGATGAACGGCGTGTGCTGAATGGCGACGGACCGGCTCCGCGCGCCACGGTGACGCACAATAATCGCGCCCGGAACCCGACCAACAGGGGAAAAAATGGGACTATTCATTCTACGCCGCCTTGGGGTCATGCTGCTGACCGCGCTGTGCCTGACAATCATCGTCTTCTTCCTGACGAACCTTCAGCCGAACCTTGAAAAACTGGCCAAGACCCAGGGCAACTTTCGCATGAGCGACGAGGAAGTGACGTCGTGGCTGGACAATAACGGCTACGGCGGCTCTATGATCTACCGCTACGGTCAATGGCTGGGCGTGGTGCCCGGATGGACCCTGACGGCAGAGAATGGCACCCCCAAGGGGCGCTGTCTGGACGTCAAGACCCCCACCGCCCCCGCGCCCAAGTTTTGCGGCGTGTTGCAAGGCGACTTCGGCTTTTCAACCCGCCTGCGCGATGATGTCACTTCGGTGATCAACACGCGCCTGACGCTGACCGGAAAGTTGATGTTCTGGGTGATGATCGTAATGGTGCCTTCGGCGCTGTTGATCGGCGTGCTGGCGGGGATGCGCGAAGGATCGCGGACCGATCGCACCTTGTCGACTTTCTCTATCGCCACCACCGCCACCCCTGAATACGTCTCCGGCGTGCTGCTGATCATCATTTTCGCCTCTCGCGCCGGTGGATTGCAATGGTTCAAGGGGTCGTCGACCTCTGCCATGGAAAGCATCAATTTTGACAATTTCACCCTGCCCGTCATGACCATGGCGCTTTACGGGATGGGCTATGTCGCGCGGATGACCCGCGCCTCGATGGCCGAGGTGATGACCGCGCAATACATCCGCACCGCGCGGCTGAAGGGCGTCAGGTTCAGGAACATCGTCCTGAAACACGCCCTGCGCAACGCGCTGATCGCGCCCTTCACCGTCATCATGTTGCAGTTCCCCTGGCTGTTGACCGGCGTGGTGATTGTGGAAACACTGTTCAATTACAAAGGCTTCGGCTGGACCTTGGTCGAGGCCGCCGGAAACAATGATATCGAGCTTCTTCTCGGCTGCTCGGTCGTCGGTGTGTTTGTGGTTCTGGTAACGCAGCTGATATCGGATATCGGCTATGTTTTCCTGAACCCGCGCATCCGTATCGCTTAAAGGAGCTGGGAATGGAGACGCTTTCTTGGGGCCCGATCATTGCGGGCATGGTCACGCAACTGATGCCGGTCTGGATCGCGATGGTGGCAACATTTGCGCTATCGATCACATTCAAACGCAAGCTGGGCCTTTACGGCAAACTGTTCGACAGCCCGATCGGGATGACCGGCTTTGCGCTGGTGCTGTTCTGGGTGCTGACTGCCATCATGGCCGATCTGGTCATCACCCACGACCCGATCCGCGACGTGATCAGCCAGATGAAGAACAAGGTGCCGGGCACCGCCCTGCCCGATGGCGACGGCCGCTATGCCCATTATCTGCTGGGCGGCGACATTCTGGGCCGCGACGTGTTCAGCCGGATGATCATGGGCGCCCGCGAGGTGCTGAAGATCGCCCCCGCCGCGACGTTGTTTGCCTTTATGGTCGGCATCACCCTTGGCCTGCCTGCGGGGTATTTCGGCGGCACATTCGACACGGTGCTGTCGTTCATCGCAAACCTTGTGCTCGCCTTCCCGGTGATCTTGCTGTTTTACCTGCTGGTCACGCCGGAAATCGTGGCCACCGGCATTCCGGTCTATCTGGCGGCGGTGCTGTTCCTGTTCCCGATCATCTTCCTGACCATCCTGTGGAACTCGCGGTTCTATGTGCAACCGATGAAACGGAACATCTACATCGCACTGACGCTGATCATCGGGTTCTGGCTCTACTCCGGTCTTGCCTTCGATGCCGATCCACTGGGCCTGATCAGCATGCCATCCAACATCCTGATCGTCTTTGTCTCGGTCGTGTTTGTGAACTCTCCTACGGTGTTCCGCATCGTGCGCGGCATCGTACTGGACATCAAGACCCGCGACTATGTGGCGGCGGGGCAAACCCGTGGCGAGGGGCCGTGGTATATCATGCTGTGGGAAATCCTGCCGAACGCGCGCGGCCCGCTGATCGTCGATTTCTGCCTGCGCATCGGCTATACGACGATCCTTCTGGGAACGCTTGGCTTTTTCGGCCTTGGCGTGTCGCCTGAATCCTCGAACTGGGGATCGACGATCAACGACGGGCGCAAGCTGTTGTCGATCTACCCGCATCCGGCCCTGCCCCCCGCACTGGCATTGATGACGCTTGTGCTGGGACTGAACCTGCTGGCCGACGGCCTGCGCGAAGAATCGCTGAAAGATTAAGGAACTGATATCATGGCAAAATGGGACTATGACGGCCCGATCCTTGAAATCGACACCCTGTCGATCAGCTTTTTCACCCGCACCCGCGAAATACCTGCGGTGATGGATTTCTCCTGCACGGTGCAGCGCGGCGAGGCAATGGGCCTTGTGGGCGAATCCGGTTGCGGAAAGTCCACCGTGGCGCTGGGGGTCATGCAGGATCTTGGCGTGAATGGCCGCGTTGTGGGCGGCACGATCAAGTTCAAGGGCCGCGACCTTGGGTTGATGTCCCCCGAAGAGCTGCGCGACCTGCGTGGCTCCGAGATCGCGATGATCTATCAGGAACCGATGGCCTCGCTGAACCCCGCGATGAAGATCGGCCAACAGCTGATGGAAGTGCCGATGATCCACGAAGGCGCGTCAAAGGCAGATGCCTATGCCCTTGCCCTGCAAGTGGTGACCGACGTGCGGCTCCCCGATCCCGAACGGATGATGAAAGCCTACCCGCACCAATTGTCCGGCGGCCAGCAACAGCGCATCGTGATCGCGATGGCGCTGATGTCGAAACCCTCGCTGCTGATCCTGGACGAGCCGACTACCGCGCTTGACGTGACGGTCGAGGCGGGCATCGTCGATCTGGTCAAGGATCTGGGCAAGAAATACGGCACATCCATGCTGTTCATCAGCCACAACCTTGGTCTGGTGCTGGAAACCTGCGACCGGCTTTGCGTGATGTATTCCGGCGAGGCGGTGGAAACCGGCAGCATCGAGGATGTCTTCGACAAGATGCAGCACCCCTATACGCAGGCGCTGTTCCGCTCGATCCCGCTGCCCGGCGCGAATAAGAACGACCGCCCGCTGGTGGCCATTCCCGGCAATTTCCCCCTGCCGCATGAACGCCCGAAGGGCTGTAACTTTGGCCCGCGCTGCGATTATTTCGTCGACGGTGTCTGCAATACCGCCAACATCCCGATGAATCGCATCAAGGGCGACGACCGCCACCGCTCGCGCTGTCTGCGGATTGATGACATCGACTGGAACGCCCCGATTGCCGCGTCCGGGAAAAAGGACAAGGCAGAGATCGGGCCAGTGGTTCTGAAGATCGACAACCTCAAGAAATACTACGAGGTGGCGGCGAACGCCCTGTTTGGCGGCGGCGACAAGAAGGTGGTCAAGGCCAACGAGACCCTCAGCTTCGAGGCGCGCGAATCCGAAACGCTGGCCATCGTGGGCGAATCCGGCTGCGGCAAATCCACCCTCGCCAAGGTGCTGATGGGGCTGGAAACAGCAACCGAGGGCACGATCCTTCTGGACGGCAACGAAATCCAGAACACACGGATCGAGGACCGCTCGACCAGCACCGTCTCGAACATCCAGATGGTGTTCCAGAACCCCTTCGACACCCTGAACCCCTCGATGACCGTGGGCCGCCAGATCATCCGTGCGCTTGAAATCTTCAAGGTCGGCAAAACCGAAGCTGACCGGAATACCCGCATGTTGGAACTGCTGGATCTGGTCAAATTGCCCCGCGCCTTTGCCAACCGGATGCCGCGCCAACTGTCGGGCGGGCAAAAACAGCGCGTCGGCATCGCGCGCGCCTTTGCCGGCGACGCGCGGATCGTTGTGGCGGACGAGCCGGTCTCGGCGCTGGATGTTTCGGTTCAGGCGGCGGTCACAGACCTGCTGATGGAAATCCAGAGGGTCAACAAAACCACCCTTCTCTTCATCAGCCACGACCTTAGCATCGTCCGCTATCTTGCTGATCGCGTTATGGTTATGTATCTTGGCCACGTGGTGGAAATTGGCACGACCGATCAGGTGTTCAGCCCGCCCTACCACCCTTATACAGAGGCGCTGCTGTCCGCGGTTCCCATCGCCGACACCTCGGTCAAGAAAAAGCATGTCGTCCTCGAAGGCGATATTCCTTCGGCGATGAACCCACCCACAGGCTGCCCGTTCCAGACGCGCTGCGGCTGGAAATCGCGGGTGCCGGGAAACCTCTGCGAGACCGACGTGCCATTGCAAAAGACCATCGTCGCGGGCCATCAGATCAAATGCCATCTGTCCGACGCTGAATTGGCAAACATGGACCCCGTAATCAAAATCGCGGCGCAATAGCCGCCCGTCGCGGCCTTGCCTTTCTTTTTGGCTTAAATATCCTCGCGCGAAGCGCAAGAAAACCCCGCGCGGCACGCGCGCCTTTGACCAGGCGCGAAAAAGGCGGCCTAGCTGCCCCAGATGACCTTCACGTAATTGCGGGTCTCTTTGTAAGGGGGCACGCCGCCGTGCTTTTCAACGGCACCCGGCCCCGCGTTATAGGCGGCCAGTGCCAGACGCCAGCTTTTGAAGGTCCGGTATTGCGTCGCCAGATACCGCGCGCCGCCTTCAAGGTTCTGGCGCGGATTATGCGGGTCCACGCCCAGCCGACGTGCCGTTCCCGGCATCAACTGCGCCAGCCCGATTGCGCCCTTGTTGGATTTCGCCCGCGGGTTCCAACCGGATTCCTGCTGGACAAGCCGCAGGAACAGATCCTCGGGAACGCCATGCTTGCGGGCCGCAGCGCGGGCCGTTTCCAGATACTCGCCGCGATACTTGCCCCTGTAATTCGGCACGCTGGCCGAACTGCCCGGCGTCACGACCGACGGCGGCTGAAGCCGCACCGAATTCGCATATTGCTTTGCCGCGCGACCATCCAGAACGCTGGTCTGCGAGCGAAACAAAGTCGCGCGCGAAGATTTTGTCGAAAGGTTCAGCCCTTCGGCGTATGTGCCGCCCGGAAAAGCCGTTGCGACCAGAACCGCCGCCCCCAGAAATCGCTTCATCAATCCGCCCCGTTCAAACTCCTGAAAAACTATAGCTTAAAATTCTATTGCTGCCATCCCTTCCGCTCAAATCCGCCCGCCTTATCCTTTTTAGCAGGCCTTTACCCCTTTGCGTCAGGTAATCGCACGTCGGGACCGCCCATTTAAGGCTTTAATTAACCAATCAAGGATGGTGTAACGCTGGGAACAGTTACAGTCAGAATCGACAGGAGGACCGGATGGCAGGCTCGGTGAACAAGGTAATTATCGTTGGCAACCTGGGTCGCGACCCCGAAGTGCGGACATTCCAGAACGGTGGCAAGGTGTGCAATCTGCGCATCGCAACCTCTGAAAGCTGGAAAGACCGCCAGACCGGTGAACGCAAAGAGCGGACCGAATGGCATTCTGTCGCGATTTTTTCCGAACCTTTGGCCAAGATCGCAGAGCAATACCTGAAGAAAGGGTCCAAGGTTTATATCGAGGGCCAACTGGAAACCCGCAAATGGCAGGACGCATCGGGTCAGGACAAATACTCGACGGAAGTCGTGCTGCGCCCCTACCGCGGCGAGCTGACGCTTCTGGATGGCCGCGACAGCGGTGGTTCGCGTGGCGGCGGCGGCGACGGTGGCTATATGCCCGATGACCGCAGCTATGACAGCGGCCCGTCTTCGGGCAGCGGCGGCGGTTATGGCGGCGGTTCCGGTGGTGGCGGCGCACCGTCCAACGATATCGACGACGACATTCCGTTCTAGGACGGGCCCGCACACCGGATTATTCCCGTGCACCTGCGCTGAATTCATGGCCGGTGTGCGGGACACCTCAAAGTCCGACAGCGGAGCAATTTAAAACCCGTCTTGACCGCCACGCGCCACGGCACTAGGCAGTGCACCGGCGGGCCTGTAGCTCAATTGGTTAGAGCAGAGCGCTCATAACGCTTTGGTTGGGGGTTCGAGTCCCTCCGGGCCTACCAATCCGCCTTTTTTATTTGGCGGAGTCTTAGTGCGCAGTCGCTACCGCGCAATCACCAGATCGGCCTTGAGCCCCCCCAGATCCTCGCTTTCGCCAAGCCGCAGCGTCCCGCCATGCCCCCGCGCGATATCGGCGGTGATCGACAGGCCCAGGCCCACGCCGGTGGTGCGGTTCTGGTTGCGCGCCGGCTCCAGCCTTGTGAAGGGCTTCAGCGCCTCTTCGCGCCGGTCTTCGGGAATGCCCGGCCCGTCATCCTCGACAGTAAAGCGGATCGAGCGGTCCAGCACCGCCACGCCAACCCGCGCACGGCTGCCATAGCGCACCGCGTTGCCGATCAGATTTTCCAGGGCCCGCGTGATCGCGGCGGGCCGCATCAGCGCCTCGCCCCCGCCAGTCACACAGCCCAGTGTCACCGGCAGTTCCGCCCGCATGCCCGCCTCGACCACATGGCGGGCAAGCGCCACCGGATCGACCATTTCCGTCGCCTCCAGCGCATCGCCCCGCGCATAGGCCAGGAATTCGTCCAACAGGCGCTGCATGTCCCTGACATCCTGCTTCAGCGCCTTTACATCCTCGTCCTCGTCCATCATCGACAGGCCCAGCGTCAGGCGGGTCAGCGGTGTGCGCAGATCATGGCTGACCCCGGACAACATCAGGGTGCGCTGCTCTATCTGCCGCTCGATCCGGGCGCGCATATCCAGAAATGCATGGCCCGCCGCCCGCACCTCGGTCGCGCCAGAGGGGCGGAACGGATCAGCCCGCCCACGCCCGAACGACTCCGCCGCCGAGGCCAGGCGCTTGATCGGGCGCAGTTGGTTGCGCAAGAAGATGAACGAAACCACCGTCATCAGGAAGGCCAGAAAGATCGTCAGCACCAACAATTGATGCGGGTTCGCGGCAGACACGCGGTTGCGGGCGAAATGTGCCTCCAAATCGCCGAAATCCGTTGCCAGCCGCAGATGAACGCCGCGCGGATCACGGACCAGATCGACCGCGCGGACCTCTGGCAGATAGGTTGCAAAGCTGGTGATCACGGTTTTGCCGGACAGATCATAGAACTCTCTGGCGTTGCCTGCGGGTTCGTCCGAAGGCAGGCGCAGGGTCAACGCCAGCGGCACCTCAAGCGCCGACAGGCGGGTTCGCGCCTCTTCGACGGTCGCGGACCCATCGACGAGCTGCTGCACATATTTCAGGTCCAGCACCAGATTGCGGGTCATCTGGCGGGTCACATCCTCGAAGTGGCGCTGGATGAACACGATCGTCACCGCCAATTGCAGGGTGACGACAGGAACCAACAAGATAAGCGCCGCCCGCCCGTAAAGGCTGCGCGGCAGATAGCGTTTGAGCCAGGTGAAAAACATGCCAAAAGGGTAGCCGTGCCCAGCCTCGAGAGAAAGCCAATTCATGCAAGCCTTTGACGATTTCAACCCGCCCGTGTTTGACCCACCCGTCGGCATCGCCGAGGATCTTGGTGGCGGCGTGCGGCGCATTCTGGCACCCAACCCCTCGCCCATGACCTATCGCGGCACAAACACATATATCGTCGGGCGCGGCCGCGTGGCGGTGATTGACCCCGGCCCGCTGTCAAAGGCGCATCTGGCTGCGATCCTTGACGCGGTCAAAGCCGAAACCGTGACTCATATCTTCGTGACCCACAGCCACCTCGACCATTCGCCCCTTGCCCGCCCCCTGTCGCAGATCACAGGCGCGCCGGTGCTGGCCTATGGCACCAGCGACGCAGGTCGAAGCGCCGTGATGCGACAGCTGGCCAAGGATGGCCTTGCGGGGGGCGGCGAAGGCGTGGATGCGGATTTCGCACCCGACGATCTGCTTTTTGACACACAGACCGTGTCCGGGGAAGACTGGTCGCTGACCGCCCTTTGGACCCCCGGCCATTTCGGCAACCACCTGTCCTTCGCCATGGGCGACACAGTGTTCACCGGCGACCACGTGATGGGCTGGGCCAGTTCGCTGGTCTCGCCCCCCGACGGCGACCTGACCGCGTTCATGGCGTCCTGCGAACGGCTGACACGGGTGCCCGCACGGGTCTTTCATGCAGGCCACGGTGCGCCCGTCACCGACCCCGCGCAGCGGCTGCACTGGCTGATCGCCCACCGCAAGTCTCGCGAGGCGCAGATCCTTGATGCGCTGGACAGCGGCTGCGGCACGGCCGCCAGCCTGACCCACAAAGTTTATACCGATATCAACCCCGCCCTCCTGCCGGCGGCAATGCGGAACGTCTTTGCCCATCTCATTGATTTGGAACACAGAAACCTTGTCTTTCGGCAAGGCCCGCTGTCGACAACCGCCCGTTTTTCCCGCCTGTGAAAAAGTTTCGAAGTTTTCTGCAAGAAAGTTCAAAAGCCTCTGGACGCGGGGAATCCCCCTTGCTATATCGCCCCAAGTGTTCCGACGTAGCTCAGCGGTAGAGCAGTTGACTGTTAATCAATTGGTCGTAGGTTCGATCCCTACCGTCGGAGCCAAAAAATCTCAATGAGATCAATAAGCTACGCAAGAACCCGCCTCGGCGGGTTTTTTCGTAAATGCGACTTGTCACCGAATTTGTCACCAAGTTTCTCAGTTCTCTTACCTAAGCTTTTGTCTGGCTCTCGGCAACGGTGGACCATTTCGGGCTATAGCCATTATTTCAGGCGGAGCTCGGTGCGCCGATGCACTCAGATATCTTGAAAGTAGTAGGGCACGGGCAGCTGTGCAGCCGGACCCTTCAACGTCGTCAGGACGGCTTCGGCGAAACCACTCGCATCTTTTTCCAGCGCGCCCCTGATTTTTCCAGCGTGCCCCTGAAGATCGTCCCATGCAAGAAGGCCGCTTGGGCGTCGACCAAACATTGTGGCCATTCACCACCCATTTGAACATGACGAGCTATGACTGAATCTGGTGTTTTGAAGATTTGAAGGTTGGCGGTGTCAATCCCGGTGGGAAATTGGTCAGTTTCCCGGAGAGATATTGGCCAGTTTTCGGTTTGGGCGGCGCCTTGGCGCGCTTGCTTTCCATATAGCTGACGCGTGCCAAGGCGCGCTGGCCGCAGGCCAGCCCTTTTGATCCCGAGTTTATGGAGTTCAGGTTTGGGCTTTGCGGCTTTCGCGCAGCCGGAAGCTTTCGCCATTCATTTCGAGGGTGTGGACGTGATGGGTCAGGCGATCCAGAATTGCGCCTGTGAGACGATCTGAGCCGAAGACCTCGGTCCATTCATCGAATGGCAGGTTGGAGGTGATGACGATGGAGCCGCGCTCGTAGCGTTG
>NZ_JBGQOJ010000028.1:0-36042 GCF_052119585.1 Pseudogemmobacter sp. W21_MBD1_M6 | reverse complement strand
ACAATAAAAAACCGAAGCGCAAATCATTAGCGCAACAGATCAACTACCTCTAGATGTTCGTTCCATACCATCAAATCCCGTAAGACCCTCTGGCGTCCCAGCACCGCAGTCTCGTCTGCGTCGCCGTTGAGAGGGGTTCTAGGCTGAGCCCCACCGAGTCGCAAGGCCTTTTTTGGACGAAAGTCATAAAAGTTTCATCCAACGGCTTTTAACCATAAAAGACACCCATCACAAAGGCTTAGAGGATGCGCCGTTCTGTCGATAGCGTGGCGCGGTCAGGATCGGGGGGTCTGAAACACGAGGAACAGCGTGATAGTGCGCCGTGGTGGCGTCCCGGCTCAGAAAAGCGTTTTCATCGCGGCAAAGGCGGGCTTGGCTGGTGTGAAATCGGTGGCTCAACCCCGGTAAAACCGGCGCAAAACCCTGCCCATTTTCCGGCCTCTATATAGAGGTGTGTTTTTGGCCCGAATAACCGCCCTCTATATACTCTTTGTATATGTGGCAGTCCGGGGCGCGGCGAACCCTGCGGTTCAAGCCCCGACAACCACAACCGTGACCGTGGGATCGACCGCCTGACAGGCCCGCAATAACCTCGACAGCATATGTGTCGTCACATAGGTGGCGTGGAACCGGCTGGGCGCAAGCAATTGCACCTGCCCCCCTGCCCTTTCGATCCGTATCAATGCCTCGACCCAGGACCGGTAGCGGCCCGGATCTTCATCGTAAAGCCGCGCTCTTGCCTGCGCCCATTCCGTGCCGTCGGAAATATCGGGGGGCGGTCCGGCCCCACGCAGTGGCATCGGCACAACTTTGGAATCAGGCTCGTCAGTATGATCCATCCGGTCTTCGAAGTCGGGCCCGACCGCCGCCCATCGGGGTTTCGTGTTGTGAAGAATACAGGTTAGATCCAGCCCGTATTCGGCCACCCTGCCCCGCGCGCCCTGCCGCTTTACGATCAGCCAGCCCATGGTTTTCAGTTTGGCGATCTCGCGCTTGACCGTCCGCTCGTCGACCCCCCAAAGCCTGGCGATCTCTCGTTGTCCGACGGTCAGCTCGTTGCGGCCCCAGTTGTAGCGGGCGGTCACAAGCGTCATCAGCCGAAGGATCAACCGTTGCGGGCCTTTGTCCAGTGACAAGGCGTAGGCCCCCATCGCGGTCAGCAAATCGTATTTGATGACAGAGGCCCCACGGCCCACAGGTTTCTTGGCAAACATGCCGCCCTCGTTTCCGCCCGACGCTTTGCTGCGTCTGAACTGTGCCTCGATTATTGAACTCTAACGGTTCATATTCTGGAAAGCGCTGTGACTGCGTCAACTCAGCGTTCTTCCCGCCTCTTTACCGATTTGCGTCCGAAACCTCGATTCTGTCAAGCACAGTTTGACCCTGCCCGGTTCTTCCCTCCAATCTAAAAGATGGAAATCAGGTATTAATGGTATAGGGGGACATCTAGTGTGTCCCATATTACAGGCGGTCTTGTCACCCTATATCTAGCGGCGGCATGTTTTTTGTCCCCCAATATCCATGCCTGCTCCGGGCAATAATCACAGATCAGTCGCGGCCTGCCCGAATCGTTGCAACGCGGTTCTGGCCCCTTATTTACAAGGCTTCGATCTTTCTTCGTCTCTGACCATATTCAGTTTTGCATTTTTGGCAAATCCGGCGTAAATGACAAGTAGACGATAATTAGCGTCCCCGCGGGGACAGGAGTTCCGATGTTTACACATGAAGATCTGGCGCGGCTTCAAGGCCAGTCCCTTAAGATGCAGGGATGGATACGGCAGCAAACGTTTTCCCCCGAGCTGGAGAAGACGCTCAGGCGGTTTTCAAGCTGGGAGGTGGCAGAGCTGATCTTCAAGGTGAACCAGTCCACATTGCGCGGGCGCCTGGCTGCCGACCCCTCGTTGCCACAGGGCATCGTCGAAGAGGATGGTCGGCAACATTGGTACACCCTCGAAGAGATCAACCAGATCCGGCGCCGCTTGAAAGTGAACCGCAAGTCACTGATGCCGACCCGCCCTGCGGGCAAACGGGCGATGCGCGTGGCGATCGCCAACTTTAAAGGCGGCGCCGGCAAGTCCACGGTCGCGCTGCATTTTGCCCATGCCGCAGCGCTTGACGGATACCGCGTTCTTTGCGTCGACTTCGACCCGCAGGCTACGCTTAGCCATTCCATGGGCCTGTCCGACGTGACCGAGGAATTCACCGTCTGGGGCATTATGGCCCGTGACCTGATCCGCGAGACAGAGCGGATGAATGCCGCAACACGGGGCGCCGAAAGCGGAGCCGCCCTGCCCCAGCGCCGCCTGCCCTCGGCGATCACCGACATGGGCCTGAAGGATCTGCGCGTCAGCGACTTTATCAAACCAACCTGTTGGCCGACCATCGACCTGATCCCAAGCTGCGCCAACGCAGCCTTTGTGGAATTCGCAAGCGCCCAGTACCGCCACCTGAACCCCGAATGGTCGTTCTTCGCCTCGGTCAGCCGCTACCTTGATAGCCTGCCCGCCGATGCCTACGACCTTGTGATTTTCGACTGCCCGCCCGCCATTGGCTATCAGTCGATGAACGCGGTCTTTGCGGCTGACATGTTGTATGTGCCGTCCGGCCCCGGCTATTGGGAATACGATTCCACCACGTCTTTCATCGGGCAGCTGGCCGAGGCGCTCGCCGATCTTTCGCGGTTTTCGGGGGGTGTCCCCGCGGGGACACTTAAACTGCCAAAGGAATTTCTCGACCTGCGCTTCCTTCTGACCCGCTATGAACACGGCAACGATCTGCACCGCGCGATGCGTTCAGCCTTCGAAAAGGTGTTCGAGGATAGGGTCACCGCCAACCCGATCGAGATGACGCGCGCCGTCGAACAGTCGGGCCGTTTCCTGAATTCGATCTACGAGACCGACTATCGCGACATGACGCGCGAAACCTGGCGCCGCGCACGCGCGTCGTTCGATCGGGCCTATGAGGAGTTCAAGGAACACGTGATCGTGGCCTGGGATAAATTGGAGGATGAGGCATGAGCAAGCGCAGAATCTTTGATATCGACTTTCCTGAAAACGGCGCTGTCCCCGCGGGGACAGATCAAACGCCGGACCCTAAACCCGAGACCGAGATGCGGCGCGGCCCCATGGCCTCGGCGATCAATGAAAACGCCGGCGCGTTGCGCGAACGTGAAACAGCAGAGCGCGCGATCCGTGAAGAAAACGACCGCCTTGCGCATGAGCTGGTGCGACTGAAAAAGCAGGGGCTGATCGTTGACCTGATCCCGGTCGACGACATCCGCACGGTGAAACTGACCCGGGACAGATCGACCGGCCGCGACCCTGATCTGGAAGAGCTGAAAGTCTCTATTCAGGCGATTGGTCTCTCGAATGCCATTCAGGTAGAGTTGACAGACGACGGCTATGAACTGGTTCAGGGCTTTCGCCGGCTGTCCGCTTACCGCGCGCTTTTTGCTGAAACCGGCGAAGAGCGGTATGCAAAAATCCCTGCGGGCCTGATTGCCAAAGGCGAGGCAATGGAGGCGCTGTACCGGCGCATGGTCGATGAAAACCTTGTGCGCCGCGACATCTCTTTTGCCGAAATGGCGCAGCTTGCGCTGTCCTACGCCAAGGACCCCGAGACATCGAGTGCGACGATAGAAGAGGCGATTGCGGCGCTTTATGCGTCGGCCAACCGGCAAAAGCGGATCTATATACGCCATTTCGCAACCATGCTTGAAGGCATCGGAAGTCATGTAAAGTTTCCGGAATCAATCCCGCGCGCGCTGGGGCTGCAGCTGGAAAAGCGGATATCGAACGAGTCGGGGGCCGCCGCGACGATCCGCCATGCTTTGGCTGCGGCCATGGCCACCACGCCAGAGGCTGAAGTGGATGTGCTGCGGGCGCAGGCGGTGAAAGAAAATGTCGCAAAGCCCGCAGCCCCGACCCCGACCAGCGTTGCCAAAACCACCTTTCGCCATGCTGTCCCCGCGGGGACAGTCCGGTGTGCGGCGCGGAACGGCAAGCTGGAGCTGGCGATGGACAGGGATTTTTCCAATGAGGATCGCGTCCGGCTAGAGGCGGCAATCACCGCCTTTTTCAAAGAGCTGGACGGGTAGGGCTGGCGGTTCCCCGTCTTTTGCGCGCCTGAAGCCGCCCTTGACCAAAGGCCTGTCCCCGCGGTGACAGTTGCCCGTCAAGGGGGGATTCAACAAAGCGCTTGGGTAATGTGCAAAACTGTATAACTATGCGCATTATGATGACAAAACACCCATATTCCTATATCGATCCGGATAGGTCCGAAGATGGCCAAACCGGCCCTTATGACCGTGATGAGGCAGCGGATGCAGACCTTTGGTTCTTGCCGTCCCCCGACGCCGAGGTGTCGGACTGGAACCCGGACCCCACGGCGCGGCCGATGCTGCCCGATCTTGTGGATATTGCCGCATGGCGGGCCGCGCAGGCCGAGCTGACGTTGGATCTGGCGCAACTGGCGACCCGTTTTGGCGCGCTGGACGAACGGTTGCGCACCGCGCCGGACGGGTGGAAGCAGCGGTTGGCCTTGCTGGAAGCGGCAGAACTAAGCTGGCACGCGGGCGACCGGATCACGGCAGAGCGTTTGGCGCTGTGGACCGCATTGCGTTTGGCCAACCCACAGGAGGACACGCTGGCCCTTGCGCGGTCCGGCTGGGCGATGCGGCGCCTGTCGGGCGGACCGCCCCCCGATACGGGCGGATGGCAGGCTGGCCTGACCGCATTTCTTGGCCGACAAGAGCCTTATCAGGGCGGAACAGAGCCACATCAAGGGGTGGGGGATATTGATGGCCGGATCGCCGACTGGGCCGGTGTGATGGCACAGGCGGCGGGCTTGCATCCGTTTGCCCGCGCCTGTCTTGGAACGCATGTCTGGCACATGGCAGAGGTGTCGGGCAGTGGATCGGCGCAAGAGATAGAGGCGACAGTGGTTGCGGCGCGGATCGCGGCGCAGGTCGGGCGCGGGGGCGCGATCTTTTTGCCGCTGGTGCTGGGGGGGCCTGGCGCGTTGCGTCCGGGCGGGTCGCCGTACGACCGTCTGGCGCGGTGGCTGGCCGGTGCAGAGCAGTCGACGCTGGCGGCCCTGCTGCATCTTGACCGGCTTGCCGATTGGCAGGCGCGAGCCAACCGCGCCGTTGCGCAGCGGTCGGGCCGGACGCCTGCGTTGCTGGCCGAGCTTCTGGCGGTCTGGCCGCTGGTCTCTGCCCCGATGGCAGAGGCGCAAACCGGTGCCAGCCGCGCCGCCGTGCAGCGCAACCTGGACGCCATGGCGGGCGAGGGGCTGATCCGCGAGGTGACGGGGCAGGGGCGTTACAGGGTCTGGACCGCCCGGCTTTAGCCGATCTGCACGCTGACGGTTCCAACCGCTTCGATGCGGCCTTTGACCAGTGTCCCCGCGGGGACATATGTCAGCGGATGCAGCGATCCGGTGATGATGACATGCCCCGGCTGAAGCCCGTCGAAATGGGTGCGGGCCAGATCGACGACGCCAAGAATCGTATCAAACGCATCCCCGCCGGGAACCTGTGTCGGGCCATCCAGAAGCACCTGATCGCCAAGCAGCATTTGCGCGTTGACCGGCCCGATGCCTGTGCCATTCCACGCCGGAACACCGGTTCCGATGACCAGCCCCTCGTTGATCTGGAAGTCGGCCAGTTTTACCAGTGGCTGATCGGCAAGCGGGCCTGTGACGCGCGGGGCTACAATCTCGATCACGGCGACCAGCGACAGGCTGTCGCGCAGGCGGTCGGCAAAGTCGGGCGCATCGCGTGGCGGCAGGGGGGCGTTCAACCTTAGCCCGATTTCCAGCTCGACACCCAGCATTCCGCCGGTTTTGGGTCGAATAACGGTCCCGTCCGCATAAAGGCCCGATGCCATAAGCGGTGCGAAGGTCTGGCCGTTGCCTGACTTGGGGCCAGCCTTGAAACCGGCAATCTTGCCCATGTGACGCGCGACTGCGGCTTGCACGGCGTAGGCCTCTGCCTCGGTCAGGGGGTGGTCGCTGTCCGCTGCGGGGCTAAAGCATTCGCTGGTGTTTCGTGCGGTTAACAGCCCGTCGGCAAAGTGCTGCATGGCGGTCTGGCGGGACGCGTGGGGTGTCACGTTGTGATGTCCTTTATGGGATGGCGTTCGACTGATATATAACAGGGCGCCATGCCGTCGTCCCGACCTATTTCGCGCAGGCCGTGCAATATTTGGCCACCTGAAAACATGGGCGTTTTGTCGGATTTTATCTGACACCGGGCACCGATCCGGTTTAAAAGAAGCCTGACGGTTAGCGATAACATCGCGGGCCAGACATGATCTGCAAGGGAGAGAGTAAAGTGAGCAATCCAACCACCTTGGCCATCGGCCAATACACCGACATGGACACCGGGCCATTGGCCCGCGACCTTGGCGCGATGACCCTGGACAGTGTGTCCGGTATCGCGGGTCTGCCCGATGCGGTGCGGGCCGGAATTACGGCTGTGGCGTTCAAGGGGCATGTGGCCTTTGACGGAGCGGCGATGGACCTTTTGCCGAATCTCGGGGTGATTGCGAACTACGGCGTCGGATATGACGCGATCAATGTGGCCGACGCGACCGCGCGGGGCATCAAGGTGACGAACACCCCCGATGTGCTGAACGACGATGTGGCCGATCTGGCCGTTGCGATGCTGTTGGCACAGGGGCGCCGTGTGGTGCAGGCGTCGGATTGGGTGCGGTCGGGGAACTGGGCGAACTCAGGCGAGATTGCGCTAAGCCGCAAGGTCAGCGGTGGGCGCGTGGGCATCGTCGGTCTGGGGCGCATCGGGCGCGAGATTGCCGACCGTCTGGCGGGGTTCAAGATGGACATCCACTATACCTCGCGGTCGGAAAAGCAGACGCCGGGCTGGACCTACCACGCCGATCCTGTGTCGCTTGCGGGGGCGGTCGATTACCTTGTGGTTGCCTTGGTCGGGGGGGCGGAAACGGCGGGCTATGTGTCAGCCGAGGTGATCCGCGCCTTGGGGAAGGATGGCGTGATCGTCAACATTTCCCGCGGTTCTACCATCGACGAGGCGGCACTGCTGGATGCGCTGGAAAGCGGCGCGATCGCAGGGGCGGGGCTGGACGTGTTCCTGAACGAGCCGAAGATCGACGCGCGGTTCATGGCGCTGGACACTGTGGTTCTGCAACCGCACCACGGGTCCGGCACGGTGGATACGCGCCGCGCGATGGGCCAGTTGCAGCGCGACAATATCGCGGCGTTTCAGGCAGGACGTGCGGTCTTGACGCCCGTGAACTGAAACCGCTCAAGGGCGCGCCTGTTACGGGCGCGCCGCTTTTTCCCCAAGATCATCCTCCAGATAATAGCGGATGTTGTCCTCGAAACTGTCATCGGCCTTCAGGCCCAGTTTCAGCGCCTTTTGCGGTGCGAAATCATAGCGCCAACCGGACACGATGCGCCGGATATCAGGCGCGTCCTGCCAGCGGATCAATGTTGCGGGCTTTGGTCCGGCCACGGCGGTCATCGCGTCGATCACCTGACGGATGGTCCAGCGGCGACCGGGCATCATCATGCAGCGGTTCTGGCCAAGGGCCTCTGCCTCGATCTCGGTTCCCAGAATCAAGTTCTCGACGCAGCGACGCGGCGACAGATAGTAGTGTTCGAAATCCTCGGCCACGGGGCAGACGGCCTCTTGCCCGTTCAGCGGTTCGCGCAGGATCGACGACATAAAGCTGGACGCGGCGCGGTTCGGTTTGCCCGGCCGGACAGAGATCGTCGGCAGGCGAAAGCCGCGACCGTCGATCAGCCCGCGGCGGGAGAAGTCGTTCAACAACAGCTCTCCGATCGCCTTTTGCGTGCCATAGGACGTTTGCGGGTTCAGGAAACTGTGATCGGTGATCGGGTCGGGAACCTCGCCGCCATAGACCGCGATCGACGATGAAAACACCACAACCGGTTTGGTTTGCAGCGCGCGACAGCGGTCAAGCACGTTCAGGGTGCCCAGCATGTTGATGTTCAGGCCCGCGTCCAGATCCTCCTCGGCGTGGGCCGATACGATGGCGGCCAGCAGATAGACCACATCGGTGTCCGCATCTATCAGTTGATCGACAGAGGCGCGGCTGGAAATGTCGCAATTGCGGGTCTCGACGGGAAAGGGTGCGTTGATCTGTGGCGGGTCGACAATATCGGCCAGCACAATTTTGCCGATGTCGCGCCCGCGCAGGGTGCCGCGCGCGGCCAGCTTCCGGGCCAGTTTCTGGCCGATAACGCCGCCTCCGCCGATGATAAGAACCTTCATGTCATGCCTTTCGTTTTGGTGCGGTGGGTGTGCCGCCTATAGGATCACGCGGTGTTCCGCCTGTCCGGTTGCGTCCGGTGTCAGGCGATAGGTCAGGCCCGCGTTCGGGTCGCCGCCCGCTGGGCCTTTGGCTGCTGTTGTCACGATCAGTGTCGAGAAATCCGCGCCACCGAAGGCGGGGCAGGTGGTTTGGCGGGCGGGCAGTGCGATGCTGCGCCGTTCGGTTCCGTCGGGGGCGTGGCACGTCAGCTTTCCCTGCCCGAAATGGGCGCACCAAAGGTTGCCTTCGGTATCGACCACGGCGCCGTCTGGCCGGTAGTGCGTGGCGGGCAGGGTCAGGAACTGCTCCGGCTCGCCCTTTGGCCAGCCGTCGGTTTCCGCAAGCGCCTGGCACCAGATGATGCCGCGCGGCGTGTCGGTCAGATAGGCAAAGCGGCGGTCGGGGGTAAAGCAGATGGCGTTGGGAATGGTCCAGGGCGCGAACATGCGACGGACCTCTCCGCGGTAGTAACGGTAGATCGCCCCTGCGTCCGGCTCTGCGTTCTTGCCCATGGTCCCGATCCAGAACCCGCCCCAGGGATCGGCGCGGCCATCGTTGGACCGGGTGGCGGGGGTGTCTGCCTCCAGCGGCGCGACGACTTCTTTCGCGCCGCTGGTCAAACAGAACCGCAGCAGGGCGGTTTCACTGGCAATCAGAACATGGGTGTCGTCCAGCCAGCCTGCCGCCGAGACATGCTGATCAAACTGCCATATTTCTACCGGAATTTTTGCATCAATACCGCGTAGAAACATCTTTTTCTCATTGATGTCGAACCACAGGAATGCGCCCCGCGCCGGATGCCACATCGGCCCTTCGCCCAACTGGCAGGGCGTGTCGTCAAAGGCCGATACAGCGCCTGACATCACAGCAATCCGCGCCCCGCCAGATTGCGCATCAGCGCGGATGTGCCAAAGCGCCATTCGGGGCATTGGGTGGACAGGCGCACGGTGTTGCGTAATTCGCCCAGCTTTGCCTCGGCAATCGTCACCACATCGCCCATCTTGTGGGTAAAGCCCTGACCGGGGGTGTCGCGGTCCTGAATCGGTGCGAACAGCGTGCCCAGAAACAGCATGAACCCGTCGGGATACTGGTGATGCCGCCCAATGGTCTGGGCGACGATATCGGCGGGGCGGCGGCTGATTTTGGTCATCGAGGAGTGGCCGTTCAGAACAAAACCGTCCTCGCCCGTGACCTGCAGGTTCAGTTCGGCCGCCCCCACATCGTCCAGCCCGTAAGTGTCGTCGAACAGCCGCAGGAACGGCCCGATCGCGCAGGAGGCATTGTTGTCCTTGGCCTTGCCCAGCAGCAGGGCAGAGCGGCCCTCGACATCGCGCAGGTTCACATCGTTGCCCAGAGTCGCGCCGACGATCCGGCCCTGACTGTTGATCGCCAGAACGATTTCGGGTTCGGGGTTGTTCCAGCTGGACATCGGGTGCAGACCGACGGAGGCCCCCCAACCCACAGAGGCCATCGGCTGTGCCTTGGTGAACACCTCGGCGTCGGGACCGATCCCGACCTCCAGATATTGCGACCACAGGCCCTCGGCCTGTAGCACCGACTTTACGCGCATCGCCTCGGGGGAACCGGGGTCTATGCCGTTCAGGCTGTCACCGATCACCGCCTGAACTTTCTTGCGGATCTCTTGCGCACGGTCGGCATTGCCTGCGGCCTGTTCCTCGATCACGCGTTCGACCATGGATTCCGCGAAGGTCACGCCGCTTGCCTTGACCGATTGCAGGTCGGCGGGGGACAACAGATGCAAGGCATCGCCGGTCGCATCTTCGGTCGAGCCTGCAACAAGATCCGCAAGGGTGCCGATCAGTTCGCCTTTGGCGGCGCGAACGTAGGCGACAATATCGTCGCGTTCCAGCAGGTCGCGCATGGTGGGGGTCTGCGCGTTGGTGATGTCGATCAGGTCATCGCCGCGCAATGTGACAAGGGCCGGACCGATGCCGGGGCGCCAGACGCGACCGACAAGGCAGGCCGTGGGTTGATCGTTTTGAATTGGCAGCATTCGGGTCACCTTTTATCTTTGTGGCATGGGTTGGCCGGTGGCAGACAGGATCGCCAGCGCGACGACCCCAAGCATGGCCGCCGCCATGGCGTAATTTATCTTGCGTTGGGTGGGTTGGCCAAGGTTCAGGCGGTGCAGGATGACACCGGCCCAAAGCCAGGCCAGATGGATTGGAATCCAGATGGCGGTCAGGATCAACAGCTTCATCAGGGTTTCTGTCATCAGGCTGTCGGGGTAGAAGGCAAAGCCGGAAAAAAGCGCGGTATTGACCGCATAGGCCTTGGGGTTGATCGCCTGTAGCAGGACACCTGACAGCACGCCGGGGGGGGATTTCGCCTCGATGAAGGCAAGGCGCGATCCGGCAAAGGCGATGCGGGCCGCAAGATACAGAAGGTAGCAGACCGAGGCGACCATCAGCACCGTGCGCACCACGGGCAGGCCAAGAACGGCGGCGGCCAGCCCGAAAATGACCGACATCGCCACAAGGGTCGTGCCGATGAACAGGCCGCTTACATAGGTCAGCCCGGCGCGAAACCCGAAGGCGGCGCCCACACCCGCCGTTGACAGCACACCGGGCCCCGGCGTGATGATCAGCAGGACAACGGCGACGGCAAAGGTGATCATCCGGCAAAGTCCAACTGGACTTTCATTGATGCGCTTCTGTCAGAGGCGATGCGGAAGGCATCGGCGAAATCTACCAGCGCAAAGCGGTGCGTGACCAGCGCGGAGACGTCGATCAGACCGGCCTGCATCAGCTTTACGCCGGTCGCGAACTCTTCGTGAAAGCGGAACGAGCCGCGCAGTTCGATTTCCTTCGCGGTGATCTGCATCATCGGCAGGGACATGTCGCCGGACAGGCCCAGTTGCACGATCACGCCGCGGGGGCGTAGGGCGGCGATGCCGCTGACCAATGCGGGCTGCGCGCCGGAACACTCGATCAGCACGTCAAAGCGGCCCTTGCCCGCCATATCCGGGGTCAGCGCATCGGGGTCTGCCAGCGTGTTCAGCGCACGGTCGGCCCCGGCGGCGCGGGCATAGTCCAGCGCCTTGTCGGTGATGTCGGTTGCAGTGATTTCGGCGGCGCCGGCGCGACGTGCGGCAAGGATGGTCAGGATGCCGATCGGGCCGCATCCGGTGATCAGCACCCGCTTGCCCAGCATCGGCCCCGCCCGCCCGACCGCGTGCAGGCACACGGCCAGCGGTTCGGCCATTGCGGCCTGTTCGGGGCTAAGCCCGGTGGCGGGAACGCATTGGCTGGCCTCTGCCACGATTTCCTGCCGGAACGCGCCCTGAATATGGGGAAAGGGCATGGCAGAGCCGTAAAAGCGCATGTTCATGCAGTGGTTCGGCAGCCCGCGCAGGCAATACTCGCAGTGCGCACAGGGCCGCGAGGGAGAGATCGCCACCAGATCACCAACACTCAACCCGTCAACGCCCGCGCCGGTTTCAAGGATATGGCCAGACACCTCGTGCCCCAGAATCATCGGTTCGCGCAGGCGCACGGTGCCAAAGCCGCCGTGGTTGTAATAATGCAGGTCCGACCCGCAGATGCCGCCCCGCGCCAACCCGACGCGCACCTGACCGGGGCCGGGGCCTGTGATTTCGCAATCGCCAAGGCGCAGGTCTTTGGCCCCATGGGCAAAAAGTGCTTTCATTCCGGTTCTGTCCCCCCTGACAGTGCGGCAGGTCTTATGCCCGAATGGCGGGCAGTTACGGCTTGTGTCGCCTTTAAAATGGTATACCATTTTTCAAAAGCATCAAGACGCGTTTCATCCTGTCGTGCGGTTCGCCGTGTACTGGGGGTGATTTCGGGGAAGGGAACAGGATGAATTTATTTGATCTGACGGGCAAAACGGCACTGGTGACGGGGTCTTCCATGGGGATCGGTCTGGCGCTGTCGCGGGGGCTGGCAGAGGCGGGCGCGCGGGTGGTGCTGAACGCGCGCAACGCCGACCGTCTGGCGGGTGCGGCAGAGACATTGCGCGCCGAGGGCCACACCGTTGACGTGCTGCCGTTCGACGTGACCGACCACGCGGCATCGGCGTCCGCGGTCAATGGATACGAGGCCGCGCATGGCCCGATTGGCATTCTGGTGAACAACGCCGGAATGCAGCACCGCACCGCCTTGCAGGATTTTCCGCCAGAGGCGTTCGAGCTGTTGATGCGCACCAACGTCAGTTCGGTGTTCAACGTCGGTCAGGCTGTGGCCAAACATATGATTGCGCGGGGCGAGGGAAAGATCATCAACATCGCCAGCGTCCAGACCGCGATGGCCCGTCCGGGCATTGCGCCCTACACCGCCACCAAGGGCGCTGTGGCCAACCTGACCAAGGGCATGGCGACGGATTGGGCGCGGCTGGGGTTGCAGTGCAATGCGATTGCGCCGGGGTATTTCGATACGCCCCTGAACGCGGCGCTTGTCGCGGACCCCGAATTCAGCGCCTGGCTGGAAAAGCGCACGCCTGCCGGACGCTGGGGCCGGATCGAGGAATTGGTCGGCGCCTGCGTGTTTCTGGCGTCGAACGCGTCCGGCTTTGTGAATGGTCATACGCTTTATGTGGATGGTGGGATCACTGCCAGCCTTTGACAGACCCAAGGGGGAATTTCGAGATGAGTGATACAGCGAACAAGCCGGTGATCGGCTTTATCGGCGTCGGGTTCATGGGGCACGGGATGGCCGCGAACATCATGAAGGGCGGCTATTCCCTTGTGGTCAAGGGCAACCGCAACCGCGAGCCGGTCGAAGACCTGTTGGCGCGTGGCGCGACAGAGGCCGCCACCCCGCGCGAGATGGCGATGGCGTGTGACATCATCCACATCTGCCTGTCCAACAGCCCGCAGGTCGAGGGCGTGATCCGCGGGGCGGATGGTATTCTGGCGTCGGGCAAGGCCGGGTTGATCGTGATCGACACCAGCACCGCAGACCCGACCTCGACCAAGGGTCTGGCCGAGGAACTGGCCGCCAAGGGCATGACGCTGGTTGACGCGCCGCTGGGTCGCACCCCGAAAGAGGCCGAGGCGGGCACATTGGACGCGATGGTTGGCGCGGACGCCGACACCTTTGCAACGGTGCGCCCCGTGATCGACTGCTGGTCGGGCAACATCACCCATATAGGCCCTGTCGGATCGGCGCATCAGATGAAGCTGATCATGAATTTCATCGGCATGGGCTATGCCGCGCTGTATGGCGAGGCGCTGGCGCTGGCGGCAAAGGTCGGGCTTGCGCCGCAAACGGTGCAAGAGGTGATCGGCGGCAGCCGGATGAGCAACGGGTTCTTCGACAGCTTTATGCAATATGCGGTGGGCCGGGACCGCGACGCGCATAAGTTCTCGATCACGAATGCCAGTAAGGACGTGCGTTATGTGTCGAACATGGCCACAGCCGCAGGGGTGGTGAACCCGATGGGGGCGGCCATTCGCAACTATTTCGCGCAGGTCGAGGCGCAGGGCAACGGGGCCGATTACGTGCCGATGATGTCGGACCATATCGCCGCGATGAACGGTGTCGATCTGGGGGCTTTGGTGGAAAAGAACCGCAAGTAGCTGCGGCGCGCTGGCCCTAGTTCAGGTTGCGCGATTGCAGCAGCAGCTTGACATAGGCCAGCGCGGTTGCTGTCGCCTCGCACCGCGCTTTTTGCGCTTCTGTGGCTTCGGACGGGTCCTCGCGCAGCAGGGTCAGGTCGATCATCCGGTCACATTGCATCAGGTTTTGCAGGAGGTCGTATTTGACCTCAATCCCCGCGACACCTGCAAGTTCGGTGGGCGCGGTTGCCGAGATATGCGCCATCCTGTCCCCGATATATCCGTTCCATGTGTCCCGCGCATCGCGAAAACAGGCGACCGAAGCCATCGGGGCCTTCATCACCAGATCAAGGCATTCGGTCTGGGCCTCGTTCACGCAATCGGCGACGGGGGCCGCGGCGTCGATCTGCCTGAGGACACAGGCCTGCACCTGTTCGGACTTGCCGATGGTGCCGGCGGCGGCTTGCACGGGCAGAAGGGCGATCAGCCCTATCAGGATGTGTCTGGTCATGGCGTCCTCTTTGGCAAGGGCTGCAGGTCGGGTTAAAAAGGCTCTTGCTTTTGGTATACCAAATGACGAAGCTATCACAAGCACTGAAAGATTACCGCAGGTTTGCATTTGCAGGCGGTGACTTGGAATGGGAGTTCTCAGGCATGTCAAATACCCGCGCGGGCAAAAAATTCCGCTCTCAGGAGTGGTTCGATAATCCGAACAATCCGGGCATGACGGCGCTGTATGTCGAGCGCTATCAGAACCAGGGATATACCCGGGGAGAGTTGCAGGGCGAACGTCCGGTGATCGGGATTGCGCAAACCGGCAGCGACCTTGCGCCTTGCAACAAGATCCACGTGTTCCTTGTGGACCGGATCAAGGCGGGCATCCGCGATGCGGGGGGCATTCCGATGGAGTTTCCGGTGCATCCGATTCAGGAAACCGGCAAGCGGCCAACGGCGGCGCTGGACCGGAACCTTGCCTATCTTGGGCTGGTCGAGGTGCTGCACGGCTATCCGATCGACGGAGTAGTCCTTACCACCGGCTGCGACAAGACCACGCCAGCGATGCTGATGGGGGCCGCCACGGTCGACATTCCGGCGATTGCGCTGAATGGCGGGCCGATGCTGGATGGGTGGTGGAAGGGCAAGCGCGCCGGTTCGGGCACGATCGTCTGGGAAAGCCGCCGTCTGCTGTCCGAGGGCAAGATCGACTACGAGGAATTTATGGGGCGCGTCTGTGCCTCTGCGCCCTCTTTGGGGCATTGCAATTCGATGGGCACCGCCAGCACGATGAACGCCATGGCCGAGGCGCTGGGGATGAGCTTGCCGGGGAACTCTGCCATTCCCGCGCCGTTCCGCGAACGCATGGCGATGGCCTATGAAACCGGCCGCCGCTGCGTTGAAATGGTCTATGAGGATCTGAAACCATCCGACATCCTGACGCGCGAGGCATTCGAGAACGCGATTGTTGTGAACTCTGCCATTGGCGGATCGACCAACGCGCCGCCGCATTTGCAGGCGATTGCCCGCCATGCCGGCGTGGACCTGAACGTCAAGGACTGGCAGACGGTCGGCTTTGATGTGCCGCTGCTGGTCAACATGCAGCCTGCGGGCGAATACCTTGGCGAAAGCTTTTTCCGCGCGGGCGGTGTGCCTGCGGTGATGGGCGAACTGCGCAAGGCCGGGCGGATTCACGAGGGCGCGATGACCGCCTCTGGCAAGACGGTCGGGGTTAATCTGGAGGGCTGGGAAAGTCAGGACACCGAGGTGATAAAGACCTGCGCCCAGCCAATGCGGCAGAACGCGGGCTTTCTTGTTCTTTCGGGCAACCTGTTCGACAGTGCCTTGATGAAAACATCTGTGATCTCGGACGATTTCCGCAAGCGGTTCCTGTCAGAGCCGGGGGCAGAGGGCACCTACGAGGCCCGCGCCGTGGTGTTCGAGGGACCAGAGGATTACCACGACCGGATCAACGACCCCGCGCTGGAGATCGACGAGCGGACCATCCTGTTCATTCGCGGTGTCGGCTGCGTCGGCTATCCCGGATCGGCCGAGGTGGTGAACATGCAGCCCCCCGACGCGGTTCTGCGGATGGGCATCAACCACCTGCCAACGGTCGGCGACGGGCGCCAGTCGGGCACATCGGAAAGCCCGTCGATCCTGAACGCCTCGCCTGAATCGGTGATCGGGGGCGGGCTCGCCTATTTGCGGACGGGCGACAGGGTGCGGCTGAACCTGAACGACAGCACGCTGAACGCGCTGGTCGATGCGGCGGGCTGGCAGGCGCGGATCGACGACTGGGTCGCGCCGGTGCTGCATCACCAGACACCCTGGCAGGAAATCTATCGCACCCACGTCGGGCAGCTTGCCGATGGCGGCTGTCTGGAACTGGCGACCGCCTATCACAAGGTCGCCAAGGATCTGCCGCGCGACAACCACTGATTTTTTTTGGGGGACTGACATGAAAAGCATTATCATCACCGGAGCAGGCAGCGGCATCGGTCGGCTGACCGCGCATACCTTTCTGGATGCGGGCTGGCGCGTCGGGCTTGTCGGGCGGCGCAAGGACGCGCTTGAGGAAACGGCGGGCGACAACCCGCACGCGCTGGTGCTGCCGTTCGATGTGACCGATCCGGGTGCGGTGGATGCCGGTTTCGGCAAGGCCGTTGCAGAGTGGGGGCGCGTTGACGCGCTGTTCAACAACGCCGGTGTCAGCATGCCGTCGCAGATGATCGACGAGATTGCGGTCGATGCCTGGTTGAACCTGAGCAATATCAATATCACCGGGATGTTCCTCTGCGCCCGCGCCGCCTTTGGCCAGATGCGCAAGCAAGACCCGCAGGGGGGCCGGATCATCAACAACGGGTCGGTTTCGGCCCATGTTCCGCGGTTTGGGTCGGCGCCCTATACGATGTCGAAACATGCGGTAACCGGATTGACGCGCGCGCTGTCGCTGGACGGGCGCACCTTCAACATCGCCTGCGGTCAGATCGACATCGGCAATGTCTTGTCCGATATGTCAGAGCGGATTTCACGCGGCGTGCCGCAAGCGGATGGATCCATCAAGGCAGAGCCGATGATGGACGGTGCGAATGTGGCGAAATCGGTGCTGCATATGGCGTCGCTGCCGCTTGACGCGAATGTGCAGTTCATGACCGTCATGGCAACCGCGATGCCGTTTATCGGGCGCGGCTGACGCAAGACAAAACCGCCGCGGCAACGGGGCGGTTTTCCTGTTGCCGCGGCGGATGTGCATAAGGTCACTGCGGTAGGGTGGCCTGCATCGAAGGCCGCTGCGCAAAGACGGCATACCAGTTGGCCAGACCCGGGCGGGACGCGCGCCAGTCGTGATCGGGGAACCGGAAATCAAGATAGCCGATGGCGCAACCGATCGCGATAAGGCCGGCATCGACGCCCGCAAAGGATGCCGTTTCGGTTTCAAGCTGGTCAAGCGACGCGTCGATCTTGTCGATCTGCCCTTGCAGCCACTCTGGCCAGCGTTTTTCAGCGGGGCGCATTGCGGTTTCATAGCGGGCCAACAATGCCGCATCCAAAAGCCCGTCTGCCAAGGCTTCGCGGCGCAGGGTTGTCCAGCGCGACGGGCCTGCGGCGGGATACATCGGCGGGCCACTGTGCTGTGCGTCGAGGTATTGGCAAATGACGCGGCTGTCATACAGGGGGCCGTCATCTGTCAGGGCTGTGGGCACTTTGCCGGTCGGGTTGCTGGCGGCAATGGTCTTGTCCCGCGCGATGGGGCTTGCCGCAGATGCAAGCTGTTCCACGTCCTGCCCAGTTTCAAGGGCCAGAACCATGACTTTGCGCACATAAGGCGACGCGGGCGAGTAGAACAGTTTCATTCAGGTCTCTCCTGGGTGGTGGTGACAAGACGGTTATTAGTGCGCGGTTACAGGCGGGGTTTTGGCATCAGCCCCTTTTGCTGCTCACGGTACCAGATGTGGATGCCTGCGGCGATGATGATCAGGCCGCCGACAAGGGTCCAGATCGTCGGGTAGGTGTTGAACACCACGATGCCCACGGCCCCCGCAAGGAACAGCTGGATGTAAACCACGGGCGCAAGGATCGACGCGTCGGTCAGGCGGTGCGCAAAGGTTGCCGCCGTATGCCCGAAGGCGGCGAAGGCCCCGATGGCGAAAAACACGGCGATTTCCAGCGGCCCGCTGGGCCAGACCCAATGCTGCCAGGCAAAGGGCGCGATGCACAGGGTCGGGATGCCGCTGCTCCAGATCTGGCTGGTGGCGTTGGTTTCCACGCCCGCCAGCATGCGCGTCATGATGAAATAAAGCGCGGCAATGACCAGCGCGGCCAACGACAGAAGCATCGCAGGGTGAAAGGACACGCCCCAGGGCTGCATCACCACGATCACACCGATGAAACCGGTGCAGACGGCGATGATCCGCTGGCGGCCTACGACCTCTCCCAGAATGGGGATCGACAACAGTGTCACCGCGATCGGCCCTGCGAACATGATCGTGGTGGTGACGGTGATCGGCAGATAGTTCAACGCGGTGAAATTCAGGATCGTGCTGCCCAGCAGGAACGCGGACCGCAGAAACTGCTTCCAGGGGCTGTTGGAATGGAACGGCGCCAGCCCGTGCTTTGGCACGAACATGATCAGCGACATCAGAAAATGGCCGGCATAGCGGGCGAAAACGATCTGAAGCGCGGGCAGACCCGCCAACAGCAGCCATTTCGCCGATGTGTCGATCATCGTGAAAAACAGAACCGCCAGTGCCATGGCCGCAAGTCCAAGGGCGGTTTTATCCTCGCGGGGGGTGGCCGTTGCCATGAGGTGCGCGGCCCTAGCCGGTCGCCCAACCGCCGTCGATCACATGCGCCTGACCCGTGGTGAACGAGCTTTCGTCAGAACCGAGATACAGCGCAAGCGCCGCGATTTCGGGGGGTTGGCCGATGCGGCCCATCGGCTGACGGGCGACAAAGGCGGCGCGGGCGGCGTCATAGTCGCCCGTTGCCCGCAGCCGATCCTGAAGCGAGGGGCTTTCAATCGTGCCGGGGCAGATGCAGTTGCAGCGGATGCCGCGCGCGACATAGTCCAGCGCCACGGATTTGGTCATGCCGATGATCGCCGCCTTGGACATGCCGTAGATAAAGCGGTTCGGGGCGGCGATGATCGACGAGGCGACCGAGGCGATATTGACGATTGCGCCAGTGCCGCGTTCCACCATGCCGGGCAGGGCGGCCTGCATCGAATGGAATTGCGACCTGACGTTCAGATTCATCGCAAAGTCGAACTCTGGGTCTGTTGCCTCGGCGATGCTGCCGGCGTGGACGAACCCGGCGCAGTTCACCAGAATGTCAGGGGCGGCGGCTGTGACGGCGGATTGCAGCGCGGCCTTGTCGGTGACATCCAGCGCAAAGGCATGTGCGGCACCGATCCCGGTCAGCAGGTCGCCGTTCAGGTCGGTCGCGGTGACGATGGCACCTTCTGCGATATAGGCCTCGGCGATGGCGCGGCCTATGCCTTGGCCCGCTGCGGTGATAAAGGCTTTTTTACCCTGTAATCTCATGCGGTTAATCCTTCAGGTGCTGGGCGAGGTAATCGACCATTTCCGGTATCATCTTGTCGCCGAACCCGTTTGCCTTTGCTTCGGTCAGGGTCTCGCTTGCGGCGCCGGACATGCGCGAGTGAACGCCCAGATCCTGGGCCATTGTGCGGTAATACCCAACATCCTTGGCCCCGTTGGCGATCGAAAACGCAAGGTCGATCCGGCCATCCGACGCGTAGTTGCGGATGAAATCCATCATGCCCGACCTCAGCGGACCAGCGGCCATGACGTTGTAAAGCGCCTCGCGGTCGATGCCGGTCGCGTCGGCCATGGCGAATGCCTCTGACATGGCGCAGGCGGTGGTCATGGCGAAGAAGTTGTTGATCAGTTTGATCGTGTGGCCAGAGCCAAGCGCCCCAAGGTGAAAGACGTTCTCGCCCAGATCGTCCAGCACCGGCTTTACGCGGGCAAAGGTGGCATCGTCGCCGGCGCACATGATGTTCAGTTTGCCGTCGCGCCCGTGCGAGGGTGTGCGCCCAAGCGGCGCGTCCAGATAGGTGGCGCCGCGCGTAGCCATCTCTGCGCCGATCTTCAGGGTCGAGGCAGGAAGGGAGGTGCCGAAGTCGATCACGGTCTTGCCCGCGCCGATGCCGGCCAGCACCCCGTCCGGCCCGAACACCCGCGCCTCTACCTGATCCGAGGTGCCCATGCAGAGCATCACGATGTCACTTGCCGCCGCGAGGGTTCTGGCATCGGGTGCCTCGACAGCGCCGCGCGCGACGGCGGCGTCAATTCCGGTGCGGTCGCGGTGTCCCAGAACATGCAGGGCATAGCCACAGTCCAACAGGCGCTGCACCATGGCTGACCCCATCAGGCCAAGGCCGATGAATCCGATGGTTGGTTTGGTCATGTGCTATTCCTTTGGTTTTGGTGAGGGCAGGGCGGCCTACATGACGGCGCCGATTTGCCATGGCACGAATTCAAAGTCACCCAGGCCTTGCGCCTCTGATTTGGTTTGCTCGCCGGATGCCACGCGCAGGAACATCTGGTAGATCTCGCGCCCGACCTCCTCAATTCTGGCGCCATCGGTCAGGATGCGGCCTGCGTTGATGTCCATATCCTCGGTCATGCGGGTGAACATCGTGGTGTTTGTGGCGATCTTCATCGAGGGCGAGGGTTTCGCGCCAAAGGCCGATCCGCGACCCGTGGTAAAGGCGACCAGCGTGCAGCCGCTGGCGATCTGGCCGGTGACAGAGGCGGGATCATAGCCGGGGCTGTCCATAAAGGCGAATCCGGGTTTTGTGACCGGCTCGGCGTATTTGTAAACGCCGGTCAGGGGCGTCGTGCCGCCCTTGGCCGCAGCGCCCAGCGACTTTTCCAAAATGGTGGTCAGGCCACCCTTTTTGTTGCCGGGGCTTGGGTTGTTGTCCATCGAGCCGAGGTTGCGTTTGGTGTAATCCTCCCACCAGTCGATCAGCCCGATCAGCTTTTCGCCGACGGCCTTGTCGGTGGCGCGGGCGGTCAGCAGGTGTTCGGCACCGTAGATTTCCGGTGTTTCGGCCAGCACGCCGGTGCCGCCCTGCGCGACCAGCAGGTCGCAGGCATGGCCCAAAGCGGGGTTGGCGGTGATGCCGGACCACGCGTCCGATCCGCCACATTGCAAGGCCACCATCAGTTCCGACGCGGGGCAGGCGCTGCGGGTGGACTTGTTCACGATCGGCAGCATCTCTTCGATCTTTTTGATGCCCAGTTCGACCGTCTTGCGCAGACCGCCGACGGACTGGATGTTCATCGACTGGAACAGGGGGCCGGGAACAAGGCCATACGCCTCGATCAACCAGTCGATCTGGTTCATTTCGCAGCCAAGGCCCGCCATCAGAACAGCCGCGACATTGGGGTTGCGGGCGTAGCCCCACATCACACGTTGCAGGGCCTCGAACCCGTCACCGTCACCGGCCATGCCGCACCCTGTGCCATGCACAAAGGCCACAACGCCGTCGACATTGGGATAGTCGCGCATCTTTTCGTCGGTGAAATGCGCCGCGATCATCCGCGCGGCGGTGGCGGAACAGTTCACAGAGGTCAGCACGGCGATATAGTTGCGGGTGCCGACGCGGCCATCGGCGCGGCGATACCCCATGAAGGTGTCGATTGTTGTGGCGGGCAGGGCGGGGCGCAGGTTGGTGGCGAATTCATACTGCTGCGATACGGCGCGGAATTCCAGATTGTGGACATGCACATGATCGCCCGCCGCGATGTCGGTCGCGGCATAACCGATGACCTGCGCGTATTTCAGAACGGGCGCGCCCCGTGCGATTGCCTCGGTCGCCATTTTGTGGCCGGTCGGAATCTGCGATGTCGCGCCATGATCTCCCGATGCAAGGGTGGTGATGGCCGTCACGACATTATCTGCGGGGGATAGGCGAACTGTTTTCATCATTGTCTCGTGCGCGGGTTCAAAAATGTGACTGGTTCGGGGCGGCACCTGACCGCCCCGAACCATATTTATCCGGTGTTACGCTTATAGGAACAGCGTTACAATCGGTGGCCAGATCAGCAGCACGGACAGCGCCAGCAACTGGATCGCGATGAACGGCAGGAACCCGCGAAAGATGTCGGTCAGCGAGATATGCGCCGGCGCGACGGACTTCAGGTAGAAGGCAGCCGGACCAAAGGGGGGCGACAAAAAGCTGACCTGCATGTTCATACAGAAGACCACGCCGAACCAGACCGCAACATGGCGTGACTCCAGCTCTCCGAACAGGCCGATCTCGTTGATCGGCAGTTTCAGGACGATAGGCAGGAACACCGGCATGATCAACAGAACGATCCCAACCCAGTCCATGAACATGCCCATGATCAGGAAAATCAACATCATCACCAGAATGATGCCCATCGTCGGCAGTTCTGCCCCGACGATGGCGTTCGCCACAAAGGTCGGGCCACCGACCAGCGTATAGGCGGCGGCAAGAGCTGCGGCCCCGATGGTGACCCAGATGATCGTGCCCGTGGATTTCAGCGTTCTGATCGACGCATCCCAGACGATTTCGAATGTCATTTCACGCCGCATCGTGCCGATCACGAAAACCGCGATCACGCCCATGCCCGCCGCTTCGGTGATGCCGGTGATGCCGCCATAGATCGACCCAAGAACAACGCCGATGACGACGATCGGGGCGACAAGGCCCTTGCCCATCTCCCAGCCCTGCTTTGTCCGCTCGCGGCCGATGACCAGATAGATCAACGCCAGAGAGATCAGCGCGGCCCCTGCCAGCCAGGGCAGGTCGGACACCATGCCCATGGCAATCGGGTCCACGCCTTCGGTCACGGTGTTGCCACCGGTCGCGGTAAAGAACAGGGCGCGTGCCGCCAGAATGGCGCTGGCCCCAAGTGTCAGGCAAGACAGGAAGCCAAGGAACATCAGCCCCTTTTCACGGCCCGCAGGATCAGAAGGATCGGGTTCGGGCAGCGGCGCGTCTTCGGGGTTCAGCTGTGTGCGAACGATGATGTAGATGATAAAGAACGACGCCAGCATGAAACCGGGCAGGAACGACGCGGTGAACAGTGCCTTGATCGAGGTTTCGGTGACCAGCCCGTAGAAGATCAGAACGATCGACGGCGGGATCATGGTGCCAAGAGAGCCGGAGGCGCAGATCGTCCCGATGGCAAGGTTCTGGTTGTAGCCAAGCCGCAACATCTGGGGCAGGGCGATCAGGCCCAGCAGAACCACCTCGCCGCCGATGATGCCCGACATGGCCGCCATGACGACAGCCATGATCGAGGTGACGATGGCGATGCCGCCGCGTGTCCGGCTAAGCCAGACATTCAGCGACGAATACATGTCACGCGCGATGCCGGACCTTTCCAGAAGTGCTGCCATGAAGATGAACAGCGGAACCGAAATCAGGACATAGTTCGTCATTTGCCGATAAACGGCCTGACCAAGCACCGAAAATGGCCCACGGCCAAAGTCCTGGAACAACAGGTCGGGGCCAAATTTCATCACAAGTGTCGCAACCGCAAGGAAAGCAGAGGCAAAGCCAAGTGGCATGCCGATCGCAAGCAGGGCGAACATCGCCAGCAACAGGATCAGGCTTAGGGTGCCGATATCAACCATTCTTTGGCTCCTCCAGCGTTTTACGAATGTTCTCGATTTCCGTCTCGTCGATGTCGTCGGCCGGGGAGTGGTGTTCCGGCGCCTTATGCCAATCGGCGATCAGGTTCGAGATGGCCTGAATTGCGACCAGGGCGATGATGAACAGGATGGCGGGTTTAAGGGTTCCGGGAATGGGCGGGTTCCAGGATGTGCCGAAGGTTTCCATGCGCAGCATCTTGTCGCGCGCCTCGTTGAAGCCCCCCCAGATCAGGCAGAAGCAAAAGACCCAGATCAGCGCAACAGAAATGCAGTCGCTTAGCTTTTGTGCCCAGCGGGGCATCATGTCGTAGATGATGTAGATGCGGATGTGGCTGCGTTGTTGCATGGCGTATTGGCCTGCCAGCAGAAAGACAAAGGCGGCGATCCAAAGGGACAGCTCGTTTGCCCAGAGGGTCGGATTGTTGAACACATACCGCGATATCACTTCGTAGAACATCACGAGCACAACAAATATGACGCCCATCATCGCCAGCCGCGAGGTGATCAGGGACAGGACATCGAAAAAGCCCTCGGGGCGGGGTTCGATGGTTGCGATCCGGTCAGACATGAAAACAGAGGCCAACATCAACGCGCTGGTCAAAGAGATCAGCATCAGTTGCACGGCCGGTTTTCCAGCGGGGCGCAGCATGTCATACATGCTGTAGGCGTCCTGTTTCAGGAAATGGCCGGCGATCAGCCAGGCTGCAACCGCAAGCGTCAGCGCGATCGTGCCGATCATGGCGGTTTTGACGGGCCCACGCATTGCCCCAAGCCATACACTCTCGTGTTGCATGCCCAATCTCCCGTTATTTTGTGATGCGTATAGCAAGTGGTGAGCCACGAAGGCTCACCACAGGTCTGGTTTGACCGGCCCTGTGGCCGGTCAGCGTATCAGTTTGCCAGCAGTCCAAGCTGGGCAAGATAGGCCTTGTGGCTGTCAACCAGTGCACGGGCTTCGGGGGTTTTCTGCGCCCAGCCTTCCCATGCTGCTTGAGCGCCTTCACGGAATGCTGCGCGGTCTTCTGCCGACCAATCATACAGCGTCACGCCATCGGCGCGCAGCTTTGCGGCGGCTTCTGCGTTGGCTTTTTCAAAGGTCAGCGCGGTTTGCAGCGACAGTTTCTGCATTGCGGTGTCGATGATGCGCTGCTGCGCGGGGGTCAGACCATCCCAGACGACTTTGTTACAGGCAAAGTGGTCGGACGGCATCGAGTGGAAGCCGGGGAATGTCGCGTGCTTTACGATGTCGTAAAGACCAAGACCCACGTTGTTCGCCAGACCCGACGCATCGGCACCGTCGATGATGCCGGTTTCCAGCGCCGTAAAGATCTCGGTGAAATCCATCACGATCGGCGATGCGCCGAGGTTTGCAAAGATTTCGGTTTCAAGACCCGGAGGCGAGCGGAATTTCCAGCCCTTCAGATCGTCGGGGCCATTCAGCGGCTTGGACGAGGACATCGATTCCTGGCCATAGATCCACCAGCCGATCAGCTGCATGCCGTATTCGTTATACAGCGCCTGCGCCGCGTCGTATCCACCGCCGTAATACAGCCAGGACAGCTGTTGATAGGGGGTGTCATAGCCGCCCATGATGTCGCCAACGAACTGGAACGCAGGGTTTTTGCCGGTCTGGTATGCACCGCCGGTCATGTCGCAATCCAGAATGCCGTTCGCGGCAGCATCGAAGGCCTCAACCGTGGCCACGACCGAAGACGAATAGAACATCTCGATCTTGATGTCGCCGCCGGACATGGTCTGGATGTCATCGACAAACTGGCCGGCCAACTTGCCCGACACGGTTTCGGGGGCATAGTGCGTCTGGACCCGCAGAACCGTTTCCGCAAATGCCGGACTGGCGATAACAGCGGCCACTGCTGCCGATTTAAGGATAGTCGTGAGTTTCATGTCGTCCTCCCTGATTGCGCGTTTGCCGCGCTCGTTCTCGTCGCGACCGCGCTCCTCCGCGCTCGCACCGGTTTCGTGTTCCGTAGTCAGACGCTAGCGGGGTCGCTATCGACAAGCAACAAATTTTGGTATACCAAATGATAAAAATTGAACCCGCTTATATTTACGGATACTGCAGTGAAGGAATTTCAATAGCTTAAGCTATAAAACAAAGAGGTGGCCGGTGGAGACAACCCTATCAGACGACATCGCCAATCAGCTGCGGCGCGACATCCTTCGCGGCAAGCTGCCGCCTGGTTCCACCATCAAGGAACGCGATAACGCCAATGAGATGGGCGTCAGCCGGACCCCGATGCGCGAAGCGATTCGTATTCTGGCGAAAGAAGGGCTGGTTGTTCTTCGGCCCTCGCGGACCCCGATTGTCGCGACGCCGTCGCTGAAGGAAATCAGCGATGCCATCGACGTTCTGCGTGCGCTGGAACTGTTGTCAGGGGAACTGGCCTGCAAGAATGCGTCGAATGACGAAATCGCGCAGATCCGCGCCCTGCACGAGAAAATGTCGGATCTATACGATCACGTCGATACGCTTGACCTGTTCGAAATCGACATGAGCTTTCACATTGCCATTGCCCGCGCGTCGCAGAACCCCGCGCTGGCAGAAACCCATAATGCCTATTTGTCCCGCCTGTGGCGCGCGCGGTATTTGTCGGCAAGCCAGCGCCGCAGCCGGGATCGGGTGCTGCGTCAGCACAGCATGATCGTCGAGGGACTGGAGCAGCGCAATCCGGCCAAGGTGCAGGCCGAAATCCAAAGCCATCTGGAACATCTTGTGCTGAACATCCGCAGCCGTTTCGAAGAACTGGATGCAGAGCGCGAGACGTCCGACGCCGGGTGAATGCCTGCGGGGTCTTTGCTGGCTCAATGAAGGGTGTGCGTGGCGCCGTTAAACCGGACCTGCGCATCACAGGGGGTATCCCAATCGCCGACGCCGGACCACCATTCCTGAAGCAGGATTTTGGCGCGATCTGTGCGGGGCGGGTCATGGGGGAAAAGATTGGCTGTCGCCCAGTCGATCGCGGGCCGTCCGCCGGTAAGACCCAAGGCGATGCCCGCGTTCAGAAGCCGGGCGTAAGACGTGCTTTGGGACAGTTGCACATCGGTCATATTCGCGCCCTCGGCCTCTATCTCGATGAAGGCTTCTCTGGCGCGATCAAGTGCATCTAGCATGTCGGGTCTTTCGGGGTTGAATGAATGGACCTTGTTCCTCATGCCGACATGTTTCGCAGGGCATTTTAGCTTTTTGATGGTCAAATGCTATTGTTTTTGTGGCTAAAGCTTGTTCCTCGCAAAGCTGGGCAAGGGCAGGGTAGGGGAAGGGTTGCGGCGGGTGATTTTCCCACAGCCTAAAGATGTGTTGTCAGCTGTGATCCCTGACACTGGTTCGGATCAACGGAAGCAACGGGTTGTGCCCTTGTTCCGTGTGACGGGCTGCGGGGTGCGGCGAATGGGCAGAACGCGGTGAGCCGGGGCGATTCTGTCATTTTTAAAATACTTAAATTTTTTCAGTAATTTACCGCAAACACATAGGTTGTGTTTCATATATCGTGAACAACCAAATGTTGTGATGTGCGATTTCCGAATCAAAGCCCAGTGCATCGATGCTGTAGGATTTGCCACATTTTTGCCTCTATTTGCCTTGTTTCAAACATTTTCCTCGCAATCTAAGGATGAGTGGTTCACCCTTATGAGGCGAGAGCGCAAAACATTGGGCAGCGTTAAGGAGATCTTAATCAAATTGTGACTCTGCGGCCCCGTTCGGTGAGCGCCGCACAAAGGGCCGCCCAGGTCGGCAGTAACGGTATGGCAATTTTTCGACCTAATGCGTCAAACGAAGTCAGGTGACTATACATGCAATCGACAACGATCTCTTTTGGAAACATGCACACCCACGGCGAGCTGTTTGCCAATCTTCTGAGGGCCCGCAGGCAAAGTTTCATCGTGCAAAACCGGTGGGATCTGCCAGAGGCGGGCGGGATGGAATACGACCAATACGACACACCCGCCAGCCGCTGGATCGCGGTGCATCGGGGCGGTGAAATTCTGGCGGGTATCCGGCTGACGCCCACAACAGCGCGGTGCGGCATCTATTCCTATATGATCCGTGACGCGCAGAAGGGTCTGCTTGCCTCTATCCCGTCGAACCTGTTGAACTTCGAGGCGCCGGTGTCGCCCGATGTGTGGGAATCGTCGCGTGTGTTCGTGTCGCAATCCGTTCCTGCCAAGCTTCGGATGCAGGTTCAGGCCAGTCTGATGCAGGAAATGATCACGGCCTCGCGCGAGTTGGGCGCAAAACAGGTGCTTGGACTGGTGCCGGTCGTTTGGTCCCGCTGGATCGGTCGCTTGGGGCTTGATGCCGAGGCCGCCGGTCCAGAGATGGAAATCGACGGATCATCGAACCAGGTTGCGCTGATGCATCTTTCGGCGGTGCGTCACTAGCGCAGTCACAGAAGAGTGTTCCGAGGCCCGCCTTATCGTATCTAAATTAACGTGTTGCCGCCACAGTTGTGCCAATCTTGAAAAGTATTGATCTCCTTACGGGAGAGTGTGCTATTAATGTGCACCTCTGTGGTTGGATCGCGCCTAGAGGATCGAGCGGGTCGAATATGTAGAACCCCGCTTACCTTTACGGCGAATGCAAGGCATATGCGAAGGATGGATAATATCGAACAGCGGTTAAAGGACTTTGTCCGCGGTGGACTTGGTCTTATATGGCAGCGCCAGGCGATGTTCGTCGGCGCATCCCTTTTGATTGGGTTCTTCTATAGCGCCGAAATTGCCCTGTTTTGTTATGTGATTAGCCTTAGCACCGAATTGTTCGACTACTACATTTCCAAGCGTGTTCTGGCGTGGGATGGCGTGAACCGGAAGAAGGGCCCGGTTTTTTTGAACCTTCTGACCCTCAGTTCCGTCCTGAGCGCAATCGCAGTTAGTCTTTTTGTTGTGCTCGTGGCCCGCGAAGAAGGCATCGCCACGCATTTCACACCTCTGTTCTTTCTGTTTGCCGCATCGATCTTTGCGGCCATGAACAACCATCAGTTGTTGCGGGTTCTGATTGCCCGACTGGTCATCTACGGGGCGGCGTTTGTTTACATTCCGGCGCATGACCTATGGGCGGAATGGCCGTCGCCCGCGCCGTTCCTGTGGCTGCAATTCGCGACATGCGTGTTTATCCTGTATTTTATGGTGGACTGCTCGCGCGTGTTCTTGCGGCTTTACCAGACAAAACTGGGCCAGATGGAAGAGCTGCGGCAGGAACGTGACCGCGTGGCTAGCGCCTATGCGGTGCAGTCGCAATTTATCTCCATCGTCAGCCATGAGTTGCGCACGCCGCTTACCTCTATCAAGGGGGGGCTTGGCCTGATCGAGAGCGGTTTTCTGGGCGAGGTGCCCCCCAAGGTCGCCAGACTGGTCGAGATCGCGCATAAGAACAGCACCCGCCTGTCGTTCCTGATCGACGATCTTCTGGATCTTCAGAAATACGAGGCGGGGCAGGCCGAATTTGTGCGTGTGCCGATGGATATGGCGGAACTTGTGCGGGATTCCGTCGAGGCGAACGAGAGTTACTGCAATTCGCTGGGGGTCAAGATCCACGCCAAAGGACTGGACGAGCCGTTGTTCGTCAATGGCGATTATGGCCGGTTGTTGCAGGTGTTGGCCAATGTCATCTCTAACGCGGCGAAGTTTTCCTATCAAGGCGGAGAGATTGAGATCGTGCTGGAGCGGGTGCAAGACAAGGCGCGCATCGCCGTCAGGGATAACGGGCGCGGCATTCCGGAAAACTCGGAGCGTCTGGTGTTCGGAAAATTCACCCAGGTCGATGCGTCGCTTCAACGCGAGATCGGTGGAACCGGATTGGGGATGAGCATCACACAGCACATTCTGGATGGCCACGACGGCAGCATCGCCTATGAAAGCGAAGTGGGAAAGGGTACGACCTTTTTCATCACGCTGGATGCAATCGAATCCGGCAAAAAGGTGGTTCCCGACGCGCCGCCCACAGCCAGGATCGCCTTGGCCTGCTGAGTAACGGAAAAGCCGCGCGGGCTATCGCGGGGATGCGATGTCTTCGGTGGGCAGTTTGGCCAGACGCATCCGTTTGCGCAGGTGGGTCGAGACGGTGTCGATAGCCAGCGTCAGACCGCCCATCGCCAATAGCAGCACGACGGCCCGGTCGATCCGCACTTGCTGGATCGCGGCGTCGACATGAAAGCCCAGTGTGGCAACGCCGAGCAGCCCAAATATCGCGCTGTCGCGCACGATGATCTCCCAGCGGTAAAGGCATAGCGCGACAAAGCTGCCGAACTGTCTGGGCAACAGCTCGAACCCCCAAAGGACAAAGCCGCGCGGCGCATCGGGGCGCAGGGTGTCGCACAGATGTTCGGATTGTCGCCCCATCAGATGCGCGATGATCGCGCCATTGTGCAGGCCAAGGGCGATAATCGCGGGCAGCATGGACGGGCCGAACACCTGCAACAGCACAAAGGCCAGCATGTAATCCGGGATGGACCGGCCAAGCACCAGACCCGCGTGTGCCAAAGCAGCATCGATGCGCCCGGTGACACGCGGCACGATCAGCGGAAAGGCCAGAATTGCGATCATTGCCGCCAGCGCCAGCGCCAGTTGTGACAGGACCAGCGTGACCCATATGCCGGGCAGCACCTGTTCGGTGGCAAGCCGCCAGAGCCAGCTGGTGAAATCCCCCCAGCCGCCCAGGTTCAGCCAGCCGCCGCTGCGCAGGGGCGCGGGCACGATGTCTTCGGTCAGGAACCGGCGCAATACGCCGCTGCCCATCGGGGGGATCTGGATGCGCACAAGCAGCCAGACGGAAATGCCAAGGTACAGCGGCGCCAGCGGCCAGCGCATCCAGACGCGCAACGGCAGGATCAGCGCAAGATAGACCGCAAGAACCGCCATGGCCTGCGGGTAATGGGCCTGCCGGAAATAGCTTTCCAGCAGAAACCCAAGGGTCGGCAACCCGATAAACCCCAGCACCGCCGCCGACCGCAACCCGCATTCCAGCCGGTAAAGGACATAGGTGCGCATGTCTGGCAGGGCGAGCGGAAGGCGGGCAAAAAGCAGCGCCGAAACCCGCGATGTTCTGGCGGGCAGGGCGTTGGCGGCGACCGGGTCGACCTCGTCCAGATATTCGGCAAAGACCTTGGCAAAGATGCCGGCATAGGGCAGGGCGATGGCCAGAACGCCGGTCAGGGGCGACAGACCGGTGACCTGCATCAGCAGCAACGCCCAGAACAATTCATGGACTGCGCGTACCGCGATGCACAGATGCCGGACGGGGCCGAAGCCATAGAAGGGCGCAAGGCCAAGCCCTGCGGCGGCACCGATAAACACCCCGCACAGCGCGAAGGCCAAGGTCAGGGCGGCGGCATGGACCAGTGCGGGGATGTCGCCGAACTCGGGGTGCAGCAGCCCCTCTGCCAGACGCGCAAGCGTGGCAGAGGCGTCGGGTGCAAGCATCCGCAGATCGGCAAACCCCAGCGCCAGAAGCGTCAGCAGGGCAAAGCCAAGGATCACGGCCCTGCGCCCGATGCGGGATTTGTCATGCGCCAAAGGTCTGCGCACCTGCCTATGTGCCCTGATACAGGGCTGCGATGTCCTCTGCGGTCACCGCGGCAACCGGCGCGTCGACCGTGATCCGGCCTGCGCGCAGTCCGACAATGCGGGTGGCGATGCGCAGGGCGGCATCGGTGTCGTGCAGCGCCAGCACCACCGTCTGAAAGCGGGCGTTCAGCGCATCCAGCAGCGCGGCGCCCTGTGTCGCGTCCACGGCGCTGACCGGTTCGTCCGCCAGCACCACATCGCCGCCGCGAAACAGCGCGCGGGCAAGGGCGGTGCGCTGCCGCTGTCCGCCCGACAGCGTTTCGACCGCACGACGGTCCAGCCCGTTCAGTCCGACAGTGGCCAGCCAGGGGGCGACAGCGGCCCGTTCGCGCCGGAACGGGTGCACAAGATTGGCAAGGTTATAGGCGGCCCCGTGATCGTCCAGCCGGCCCATATAGGTATTCAGATGAACGGAAAGCTGCGGCACCAGCCCGTGGTCCTGCGGCACAAGCGCAAGGCGTGGCGCGGTTCGCGCTGTTTCCAGCTTGCGCCGCAGCGCCCCGAGCAGTGTCGATTTCCCCGCGCCGCTGCGCCCCAGAAGAACCACCCGTTCGCCTGCGAACAGGTCGAGGCGGATGTCGTGCAGCGCGGGGGTCTGCTGCCAATGGATCGTTTCGCCGTTGAACCGGACCAAAGGCGATTGCTGGGGCATGGTCTTGCCTTACTCGATCAGATCGAGCTGCCGCGCTGTCGCCTCGATCGGGGCATAAAGCGCGTTGTCGGCGGGGATGAAGCCTGTGCGCGGGAAAGAGGCCAGCAGGTCAGGGTCGCTCATGTCCAGCAAGGCGGCCTGAACGCGGTCGGCGAACCCTTCGCCAAAGCGGGCATCGACATCGCCGCGGATCGTCCAGTTGTAATCGGGGTAGGCGGGTGTCTTCCAGATCACCTTGGCGGATTCGATTTCCGGCGCGCCGTCGGCGACGGCCTGATCGTATACGGTGTAGTTCAGCGCACCCAACTGGTAGGCGCCCGATGCAACCAGACGCAGGGTCTGGCCGTGATCGCCGGAAAAGCCGACATCGGAAAAGACATCTTCTGGCGCTTTGCCCGTTGCCTCGCGGATGTGAAATTCGGGCATCAACCGCCCCGACGTCGAAGTCTGCGCCCCGAATGTAAAGCGCATGCCGTCGATGCCTGTGGGAAAGCTGTCGGCCTCGGTCAGGCCGGTTGCGGTATTGGCAATGAAATAGGTGACAAAGGTCGCGTCTTCGGCACCCTGCGCAATGGCGCGGGACCCCGGAACCGCCAACCGTGCCTGAACGCCGGACAGGCCGCCGAACCACGCCAGCTGGATCTGGTCATTGCGGAATGCGGTGACCGAGGCGGCGTAGCTTTTGACCGGAATATATTCGACCGGAACGCCCAGCTTTTCCGACAGATAGGCGGCGACTTTGCCAAACCGTTCTGTCAGGCGGGTTTCGTCGTCGTCGGGGATTGCAGAGACGTAAAGCGTGTTCGCGGTCTGCGCATGGGCCGGGGCGGCAAGGCTTAGGGCGATCAGAGCGGCAGAAATAGCGTTTTTTACGAGACGCATCGCGAGAATCCTTTGGAGCTATAAGATGTGTTGCGGGATACGGGCTTCGCCGGGAAAGCGCCAGACGGGGCCGGAAAAATTGCTGACGTATATGACGTATATATAGTGTCATATATTTGGCGAAATCAGGCGTGACAGGATCGACACGTATTTCCGTTCATTCGGGTCATAAGGCCTGAGAGCATAGCAAACCTGACAGGGCTGCTGCATAAAGCGGGAGTAATTTGGGGTGACGGGGCGAGTATATTGACGAAGATGGTTTCATTGAAGGCTTTGTGGGGTTGCCTTGGATTTGTTGGTGGCGCTGATGCGGTCGTTGCGGAACAGCTGATCCCGCCGACTGTGAACATTTTCGGCGAGGCCGGGCTGATCGAAATGCCCACCGCCGACAGCGCACCGGATGCGCAGTTTTCCCAGTCGGTCGGCACCTTCAACGGAGAGGCGCGTGTAACGCTGTCGTTCCAGATTTCGCCCAGACTTTCGGGCAGTTTCAGATACGCGACGATAGACGAATATACCGGCCCCGGCACCGGTCGTACATGGGACCGCAGTTTTGATCTGCGCTACCGGCTGATCGAAGAGGGGGCATACCGCCCTGCTGTCGCGGTCGGCCTGAGGGATTTTATCGGCACCGGCCTTTATACCGGCGAATATGTCGTCGCGACCAAGGGCATCGGCGACAATGTTAGGGCAACAGCCGGTCTGGGCTGGGGCAGGCTTGGGTCGCACAACGGCTTTGCGAACCCTTTGGGCGCCTTGAGCGACGGGCTCAAAACCCGTGTCGCGCGCGATGTTGGCAAGGGCGGCACCTTTGACCCCAAGCAGTGGTTCAGCGGCGATGCGGCGGCCTTCGGCGGAATCGAATATTTTCACACCGCCGATCTGTCGTTCAAGGCGGAGTATTCGTCGGATGCCTATACCCGCCGCACTGCGCTTGGGACGATCGACCGCAAATCTTCGATGAACTTCGGTGTGACCTACAGGGGTTGGACCGGAGTGGAGCTTGCCGGTTACTACTTATATGGCAGCGAAATCGGGGCCTCTGTGACGTTTGTTCTGAACCCCAGAGAACGGCGGGAGGTGACAGGGCGGGAACCCGCACCGGTGCCCGTCAAGGTGCGGGCGCAAGGGGCCGCCGCCGTACAAAGCTGGGCTCAAAGCCCGCAGACGTCATCGGCGCTGCAATCCGGTCTGGCCAGGGTTCTGGCTGCGGACGGTCTGACCCTGGAGGCGATGGACCTGTCCGCGACCCGTGTCCGCATCCGCGTTCGCAACGAGACATACGGGGCTGCGCCACAGATGATTGGCCGCGTCGCGCGGATCCTGACACAGGCAATGCCGGCCTCGGTCGAGACATTCGTGATCGAACCTGTTTCGCTGGGGGTGCCCACCGCCGCCGTCACTTTGCGCCGCTCTGACCTTGAGGCCTACGAGAATGCGCCGAATGGTGCGTGGAAAATGTTCACACGGACCGGCATTGCTGAAACAGGGGCTGCGCAGGGCTTTTCCGTCACAGATGGCCTTTACCCAAAGTTCAACTGGTCGATCGGCCCCTATGGCGAATTGGCCTTGTTCGACCCCGACAGCCCTGCCCGCTATGATATCGGCGCCGAGGCCCGCGCCAGCTACGAAATAGTGCCGGGTCTGGTTCTTGCCGGGTCTGTCCGGCAAAGGGCCATTGGCACGCTTGACCAGTCGCAGCGGGTTTCGAACTCTGTCCTGCCAAGGGTTCGCAGCGATGCCTATCTTTATGCAAAGAATGATCGCCCCACGCTGGAGCGGTTGACGCTTGGCTATACCTTCCGCCCGGCCCCGACGTTGTATGGCCGTGTGTCGGTCGGGTATCTGGAACGGATGTTCGGGGGGCTGTCGGCGGAAGTGCTGTGGAAGCCGGTTGATAGCCGTCTCGCCTTCGGGGCAGACATCAATTATGTGCGTCAACGCGATTTCGACCTCGGGCTTGGTTTTCAGGGTTACGAAGTGCTAACCGGTCATGGATCGGCGTATTACGATTTTGGCAACGGCTACCATGCGCAGGTTGATCTGGGGCGCTATCTTGCCGGTGACTATGGCGGCACCCTGACCCTGTCGCGCGAATTCGCCAACGGATGGAAGCTGGGCGCATTCGCCACGATCACAGATGTGCCGTTTGCCGAGTTCGGCGAGGGATCATTCGACAAGGGGATCACCTTTACCATTCCGGTGGACTGGGCGCTTGGAAAGCCAAGCACGAAATCCTTCGAGACTGTGATCCGGCCCATCCTTCGGGATGGTGGCGCGCGCCTTGGCCTACAGGACCGGCTATATAGTGCGGTGCGCACAACCCACCGTCCCGATCTGGAAAAACGTTGGGGGCGGTTCTGGAGATGATCATGCTGCGCAGACTTGCAATCGGACTATCCATCGGCCTGTTAGCCTCTTGCGGGACCGGTGCGCCGGACCGTCTGGCACAGCTCAAGACGGTGACGGCGGGGTTTGGCAAACAGCCGGCACCGGTTGACCCGCGCGACGGGCTGACGCCTGCGGTGCTGGCCACTGTGACGACGCCGGTCCTGTTTGCGGCGATCCCGTCGCGGGGGGCGCAGGCCACGATGGTGCCGGCGGGCACAAATGGCGATGCCGTAACATGGCTAACCAGCGACGGCATCGGGCTGGTTTTCAAGGGCGGAGTTCTGGTCGCGACGCGCGGTCTGGGGCTTGACCTTATGGCGGCGGATGTGGCCGGCACGCGCAATGCCATGTTGCGGGGTGGTAAGGATGTGGTGCGGATCCACGATTACCTGAGCCCCGAAGACCGGATCGAGCGCATCCGTTTTGTCTGCACGGTGACGCCGGACGGGCCGGAGACGATCACGATTGTCGGTCAATCCTACAAGGCCTCAAAAATCACGGAACGCTGCGTCGGGACCGAAACACGATTTATCAACGTCTTTTGGCGTGGCGCGACCGGCACCATGTTGCGGTCGCATCAGTTTGTCAGCCCCGAAGTCGGCTATCTGGACACCGAACGTCTTACACAGTGACCGCGACCGCCTTGTGCCATCTGTCGCAAGGCGGTTGATTCCCGAAATGGGGCATCTAATGCCGCAAGCAGCCCCAGATTCTGCTGTATTTCCCCCAATCCGGAGATTTACAGCGGTGTCGCATCGGGCAGTTTTCCGCAGAATGCTTATAAACAAGGCGATCCGCGGGCTCTATGACAAGAAAATCAACGAAATGCGATTTTACTAAAAAAAGGTCTTGCGACTCTGGGTCACTAGGCCTAGAACCCCCTTCACCGGAGACGCAGTGATGCACAACGGGGCGCGGAACGGACTGGAAACAGGCCCAAATGTGCATGAACGAACATCTAGAGGTAGTTGATCTGTTGCGCTAATGATTTGCGCTTCGGTTTTTTATTGTCTCTTTGCTCTTTG
>NZ_JBGQOJ010000027.1:0-36693 GCF_052119585.1 Pseudogemmobacter sp. W21_MBD1_M6 | reverse complement strand
CTCAAGATGTCCACTTCTTTGGTGGACACTATCACCCACTCCATCACGCAGGCAGGGCAGTCAGACCGGACGGATACCCTGTTTCGGTATGCTATGAAGCGGGACCTACGGGATATGGCCTTTATCGGCAGGTGCGAGCGTTCGGTTTCGAATGCTGTGTTGTCGCGCCCTCGTTGATTCCTGTTCGTGCCGGTGATCGCGTAAAGACAGACCGGCTGGATGCAATTTGACTGGCCCGCCTTTTTCGCGCCGGGGAACTGACGCCCATCTGGGTCCCTGATGAAACGTATGAGGCGATGCGCGACTTGGTTCGGGCTCGGGAAAGCGCGGCAGAGGACCAGCGGCACAAACGCCAGCTCGTTTCAGCCTTCATGCTGCGCCACGTACGGATCTATCAGCGGACCAAGCCGTGGACGATGCAATATCGCCAATGGCTGCAAAGCCAGAGCTTCGATCATCCGGCGCATCAGATCACCCTTCAGGAGATGCTGCAAGCTGTCCCCGATCGTGCTCCTGCAGCGAATGGCAGATCTCGTGAATCTGCAACGCAGCGATTGAAGGTCAAACGGAGTTCCGCTCAGGCCGTCTGGGTGCTTCAGCCAACTTGTGCAGTCTCACCAAACACCACCCCAGCTTGTTCCACCCACGGCAACACCGCACTTTCGGTGAGTTGCATGACCGTCACTGCAGTGACCTCGCGCTTATAGACCAGCCGCTTCAGCACCTTCGGTGCGAGATATGCCAGCCTCAGTTGCCTACCGACATGACGCTCGGCCAAATTCACACCGATGGCGAGATCGCGCACGGTCCCGAACTCGCCGGCCTCCATGCGCCGCCGCCAGGCCCATGCGCGGCCGATGGCGCGAAGAATATGCGGGTCTTGGGTCTGGTCCTCGCTTGGCAGGTAGTCCGCAGGTGGCATGATTTTCGGCCGCCCGTTTTTCTTGCGCAATTTGAGGGGTACAAAAACCTGTATCGTGTCGGGCGCGCCCATCACTCGGCCACCTCAAGCTGACGCGGTGTCATCAGATCCCGCATGACGCCCGTTATGCTGTCGGTCCGCAGGTCGATGATCAGCCCCTCGGCGGTCACCGTGACCCGCCGGACAAGCAGCTGAATGATGCGAGCCTGCTCTGCTGGGAACAGCTGTTCCCAAAGCTGCGGGAACTGCTGCAGGGCGGCGATGGCGTCCGCTTGCGAAATGTCTTCCCTGTCGAGCGCAGCAATCACCTGCGCCGTGGTTTCGGGGGTCCTGAGAATGCGGCGGATCTCAGTGATGACGGCGGCCTCTGCCGTATCAGCAGGCAGGCGCCGAGGTATGCCGTCCTCGGGCGTCTCACGGTTTTTCAGGAGGTCCATCGACACGTAATAGCGATACCGGCGGGTGCCCTTCTTGGTGCTGGAGGGCGTCATGGCAGCACCTGTGGCGGTGAAGATCAGGCCTTTCAATAGTGCAGGCGTCTGCGCACGGCTGTTATTGGCGCGCTTGCGGGGGCTTTCGCCCAAGATGTCATGCACCTGATCCCAGAGGCGTGCGTCAATGATCGCCTTATGCTCGCCGGGATAGGCTTTGCCTTTGTGCATGGCCTCCCCGCGATAGACGCGGTTGTTCAGCAGCCGATAGAGGTAGCCCTTGTCGATCAGCGTGCCCTGCTTGTTGCGGAAACCGTCACGGCGAAGTTCCCGAGCCAAGACGGTGGCCGAGCCGATTTCGACAAAGCGTTCGAACGCCATGCGCACCTTGGCGGCCTCGTTGTCGTTCACTACCAGCTTTCGATCCTGAACATCGTAACCAAGCGGCACATAGCCGCCCATCCACATCCCCTTCATGCGGGAGGCTTTCACCTTGTCGCGGATGCGCTCAGCGGTGACCTCGCGCTCGAACTGGGCAAACGACAGCAGGATGTTCAGCGTCAGCCGCCCCATGGACGTGGTCGTGTTGAACGACTGCGTCACCGAGACGAATGTCACCCCGTTGCGGTCAAAAACCTCGACCAGCTTGGAAAAGTCCATCAGCGAGCGGCTGAGGCGGTCGATCTTGTAGACCACGACCACGTCGACCAGCCCGTCCTCGATATCAGCGAGCAGCTGCTTCAGGCCTGGGCGCTCCAAAGTGCCTCCGGAGATGCCGCCGTCGTCGTATTGGTCGCGGACCAGCGCCCAGCCCTCCGAGCGCTGGCTGGCGATATAGGCCTCGCAAGCCTCGCGTTGGGCGTGGAGGCTGTTGAACTCCTGCTCGAGCCCTTCCTCGCTGGACTTACGGGTGTAAATGGCACAGCGCAGGCGCCGGGCGGGTTTTGGGGAAAGATCCTTCATGTCTCACCTCGCTTGCGCTCGCGGAGCCCAAAGAAACGGTAGCCGTTCCAGCGGGTGCCGGTGATGGTGCGTGCCACGGCTGAAAGCGACTTGTAGCGTCGGCCGTCCCATTCAAAGCCGTCTCTCAGGACGGTGATCGTATGCGCCACGCCGTCCCATTCGCGAATGAGCTTAGTCCCCACCACCGGGTTCCGTGGGTCGGCAATCTGCGCTTTGCGCGTCAGCGTGCCCTCCACCTCATCAGCCAGCAGATCCAGCAGGCGACGTGTCTCCTGGTCGGGGCCGCCGTAGGTCAGTTCCTGAATGCGGTAAGCCAGGCGGCTTTCCAGAAAGTTCCGGCTGTTATTAGGCGCGGGCGCATCAAAAAGCACTTGCCACTCGGCCTTCAGCTCGTTGACGGTCATAGCCTTCAAAGCTGCCAAGCGGGCGAGGATGGGTTCATGTGTCGTCATGCGGATCTCCTGTGAGTTGGACCTGCATAACCGCTCTGTACGGGGCGGAAGTGTAGCGAACTATCTGCGCCATCAGCGGATGTGTCGTCGATATCGCGCTTGATCAGCCGAATGGCACCAGCGGCAAGCAGCATATAGAGCTCAGTACGGCGTTCGTGCGCTGACATGCGATCAGGGTGCAGGGGATTGGGCCCCGAAACCGGGGGTTTGACAGTGCTGCTCATGGAGGCGCCTTTCGGGTTGAATACCCCAGTATGAAGCGATTGCAGTCCTGATAAGCAACTAAAAATAATGGGTTATAGGGATCTAGCGAACTCTGGCGTGTTTGATCGTGTTTGCGTCGGGCTGCCGTAAGTGCGAACAGGTGGCGTTCACACGTTCCACGATCCGAGCCGATGCCTGTTCCAGATCGGCGGCTGGTACGAAGTAGAAATCCGCCTCCCCGTCAGGTGGCGTAAGGTCAGGTATGCATGCTGCGTTGATTGCATGTGCCGTCGTGATGATCTTGCTCTGGGCGGCGTGTCGAAAAACCTCGGTCATTGTCAACGCGAATAATGACATGCATCATCGTTTATATCTCCCGTGCAAACCAGCGAATCCGACCAATGATATGAACTTCGTCGGCGGTACGTTCATATTCTGGATAATGTTTGTTGTCCGAGATAATGCACACAGAGGGCGGATCGCTGCTCGGCACATGCTGAAGTCGTTTGGCGACAAGCCCCATGCCATCATCCAGGACGAAGATGCCCGGAGGGTTTGGCGCTTTGCGCGTCATGTCGACCAGAACTGTGTCGCCGTCGAAGAGGGTCGGTTGCATGCTGTCGCCCTCGACTTTCATGATCCGCAACTGCGACGGCGAAGCCTTGAGGCCGTTCCTGATCCAGGACCTGCGAAAGTGATAAGCACGTCCCGGCGTTTCATGTTCCTCAAGCACAACGGCTCCGCCGCCCATGGACGGACGAACACCTGCGTGCGCGATCGCGACAAAACTGTCGTCAGGGTTCTCGATGAAGGGCGAGGGCCCCTCCACGTCACCGATCCCGTGGATCAGCCATTCAAGCTCGACTTTTAACACCTGAGCAACCTCGGCCAAGCGGTCGAGTCCAGGTCGCGTCGAGCGACCACGCAGGATGTCATAGACGAACGACCGGTTCACACAGGCCATCTCGGCAATATGGGCAGGGCTGAGCCCAAGCTGGTTTGCCCGGGCCTGCAGGCGGTCTGCAAGCGTGTGATGTTCGGTCATGTTGTCCCCAGATGGGTGTGGATAAAATAGGATAAGATTGGATTGATCCGATTTCGTCAAGGAGATAGAGCAAAACCGGAACATTTTACCAAGGGAGTCGGAAAAAAAATGGAAATTGAAAAGTCATATTTTGTGCTCTCCGAGATATTGACGCGGTGATCTATCAGTGAAGAAGATCTGATCTATCTGGCTGAGAATGACGAATTGAGCCTGTCGATCCGCGTGTTTGGGCTGCCCTTGGAATTCGGTGATTATGAAGTGGGTGAGGGCGGACGGCTTTTTCGGATCCCGACGGATCGTCGGTTCTTCAGCGGTGTGGTCGACCTGCACGCCCGTGATGTGTTTCATCTGTTTCGCTCCGGCGAAGCTCACCTGAGTGAATTCCGCGCGCTGGATGCTAATTATGCGGCAATTTGGGGCTTGGCTGAGCCGCATTATGTGGTGATCGGCGATCTTCTGATGCGGCGTGATGAACGTGATCGCTATGAAGTAAAAAAGGGATTTTCTGTTGGCGGCCATATGGAAGAGCAGGCGTTCATAGCCTCGCGCGACTATTCCGAGGTTCGCTGCAATGGGCATCGGTTTCAACTGGGGCCGATCCAGGCGGCGGTTGTGCGCGCCCTGCATCGAGGGGCACAGGCCGGGAAGCCCTGGCAGAACGGCAAGAACATCCTGTCCGAAGCGCGTTCGAAAAGTCTGCGGATGTCGGATGTGTTCAAATCCAAAGGCAACTGGCGTGATCTGATTCTGTCTGATCGCCGTGGCAACTATCGGATCAACATCGACTGATGGCGCGGCGATCCCTCTCAATGAGGGACGGGAAGGGGATAGGCTGGGGGATGGAGGGGGATGATCATCCCCCTCTTTGTATTTTCGGCTTTTTTTTATGACGGTATTCATCCCCCTCCGTATCCCCCAATGATCCTGACGACATCCCACAGATAAATTTTCCATCTTGGCTCCATGAACTGACCTGGAGACAACGATGCAAGACAAGATCTGCTTCACACAAAAGGAGCTCTCCCGGCGCTGGACATTGTCCCATCGCACACTGGAGCGCTGGCGCTGGGTCGGCACGGGTCCGGCCTTCATGAAGATCGGCGGCCGGATCGTGTACCGGCTCGAAGATGTCCTCGCCTATGAGAGAGAGCGGCTTCACCTGACCGCTGACCTCGCAGAGCTGCGGGTGTCGTGATGGCTGTCGCGGTTTCGGAAATCACCCTGATGGCTTGGGTCGATGTGGCCGAACCCGGTGCACGACTGGCTTATCACACGGGGTTTCTAGTGGTCGACACGACCGCCAACGTCTCGAAGCTGGCCAAATGTGAGCTTGAGGGCCTGAGGGCTGCGGCAGACGCGGCTTACCGCCTCGCTGAACTCGGTCGCGTGCATCTGGTTCAGGAGCGTCTTGGACCGGACCGTTTTGCCTACCTCGTCATCGCCCGCCCGCAAAAGGAGACGGCGCGGTCTGCTGCCGTGAAGCAACTCGCTGCAGCCGCTTAACCCATTCGTCCCGAAGAGGAGACCCTATGACTTACCCTGAAAATACCCCGTGCATGGATGACCTGCTCAATATGCCGACGGGCGAGTTGGCGCAGATGCCGGTCGAATTACTGGCGAGCCTGCAGGCGGAACTGGCGCATGCGGCCAGACAGCTGAAGTCGGCAACCGCGCGGTTCAACACGGCGCTGGAGGTGCGTTATGCCACCCGCGCCACCGAAGCCCGCCGCGCTTGTGGCAAGGACACAGGCACCGTGCGGTTCGACGATGGTGATTTCACGGTGGTCGCTGATCTGCCCAAGCGGGTGGATTGGGATCAGGACCTAATCGCGGCCATGGTGGACCGGATCCGGGCCGCCGGGAGCGATCCCGCGCAGTATGTCGACATCGCCTTCAAGGTGTCTGAGCGTAAATACACTGCTTGGCCGGACGCGATCCGTGAAGGGTTTGAACCCGCGCGGACGGTTGGCAGCGGCAAGCCCAGCTTTCAGCTCGAGCCCACGAAAACCCTTTGAATACAGCGGCGGGGACGCCCTGACCGCAAGGCTGGGCAGGCTCCCCTTCGGCGCCCGGTCACCCCCCGCCACTGTTGGTCCCGACTACAACAAGGAGAGCACCATGGAATTGCGCATCATCACCGCCGACGAGCGACTGTCGGTTGCAGAAAACAAGACATCCCTGGCGATTTTCGGACCTCCCGGCGTGGGGAAAACCACGCTGATCAAATCACTGCCGGAGGACAAGACGGTCTGCTTTGATCTCGAAGCCGGCATGAAGTCTGTGCAGGGCTGGCGCGGCCCCAGCATTCCGATCCGGAGTTTTTCCGGTTTTCGCGACCTGGTTCTCCTGATCGGCGGCCCGGATCCGGCCCAACACCCCGACAGCTATTATGGCGCGGGATATCATGCCCATGTGCAGGCAAAATACGCCGACAGTGGGCTGGAAGACTTCCTCAAAGACCGCTCGATCATCTTCGTCGACTCGATCACCGATCTGACGCGCCAGGCCATGGCCTATGCCAAGCAACAGGCCGAGGCATTTTCGGAGCGCACCGGCAAGCCTGATGTGCGCGGCGCCTACGGTCTGCTCGGCCGGGAAGTCATCCAGGCGCTCAAACATCTGCAGCACGCGCGCGGCAAAACCGTGATCTTCGTTGGTGTGCTGGAGAAGGTGACCGACGAGTTCGGATCATCAACCTGGGTGCCGCAGATGGAGGGCACAAAAGCGGGGCGCGAACTCCCCGGCATCGTCGATCAGGTTATCTCGATGCAGCTCTTTGGAAAAGACGCCGAGGGGGCATGGACCCTCGACGAAAAATCCACCGAGCGCCGTCTGATCTGCACATCCGGCAACCCCTGGGGTCTGCCGGCGAAAGATCGATCCGGTCGTCTCGACATGACCGAGCCGCCTGATCTTGCCACGCTGTTGGCGAGGATCGATGGGCGGAGTGCGCCGGTCACCGCCGCCAATTTCAACACTCCCACCTGATCATGAAAGGACAGGACACATGAGTTACGATCTGAACGATGCCGCCCCGCAAATGGCCCCGATGGGGGAGTTGATCCCGGACGGGACCTTCGCCAAAGTGACGATGAAAATCCGCCCCGGTGGGACGAACGGCGCGACGGCAATGGATACGGGCCTTCTGAAGAGCTCTGCAAACAGCGATGCGAAAATGCTCGATTGCGAATTCACCGTGGTCGATGGGCCGTTTTCCCGGCGCAAGTTCTGGCAGAATTTCACGGTGGCGGGCGGCAAGCTTGATGAAAAGGGCCAGTCGAAGGGTTGGAACATCTCGAAAAGCACCTTTCGCGCCATGGTCGACAGCGCGCTTGGGCTGAAGCCCGATGATCTGAGCGAGGCGGCGCGCATTAAACGCGTGATCGGCGGATTGAAGCAGCTCGACGGGATCACCTTCGCCGCGCGCATCATGGTGGAGGTCTCGGACAACCCGAACTACCGCGACAGCAACAAGATCGCGAATGTCGTGCTGCCGAATGAGCCCTCCTATGACGCGATCATGCGTGGGGAGGCGGTGGCGCCGGAGCCGGTCAACGCGCCGCCGCGCAAAGTCAATGCTCAGGTGCCCGCCGCCTGGAATGCACAAGCCCCTGCGCAGGGCGGTTGGTCCAGCACGCCGCATTCTCCGGCCGCGCAAGCGCAGCCCGGCACTGCCGCACCGGCGTCGATCCCGGGTGGGGCTCCGGCTTGGCTGAACAGTTGATCCCATGACCCCGGATGAGTGGCAGGCGTACGTGACGCGCGCCGCAGCACAGGAGATCGGCATATGGCTCGAGGCCCGCGGAAGACTGGACCTACCCATCGCAAGCCTTCGGCTGTGCGACCTCGAAAACGTACCCAAGAGATGCTGCCGCGCGAGGCGGCCGCGCCCACGTCGGTGGTCTGCAAGGGCGGCATGGCGGCGGGCCATTGGCATCCGCCCTGTGCCTGGGCGCAGCGCTGCTGGAGGGCACGGCCATGATTCCACAGGCATACGAATTCAAGCGACTGGCACCTCAGTTCCGCAAGAAGTCGACTTTCGGGTTTCTCATCAAAGGCATTGAGTCCGCGCCGGTTTACTACTTTCCCGATCAGGAAAGCTTTGACAGTGACGAAATTGCGGCCCTGCGCCACCGGATCATGGGAGGGCCAATGCGGTTGCCGCATCCTTGCGTGGTGTTCGAGGTCAAGGATCGCGATGTGCAGCGCTCTGCCTTACTCGTCTATGCGCGCCAGTTTGACGATCGTGTCGAAGCTGCTTTTTTTTTCAAGGACAAGCATAGGCGGCAGTGGACGGACTGCCTGATCCATGCCGTGTTCACAGAGCCAGGATTGGCAGAAGGCTATCCAAATCCTAAGCTGGCTGAGGACGAGGCCAACACTTATGGTGAAGTGGCCACGGGCATTGTCTGGCGCGCTCTGAGCATCCTGTCACAGGTGGCGGAGGTCAAACCCCGCTCCATCTGCCCGGCACAGCGCCGCAAATACGCCACAGCAGGCGTGCGGGGCTGGACCTGGCATCAAATCACCATCGATCCTGAACGGCTGCGCGTCAGGAGCGTGCCTCAGGGTGGCACACATGTCAGCCCACGGTGGCATATCCGCCGTGGACACTGGCGCCAGCTGGCCGACGGGCGCCGGGTCTTTGTGCGCCAATGCCAGGTCGGCGACCCCGCGTGCGGTGGGGTGGTCAAGGATTACATCGTCAAGGGACACGTCGCATGAGCCTCTTCACACCATCGCCTCAACAGGCCGCAGCACTCCGGGAGATCAAGACCTGGTTTGAAACCCGTACGCAGGACCAGCAGGTATTCCGGCTGTTTGGCTTTGCCGGGTCGGGGAAGTCCACCGTCCTGAAGTTTGCGCTCGACGAGCTTGGCCTCTCGCCGCACCGCAGCGCCAAGGAAGGCAGTTGCGTGCCGGGCGTTGTCACAGCGACGTTCACCGGCAAGGCCGCTCTGGTTCTCAATCGCAAGGGTACGCCGGCGCGTACCATCCACAGCCTGATCTATTCGGTGACCGAGGCTACGGAAGAGGAAATTGAGGCGGCAGCAAGAAAGGTTCGCGAGGCGGAGGTTGGAATCCGGACCCTGACCGGGTTCGACCGCACGGCAGCAGAGGCCGGGATCGAGGCGATGCGTCAGGCGCTGTCGGCGATGAAAAAGCCGCGCTTTGCATTGAACCCACAAAGTGATGCCGCGGATGCCAAGCTGATCGTGCTCGATGAAGTTTCGATGGTGGGCGAGGAGATGGCCCGCGATCTGATGAGCTTTGGCAAACCGATCCTGGTCTTGGGGGATCCGGGGCAGTTGCCGCCGATCAAGGGCGAGGGGGCTTTCACCAATGTCGCGCCGGACATCATGCTGACCGAGATACATCGGCAGGCTGCGGAAAGCGCAATCATCCGTTTGGCCACGATGGCACGCGAGGGGCAGCCTATCGGCTTTGGAACCTATGATGCCCATGTCGCCAAAATGCATAAGGGCGATATCACGCCGGATCAGGCGCTGCGCGGTGGGCAGCTGATTTGCGGCATGAACGCGACGCGGCTGCAGCTGAACAACGCAATGCGCGGGGCTGCTGGGTTGGCGCGCGGTATCCTTCCCACGGGTGCTGCCGAAAAGATCATCTGCCTAAAAAACCAGAACGATCTGGGACTTATCAACGGTATGTTCCTGACGCTCGAAGATATCGTCGACGAAGGAAGCCTCTATTTCTCGGCCATGGTCACGGATGAAGATGGTCGCCGTGTCGGGACTTCAGACCACACTGGCAAACCCGGCCGGCTGCGGTTCTACAAAGGGCATTTCGAAGACCATATTGCCTTCGATCGCGGTCGCCATGACCGCGACTGGAAGGAGAAAAAGCACCTGACCGAGGCGACCTTCGGTTGGGCAATCACGGCGCATAAGGCGCAGGGTTCGCAATGGGAGAACGTGATTGTCTGGGATGATGGCCTCGGGCGCACTGATCTTGATCGCCGCCGCTGGCTTTACACCGCCATCACCCGCGCCGAACGTGGCCTTGTCCTGCTCGCCTGAGGTGCCCCATGATCGACCTGAACGACGTTTGGACACCACCCACCCGTCATGATCTGAATGTCATCAAGGCCCGGCTTTCGGATACCGCCCGTGACTGGCTGCCGTCACTCTTTCCCGAGGCGCGGCTGACACAGGACCGACGAGCTCTGCGCTGTGCGGACCTGTCCGGGCGTCAGGCCCGCGGCGAGGGGTCGTGCATCATCCATCTCGACGGACCCTACGCCGGCTGGGGGTTTGACTTTGCCACGGGTGAGCGGGCAGGGCCGGTCGATATGATCTACCATGCCACCGGCATGAGTGACGGGCGGCTGTTCGACGAGGCGGCGCGGCTGGCCCATATGGAGCGTGACGTCGCCATGCGGCCGCGCCCGACCTCACCTGTGCGCCCTGATCACAGCCTGGAAATCCGCCGGATCCTCGACGATTGCGCGTCACTCGCGGGCAGTTTGGCTGAGACTTATCTGCAAGCCCGTGGGCTTGCCGATCCCGGGTCGCCCGATTTGCTCTATCACCCTGATCTGACGGATTACGACAGCCGCCGTGGTTGGCCCGGCATGGTTGCCATCCCTCGCCTTGTGACGGGCGAGCCGGTGGGCGGAATCCATCGTACCTTCCTGCTCGACGATGGCAGGGCCAAGGCGCCTGCGGGCAAGAAGATGCTGGGCAGCATTGCCGAGGCTGCAGTGCGGCTGTTTCCGATGCCGGACGATGGGCATTTGGGTGTGGCCGAGGGGATCGAGACAGCGCTTGCGGCGCGGGCAATTTTTGGCAGGGCGGTCTGGGCGACGCTCTCGGCGGATGGCATGGCGCGGTTCAAATGGCCCGAGGGCATGCGGCAAATCACGATCTACGCCGATGCGGGCGATGCAGGGCGGCGGGCAGCCGCAACGCTGTCCGATCGCCTCAATATGGCGGATATCCCAAACCGGATCGTGGCTCCACTGCACGGCGATGATTTCAACGACGATCTGCTCAAAGGGGCGGTGCAGGCCGATTACGCCACTATGGATGCGAATGCAGAGGCCGGGGCAACCGTCGCCATCCCCCGTGCTTCTGCCGCCAATACAGCAAATCCGGTCGAGGCGCTTGCCGTTGCGACGGAGACACTCACCAATCCACCTGATCTCACAGTGCTCGGAACGCTGATGGGGCGTATCGTCAAGGCGCGGCTTGAGCCGATGGAGGAGCGGCATGTGCTCATGCTGATCAAGGCGCGCAGCGGTATTGCGATGTCCATCCTCGAAAAGCAGATTGGTGTCCTACGCCGCCGATTGAACGCCAGCGGCGATCTTATGAAGCCTGCGGCCCGCCCGGCTTGGGCCAACCGCCTGCGGCTCGATCTGTCAGGCACACCGGAACGCAACGAGGCCAATGTGATCACCGCGCTCGGTTCAGACCCGGCTTTTGCCGGCACCATCGCCTTCGATGAATTCCGCCAGGAGGTGGTGGTTTTGCTCCCCGCGCCCTGGGATGCAACCGAGCCGGATTATCCGCGCCCGTGGGAGGATAGCGACGACATCCGTCTGGCGGAATGGCTGCAGCACCGCGAGGTCAATGTCGCGCCGCTCGTCGTAGGCCGGTCCGTTGGTGCCGTCGCGCGCGAAACTCGCATCCACCCGGTGCGCTCATATCTCGACTCTCTGATCTGGGATGGCACGTCCCGGCTGGAAAGCTGGACCAGCCGATACCTGGGGGCGGAGCCGACCGACCTGACCCACGCCATGGGCAGCCTGTGGTTGATATCGGCGGTCGCGCGCATCTTCCGTCCGGGCGTCAAGGCCGACCACATGCTGATCCTTGAAGGCGAACAGGGTGCGCGCAAATCGACGGCCCTGAAGATCCTTGCCGGCGAAGACTGGTTCACCGACGAGTTGCCCGATCTCGGCTCGAAGGACGCGGCCATCCACATGCAGGGCGTCTGGATCGTGGAAATCGCCGAGCTGGATGCCATCGGAAGGGCGGAGGTCTCGCGCATCAAGGCGTTCCTGACGCGCACCACGGATCGGTTCCGCCCGCCCTATGGTCGCCATACCGTGGAAATCAAACGCCAATGCGTCTTTGCAGGCACGGTCAATCCCGACACCTATCTGCGGGACGAGACCGGCAACCGCCGCTTTTGGCCAATCCGCTGCGGTGAGATCGACATTGAAGGGCTGGGTCGGGACCGCGACCAACTGTGGGCCGAGGCGGTGGCCCGGTTCAAGGCCGGTGCCATCTGGTGGCTTGAGGATAAGGACCTGCTCAAGGCTGCGCGTGCTGAGCAGGACAAGCGCTACCAGTCAGATGCCTGGGACGGGTTGATTGATCGCTGGTTGACCCATGAAAAGCGCCCCGTCAATCACGGCTATGCGGGCGTCGATGACTGGCAGGACGAAGAGTTCGAACACCTTGAACCGATCCGGGATGTATCGGTCGGAGAAATCCTCGAAGGCGCACTGGCGATAGAACCAGCCAAATGGAGCAAGCTGGATCAGATGCGCGTCGGTGCCTGGCTGAAATCAAGACATTGGGAGAGATATCAATGCAGGACAGGGGAAGGGCGCGAATGGCGGTATCGCAAGCGTCCGAGGCCGGAATAAGTCTGTCGTGCGCAGCGCGTTCGCTGGGTATTACACCCGATGTTTTCCTGTCGCGCTTGTTTCAGGCTAGGTATCTTTATCGCGATACCGGCGTGGGTCAGCCGCGTGCTTATGTGCGATGGGAGGGCGCGGGTATGTTCGTTAATAGGCCGACCGAGGTTCTGATAACACAAATGGGACTTGAGCGGATGAGAGAGGTTTTTGACCGTTGTCCCGATAATTGACAGCGCGCCTGATCGCGTGTTCGCATCTGCGAGGGCATCCAAACGGGTGCCTTTTTTGTTTCAAGCTGTCACCACCTTGGCTTTGTCACCACCTCGACGGTCAAGTGGTGACAGAAAAAAACATAACAAAAACAATCGTGTCACCACTGTCACCACTTCAACGGCCATCTTCTTTCCTTATACATATGTATGTGTGTTTTGTCCCCAATTCATGCTCCCTCATATGTACAAAGGATTTTAGTGGTGACAGGTGGTGACAGTGGTGACAGCGTTGTTTTTAAATGGTTATTTTTGTCACCACCTTCTTGATGAGGTGGTGACACCCGGTTCAGGACGAATTTTCTTGTATGGCCTAATTGGGAGGGGTAATTTTGTCCTGACCAAAGCCGAAGGCCCACTCGAATTCGTGAGCCTTCACAATGAACACACAAGAACAGATATCGACCCATCCGCTGCCTGAGCCCTTCAGCGGCACAAAAACCATCCTCGCCCTTGATCTGGGCACCACCACCGGCTGGGCCGTGCGCGGCTATGACAGCCTGATCACCAGCGGCACCGTCTGCTTCAAGCCGCGCCGCTACGATGGCGGTGGCATGCGCTACCTGCGCTTCACCAATTGGCTAACCGAGATCGACCGGCTCAGCGGCCCGATCGAAGCGATCTATTTCGAAGAAGTGCGCCGGCATGTCGGGACCGACGCAGCCCATGTCTTTGGCGGGCTGCTGGCAGTATTGACCAGTTGGGGCGAATTGCGCGGCGTGCCGTATCAGGGCGTTCCGGTTGGAACGATCAAATTCCATGCAACCGGCAAGGGCAACGCCAACAAGGACGCCATGATTGCAGCCGTTCGGGCGCGCGGCTTCGACCCCGCTGACGACAACGAGGCCGATGCCATCGCGATCCTGCTTTGGGCGCTGGAGACGAACGGGGGTGTGGCATGAGTTGCATGCGGTTCACACCCAAGGGGTACGGTGGTCACCGCCGTGATCCTGAGCAGGTCAAACGCGATGGCTGGAAGGAGCAGGGCCTTCTGGCTGTCAGCGTCCATGACGACCGTCTCACATGGCCCGAGCGGGAATTGGTCCGCCAGCTTGGCGAGAAGCTCTATGGCAGGCGGCCCGGAGGGCAGGGGGTGCGCAATGGATGAGTGGACGCGGGGCGCGGTCGCTGACCGCCTGGAGCTTGCAGCGGATGTCATGGCGTCATTGCCGGCAGTGCGCCCGCAAGGCTACATCAGCACATGGCCTGAATATTCCTACAGCTTTGCAGATCAGGTGGGCCAGGAGCCGCGCATGCGCAGACCGCTGCCATCACCGCGCATGATCAGCGAGGCCGATGAGGCGATGCTCTGGCTGCGCTGGCTGGAGAAGGACATCGGCGAGATCCTTTGGGCACGCGCCAACCGCAAGGCCTGGAAGGGGATCTGCTGGACGCATGGGGTCAGCCGCAAGACAGCCACCAAGCGGCATCTCTTCGGGCTGAGCGTGATCGTCTGGCGTTTGAACGGGCTGACTTACAATCCCAAACGTTCAATGGACTACACGATCGGGCGGGTTCGCTGACAGAATGCAGTCAAGGAAAATCGGCAAAGGGTGACACTTTTTGTGGTGACACCGGAAGGGGTTTCCCTTTGCCGCGAAAATTGTAATTTGGCGATAAGATTACACGGGATGTGAGACAGGGAAGGATGCAGGATGGTGATGGGGTTTTGTGGTCAAGCGATAGCATGTGCGCCTGCTGCAAACTGTCTCCAGTCGATTTGGGGTAACACCTAACACATTGATATTGAACGGTTCCTTCCTGATTATAACCGTATACGGGGGGGCGCAGCGCAACGCTTTCCCAGTGACGCCGCGAAAAACACCCGTTTCGTTTCGCTTTGCGCGCAACCCCAATGAAACAAGGGCCTGACGGCCTGACAAACCACGCCTGAAACGAAATGGGGGTCTGACCCCATTTCGCTTTTGCGGACCTGCGGTTCGTTTCGCAGACCAGACCCGTTTCGTTTCGCGGGCCTATGGCTTGCGCATCAAGCATCCCAAGGAAATACCCATGGACGTTTTAGACCTGCCGCTTGAGCAGATCATTCCCTATGCGCGCAACCCGCGCAACAACGCGCAGGCCATCGCCACGGTGGTAGCCTCGATCCAGGAATTCGGCTGGCGTCAGCCCATCGTTGTGGATGAGTCGATGCTGGTCCTGGCCGGGCACACGCGGCTGGAAGCAGCCCGCAAGCTCGGCTTCAAGACCGCGCCGGTGCATGTCGCCAAGGGGCTGACCGAGGCTCAAGCGCGGGCCTTCCGGATCATGGACAACCGCTCGAGCGAGAATGCCGAGTGGGACAAGGACCTGCTGAACCTCGAACTGGCCGACCTGCTGGAAGCAGAGTTCGATCTGGGCCTCACCGGTTTCACTGATGACGAATTGACCGCGCTGATGAATAGCCTCGATGAGGGCACCGGTCCGCAGGAGGGCGAGGATGATGTCCCGGAGGCTCCGGAGACCCCGATCAGCCGCCCTGGCGATCTCTGGATCCTCGGCAACCACCGGCTGCTCTGCGGTGACAGTACGGTAGCCACGGATTACGAAAAAGTACTTGGGGGCGTGAAAGCGGATCTCTGCTTTTGCGATCCTCCCTATAACGTCGATTACGCCGGCGGTGTGGGTGCCGAGAAAGCGGGCAAGGGCCGTCGCATCAAGAATGATGCCCTGGGCGACGCCTTCGGGCAGTTTCTCTACGACGCCTGCGTGTTGATCAACACGCACACTGACGGTGCGGTCTACATATGCATGTCGTCCAGCGAGTTGCAGACTCTGCAGACAGCGTTCAAGTCCGCGGGCGGCCATTGGTCAACCTTCATCATATGGGCGAAGGACCGGTTCACCCTGGGCCGTGCCGATTACCAGCGGCAATACGAGCCGATCCTCTACGGCTGGCCTGAGGGCGTGAAACGCCACTGGTGTGGGGATCGCGACCAGGGCGATGTCTGGAACATCCAGCGGCCGTCAAAAAATGACCTGCATCCTACCATGAAGCCTGTGGCGCTGGTCGAACGCGCCATCCGGAACTCGAGCCGTAAAGGCGATCTTGTCTTCGACCCGTTTGGCGGCAGTGGCACGACGCTAATTGCTGCGGAAAAGACTGGGCGCCACGCATCGCTGATCGAACTCGATCCGAAATACGTCGATGTTATCGTCCGCCGTTGGCAAGAGTTCACTGGTCGCGATGCTCAACTGTCGGAAACGGGACAGAGCTTCGAAGACGTCGCGCAGAAGCGGAGGGTGGGGCATGCAGCAATCGCTGTTTGAACATCTGGGGTTTGATCTGCCCGATGCCGAGTTTGAATACCCCGAAGTTGAATGCAGCGACGACCTCGAAATTGGCAAGGCTGCCGAGCACTTGGTGTGCGCCGATCTCATCATGAGCGGCTATCGCGCGTTTCTGAGCGATCAAGGGCTGCCATACGATATTCTCGTGGATATTGACGGCACGCTTCTGCGTGTACAGGTCAAATCAACGAGGAAGCCAAGAAACCATGATCCCAAGACCAGGGTCACTCCTGGCTACTTGTTCCAGCTTCGACGCGCGGGAAAAGGTGGTCGGCGCCGTTATCCGGAAAACGCATTCGATCTCTATGCCCTTGTTGCTCTGGATCGTCAGGCCATCGCCTACCTGCCAGCCGTAGACTGCTCCAATCAAACCATTGCCCTGCGTGTTCCCGGCCAACGGTATCTGCAGAATGGCAGTATGAACCGGGAGTTTCACGAGGCGAGTTTTCGTAACGCGCTGAGCCGCTTGGGGTTTGAGCCATGATGCAGTCTCGCCTGATGTCCCTGGTCGAAGCGATCACGAATGTCGCCGTGGGCTACGGCGTCGCCGTCGTGACGCAGATCCTGATCTTTCCCTGGTTCGGGCTGCACACGACGCTGGCGCAGAACTTCGCCATGGGCGGGATTTTCACCATCGTGAGCTTGGCACGCTCGTTCCTGCTGCGGCGGCTCTTCGAAAATCTCCGGGTTCGCTCAACTGCGCATTGACCTGACTGCCTGGCTCCGGCAAGCAAGTCATCGAAATTGATGGCAGGTAAGATGGAACGACAGGAAGATATCCGGGTAAAGCTGGCAAAGCTTGAGGCGCTGTTCGCGCGTGGTGCAACCGAAGGCGAACGCGCCGCAGCGGGTGCCGCCCTTGACCGTTTTACCACGCGTCTGCACGAGGCACCGCAAGAAGAAGATGTTGAGTTGAAGTATTCGCTGCCGGATGCGTGGGCGGTGAGGATTTTCGTGGCGCTATGCAGGAAACATGGCGTCAAGCCATATCGCTATCCACGTCAACGCCGCACTACAGTCATGGTGCGTGTACAGCCGATTGAGTTTGAAAAAACAGTTCTTGCAGAATTTCACACGCTGCATTCGGAACTGGTGGCCTACTTCCGTGATACGGTTGACCATCTCATTGCCGACGCGATGAGGTCAGATGGCGACGACGGGGATTTAGAGCGTCCGCAGATTGGGCGATAAAAAAGGGCCAGCGCGAGGCTGGCCCAGTCTGAGGCAGGTGAAGCGGTGCAGGCGGCACCACTTCGAGCAGTTGAGGTGTCATACAGGCGAAACCTCAACATTAAGCATCCGCATGCTGCAGGATTCTGCAAGAAACAGAGTGGCTTGAAGGAATCTGAGTCACCTGGAAGTCACACTTCGGTGTTTCCAACCCTATAGACGCGCCCTCGACGTTCGACCTTCTCCGAGGTGACCTCAAGCCCGAGCTTCTTCTTTAGCGCCCCGGCCATTGCACCCCTAATGGTGTGCGGGGCCCACTGCAGGGCAGCACCGATTTCCTCGATGGTCGCGCCGTCCGGCGCGCGGAGCATTGCGATCAGGGTGGCTTGTTTGGTGCCTTCGCGCGGCGTGCGCATCTTGGGCGCTGCCTCATCGGTCGGTTCGGCTGTCGCGGTCTCGGTCGCGATGCCGATGGCGGCAAGCCCTGCGTCGGTGGCGACCAGCGTGACGCCGTGGCCATCGCCGGTTTCGCGCCAGACGGGCTCGCCCTTGCGCATGTCCGCGTCGATCTCTTCGATCAGCCCTTTGGCGATCATGGTGCTGACCACCTTGGCGGCGGCTCCGCCGCGCAGGCTGTCAGGCAGTGGCAGGGCAATGCGGTCCTCGTTCTGGGCGGCCTGCGACAGGATCAGGGCTTGGGAGTCGGAAAGCTGAGTCATGATGTTCTCCGTATTGGGGCGCGCGAAATGCGACCCTCCTACGAGGCCATGCCCCGCTGAGCGGGGCTGGCGCGGTGACCAACCGGATCACTCGGCGTGTTCGTCCTCGCCAAAAGCGCTGTCGGTGATGCGCTTGAGGAGGCTGGCGCAATGCTCGAGGGTGCCAACGTCGCCCCAGTTGATCTCGTCGGGATGGCTGTTGAAGTGGTTGTCGCTGAGCTCTTGCAGGCGCGAGAGCATCTCGTCGATCTCAGCCTTCTTGCCAAGGAAGGCGGCGATGGCTTTGGCATTGCTGGTCATCGTGGTTTGTTTCATCGGACTGTCCTGCCTTAGATCAGCTGCAGCTCGGCCAGCGCGCCACAGGCGGTAGCAAGCTGGGTGGTCGGCAGTTCGATCTTGATGTGCGAGATCACGTCGGAAGCTTCTGCGTTGATCCCATCGTCGCGCAGCGCGGCCTCAATCGCCTCAGCGACGGCGTTGGGGCGCGAGCGATCAAACTGGTCAGGCAGTGCGGCGTGGTCGATGCGAATGGTGGTGATGGCAGTCATGGTCTGACCTCTCAGTCTTGCTGTTCGATGATAGCCAGAATGGCGATTGCCATCCCGCCGAGGTATTCGCTGCGTCGAAAGACGATGTCGTCGATGTGGCCGGCGCAGGTGATGGTTGGATCAACCGCGAGGCTGTCTGCCATGTGTGGCAGCAGGCGGTGGGCTTCGGCGTTGTAGCGTTCTGCGATGGTCATCTGGTTGGCTCCTGACTGCATTGGTTGATGCAATCAGGTTCGCTCTACTCGGGCGCTCTATCCAGTATAATCGTAGCAATTACATGGCTTTAACCGCAGCGTCCGGATCACTTCATGTCATCGGCTACCCAACCCATCGGCGTGATCGCCAAGCTTCTCGATCTCTCGGAGCGGCGGGTCCAGCAGCTGAGCCGGGAGGGCGTGATCCCGAAGGCCGAGCGCGGACAGTACAACCTGATCGGGGCGGTGCGGGGCTATGTGCGCTACCTGCGCGACCAGGCACTGAAAGCGCAGGCCGGTGCGCCGGACTATGCAGCCGAACGGGCGCGGTTCATTCGGGCCCGCGCCGACCTGGCCGAGATGGAAGCGGAGGAAAAGCGGCGCTCCCTCATAGCAGCCGACCAGATCGAGGCGGCGTGGATCGCCGTGCTGGCACTTCTAAGAACCCGCCTGCTGGCGCTGCCGGATCGGCTGGCGCCGCAGGCTTTTGACCAATCAACCGTCGGAGACACCCGGAACCTGATCCGTGCCGCGATACGCGAGGTGCTTGATGATCTCGCGCAGCCAGACATTGAACTTGAGACCGACATTGACCTCGCGGAGTGCGCTCACTCTGAAAGGGTCACCGATCCTGAAACGGACGGTGCAGAATGCGCTTGCGGTGCTGCGCCCACCGCCGGACCTGACGATCAGTGACTGGGCGGATCAGAACCGGCGGCTGAGCTCTGAGGCCAGCGCGGAACCCGGCCAGTGGCGCACGAGCCGCGCGGAATACCAGCGCGGGATCATGGACGCGATCTCTGATCCTAGCGTCGAAACCGTGGTTGTTATGTCTTCTGCCCAGACGGGCAAGACCGAAACCCAACTCTGCTGCGTCGGCTATCACATCGATCAGGATCCGGCACCGATCATGGTGGTGATGCCGACAGAGCGGGATGCAGAGACCTGGTCGAAGGACCGGTTCTCGCCGATGGCGCGGGATACGCCGTGTCTGCAGGACAAGATCGCCAACCCGAAATCACGCGATGGCAACAACAAGATCCTGCACAAGCGGTTTCCGGGCGGGCATCTTACGATCGTGGGTGCCAACGCGCCTTCCGGTCTGGCAAGCCGCCCGATCCGGCTGCTGCTGTGCGACGAGGTCGATCGCTATCCGTTCAGCGCGGGGGCAGAGGGTGACCCGGTGAATTTGGCGCGCAAGCGGACGGTGACCTTCTGGAACCGCAAGATCGTGCTGGTCTCGACGCCGACGAACAAGGGCGCAAGCCGGATCGAGACGGCGTATCAAGAAAGTGATCAGCGCCGGTTCTGGGTGCCGTGCCCGGAATGTGGGACAGAGCAGATCCTGACCTGGCCGCAAGTGCGATGGGACAAGGGCGAGGACGGCAGCCATAAGCCTGATACGGCGCGGTATCATTGCGTGGAATGCGACGCGGTCTGGCGGGACGAGGCCCGGTGGGCAGCGGTCTAAAAAGGGCACTGGGTGGCAGAGCAGCCCTTCACAGGTACCGCCGGGTTCCACTTGAACGAGATCTATTCGCCCTGGGTCCGGTTGGCCGCGATGGTCAAGACCTTCCTGTCGGCGCGGGCTGGTGGGGACGACATGATGAAGACCTTCATCAACACCTCGCTGGGTGAGACCTGGATGGAAAGCGGCGAAGCGCCGGACTGGCAGCGGCTGCAGGGGCTGAAGGAGGAGTGGAAGCCCGGCACAGTGCCAGCCGGTGGATTGTTCCTGACGGCGGGTGCCGATGTTCAGAAAGACCGGATCGAGGTCGATATTTGGGCTTGGGGCAGGGGGCTGCAAAGCTGGCTGATTGATCACGTCGTGATCGAAGGCGGCCCCGGCGATCCGGCGTGCTGGCAGAAACTCAGCGATCTGCTGGGCCGGACATGGGCCCATCCCAGCGGCCAGCAGCTGACGATCGCGCGGCTGGCGATTGATACGGGCTACGAGACGAGCGCCGTTTATGCCTGGGCGCGACAGGTCGGCTTTGGGCAGGTGGCCCCGGTCAAGGGTCTTGAAGGGTTCAACCGCGCCAGCCCGGTAACGGGTCCGACCTTTGTCGACGCGACGATCGGCGGCAAGCGTCTGCGGCGCGGCGCACGGCTCTGGTCCGTGGCGACCTCGACGTTCAAGGCCGAGACCTATCGCTTCTTGCGTCAGGACCGGCCGACGCCGGAGGAGATCGTAGTCGGGGCACCGTTTCCTGCGGGAACGGTGCATCTGCCGATATGGGCTGACAGCGAATGGCTCAAGCAGCTGACGGCGGAACAGCTCGTCACGGTCAAGAACAAGCGCGGCTTTGCCAAGCTCGAATGGCAGAAGCTGCGCGAGCGCAACGAGGCGCTGGATTGTCGGGTCTATGCGCGGGCAGCCGCATGGATCGCCGGGGCAGACCGGTGGTCTGACGCCCGCTGGCATGAGCTGGAGCGGCAGCTCGCGGTGCAACCCGCCGGACCGGCGGGTGACGCAGCCGCGAAACCAACACCGCGCCCCTCCGCGCGGCGGCGAATGGTGCGGTCAAACTATATGGGGTGATCAGCAGGTCAGCGTGCGCTGGACGATCTGCGGGTCCTTGTCTATCAGGGCAAGCAGCACTCGGGCCGGGCCTTCGGGGCTGCGGCGATGCTGTTCCCAGTTAAGCAGGGTGGCCTTCTTGACGCCGATACTTCTGGCGAATTCCGCCTGTGACAGGCCCGTGCGCGCCCGAATGGATTTTACGTCGGTATCGGGGATGTCGATCTCATGCACGTCGATCATGGTTTGCCCACGGGCATGGGCAATGGCCTCCTTGAGGCCCTGTTCGATGCTCTTGAATGCGTCGCTCATTGCTGGCTCCTGTAACTGTCGGCAAGCAGCTTGCCGAGGGATTTGACGGCCTCGGTTTCGGCGCTCGTGAGATTGGCCTTCTCGTTTTTGGCAAAAACCGTGATCAGAAAAATCGGGACGAAGTCGTCCTGTGTGTAAAAATGAATGACCCTGTAGCTGCCACTCTTGCCTGACCCCTCCCGGGCGTAGCGGAATTTACGAACCCCACCACCAATGGGGACCCCGGCTGTCGGATTGCGCGCAACGTAGTCGATCAGTGCCATGCGCTCTTGATCGCTCATGATGGTGCGGGCACGGCGTTGGAATTCTGGTGTCTCTGCAACGGTTATGAGCGTCATAGCTTCATATGTGCGCCATTGGCGCATATGTCAATGGCATAATGGAGAACTAATGCCCACACTGACAGACCTGCGCGCGCGCCGCGAGGCTCTCTCGGCACAGCGATCCTCGGGCGTGGCGCGGGTCAGCTATGACGGCAAGACGGTGGATTACCGCAGCGTGGCTGAAATTGACCGGGCGATCGAGGTACTGGATCGCGAGATCGCGGCGGCCGAGGGGCGGCGCATTGTGCGCCATGTGCGCATCACCACATCCAAGGGGCTGTGATCGATGGGGCTGTTTGACCGGTTTCGCCGACCAGTGCGCGAGAGCGGCCCCGCGTCCTCTGGGCTTACGCGGCTCCCCCGGAGCCACGGTCCCTCCGAACTGCGTGCGCGTCTTGAAGGCGCGATGTCCAAGCGTCGGCTGCGGGGCTGGAACCCACCGCTGGAAAACATCAATTCGCTGGTGGCGTCAGGCGGTCCAAAGCTTCTGGCACGCGCGCGGGAACTGGTGGTCACCAACGGTTATGCCGCGAATGCCTGCGAAGCCTTTGCGTCCAATATGGTGGGGGATGGGATCAAGCCGTCCTCACTGATCGAGGATGCGCGCCTGCGGGACCGCGTCCAGCGGCTCTGGCTGGCTTGGACTGACGAAGCCGATGCCGATGGGCTGACGGATTTCTACGGTCTGCAGGCGATGGTCGCGCGGGAAATGTTTGTTGCGGGCGAATGCTTCGTGCGTTTTCGTCCCCGCCGCACCGAGGACGACCTTCTCGTGCCGCTGCAGATGCAGCTGCTGCAATCGGAAATGCTGCCCTTTGAGAAAACTGGCCCGGCCGCAAATGGCAACCAGATCCGCTGCGGCATTGAGTTTGACCTGATCGGCAGGCGGGTGGCCTATCATTTTCGCCGCAGCCATCCGGGCGATAGCACCGATCAGCGGGTCGCGGTGCCGGAAACGGTGCGCGTGCCCGCCGAGGACGTGCTGCATATCTATCGGCCCATTGATGCCGGACAAATCCGCGGCCTGCCACATGTGGCCCCGGCCATGGTGCGGCTGTTCCTGCTCGATCAGTACGATGACGCCGAACTCGATCGCAAAAAGACGGCCGCGATGTTTGCCGGTTTTATCACCAAGACAGCACCGGAAGACCCGATGATGGGGGAAGGTGCGGCGGATCTCGATGGCGCGGCGATGGCCAGCCTTGAGCCCGGGACCATGCAAGTGCTGCTGCCGGGTGAAGATGTGAAGTTTTCCAGTCCGGCGGATGTCGGTGGTGGCTATGAGGCGTTCCAATACCGCACGCTGCTGGCGGTCTCGGCCTCGCTGGGTTTGCCCTATCATTTGGTCACCGGCGATGTACGCCAAGCGAACTATTCGTCCTTGCGCGCCGAACTGGTCGAATTCCGCCGCCGCGTGCAGCAATTGCAGCACGGGGTGATTGCGCATCAGCTCTGCCGACCGATCTGGGCGCGCTGGCTGGAAACGGCGCAACTGGCAGGCCGCTTGGATCTGCCGGATCCGGCGGCAGCACGCATGGTGCAATGGATCCCGCCGCGCTGGGACTGGGTTGATCCGCTAAAAGACATTCAGGCGCAGGTGCTGGCGATGGAGGCGGGCATCACCTCGCGGCGCAAGGTGGTCGAGGCCACCGGTTACGACGTCGAAGAGGTCGACCGCGAAAACGCGGCCGATGCCGCGCGGACAAAAGAGCTGGGGCTCAGTTACAGAACCAACCCCGGCGAGACGCAAGGCGCTCGGGCAACGCCCAGGCGGAAGCCAGAAACAGATGGCGAAGGCGGCGGATACGCCAATCAATCCGAACAGGAGTAAGACCATGAACAGTTGGTATACGATCCGCGCCCGGGCAACGGGCGCGGAAGTGCTGATCTATGACGAAATCGGTGCCTATGGCGTTTCGGCCAAGGGGTTTCTGGCCGAGCTCGGCGCGCTGCCGGATGACACGCCGATTGATCTGCGTCTCAACAGCCCCGGCGGCTCGGTCTTCGATGCCGTGGCGATCTACAACGCACTGAGCCGTCACGCGGGCACGATCACTGTCTGGATTGACGGCATTGCCGCCTCGGCTGCGAGCTATATCGCCATGGCGGGCGACGAGATCGTCATGCCGGAGAATGCCTTTCTGATGATCCATGACCCAAGCGGGCTCGTCATGGGCACGGCGGCGGACATGCGTGACATGGCCGGGACGCTGGACAAGATTGCGGCCAGCATGACGCGCGGCTATGCGGCTAGATCCGGCAAGCCCGAGGCTGAGATCGCGGCGCTGATGGCGTCCGAGACCTGGTTCGACGCGACAGATGCACTGGATTTGGGGCTTGCCACACGTCTGTCAGAGCCGGTGCGGATTGCCGCCAGTTTCGACATTGGCCGTTTCCGCAATGCCCCGCCTGCGCTGGCGGAGCTGGTCACTGCAGAACGTGCGGCGATTGGCGACGACATCGTTCCAGACGAGGACGATGTTGCGGCGGGTGGTGATCCTCCGACCGCACCCGATCCCGCGACCAAGGTTCCCGCCGGGAACGTTGATCCGGTGGCCACAGCCGACGATCCATCGCGTTCAAATGGGCAGAGCGAGGGTGTTGCAGACGAAAACACCCCCGCGAGCGGGGCGGAGAGCTGCGTTGCAGTCGCCAACGTACCACCCGACGCCGGGGCGATCCGCGCCGAGGTCATTGCTCATGCCCGCGCGGTGATCGACCTCTGCCGCCTTGCGGGCCAGCCGCAACTGGCAGGGCGGTTCCTTGAGGAAAACGCCAGTCTGGACGCGGTGCGTGCCAGCCTGCTGGACGCAAAGGCCGAGGCCGAGCCGCAGATCACCTCCCATCACCCGCAACCCGGACGCAGTTCCACCACACGCCCCTGGGGCGATGTCATCGATCGCACCTTCAAACTCAAAGGATAATCTCCCATGGCCATGCTCACTGAAGGCCCCCATCCCGGCGGCTTCCTCGTCTGGGAAGTGCTGCGCGACTTCACCCGCGACACCGTCACCCTCGCGTCCGGCGCTGGCAAGCTCGCGCCCGGCACCGTGCTGGGCAAGATCACCACCGGCGGCAAATACACGGGCCTCGCGCCCGCTGCCACGAATGGCAGCCAGAATGCCGCTGGCATCCTCTGGGCCGGTATCGATGCCACCGATGCTGACGCATCCGGCGTGGTGCTGGTGCGCGGCCCCGCCATTGCGAACCGCCATGAACTGGTCTGGCCCGAGGGTGCCACCGAGGCCCAGATCACCACCGCCACCACGGCTCTGGCAGCACTCGGTATCATCCTGCGCTGAGCCAAGGTGCTACTTCCCCATCAATTGTAGAATAGAAGGAGGCACGCTGTGGCCACCATGGACATCTTTGAAGGCGATGCCTTCTCCATCATCGAGTTGACCCGCGCGCTCGAAAACATCCCCTTCAAACCGGCAATCCTCTCCGGGGCGGCCCTTTTTGGCAGTCGCGGCGTGCGTGCGCGCACCGTGATGGTTGAGAGCCGGGATGGCACCCTGTCGCTGATCCCGTTCTCGGAACGCGGCTCGGCCTTTGAGTCCCAGATCCCGGAACGCCGCGAGATGCGTGCCTTTGTCTGCCGCCAGTTCAAGAAGCAGGATGTGCTTTGGGCCGCGGAAATCCAGGCGATCCGCGACTTCGGCTCGGAAACCGCCGTGAGCCAAGTCCAGACAGAGGTGGCGCGCAAGATGGGCCGTCTGCGCAACGACGCCGAGGCCACTTTCGAGTTTCACCTCTTCAACGGCATCCAGGGAGTGGTGAAGGACCCGCGCGATGGGGCCACGGTCATCAACTACTATACCGAGTTCGGTATTACCCCGGCCGCCGAGGTCGACTTCGATCTGGACAATGCAACGCCTGGCTCGGGTGCGCTGCGCAAGCGCTGCCAGGCGCTCATTGAGAGCGTCGAGGACACGCTGGGTGGTCTCGCCGCGGGTCAGGTGCAGCTGCGCGCTGAATGTGGATCGGCGTTCTTTGCCGACCTAGTGGCCCACAAGGAGGTGCGCGAGACCTATCTCAATACGGCCGCTGCCGCCGATCTGCGGGGCAGGGTGGGCGAAGAGGTCAGCTTCGGCGGCATCACCTTCCGCCGCTACCGGGGCGGACTGGGATTTGGCGTGCCGACCGACAAGGCTTATTTCTATCCCGAAGGTGTTGAGGGCCTGTTCGAGATCTACTACGCGCCAGCCGACACGTTCGAGACGGTCAACACCGTGGGCCTGCCGCTTTATGCGCGCATGATCCCCGATCGCGACCGTGACGAATGGGTGCGGCTGGAGATCGAGTCAAATCCGCTGCCCATTTGCACCCGCCCGCAGGTGTTGCGCAGTGCGCGGCGAACCTGATGATGGTGTTCAAGACTGCAGTTCAGGCGCTCTTTGCTGATCCGAACATCTCGGTTGAAATCTGGCATCGGGATGGGGAGGGGGGCTTCACCCGGGCGCGGGGCATCCTGCGCCGTCCAGACGAGATCACCGAGTTCGGGTCGGCGCGGCTTTTGTCCGACACAACGCGAATGGATGTGCGTGTTGAGGATATTCCTGATCCACGACCGCAGGAGCAGATCCTGATCGGGGACGAGACCTTTCTGATCCAGGGGGAGCCGGCCCGCGATCGCGACCGTCTGATCTGGACGATTGATCTGGCGCCCGCATGAGGCTGAACCTCGACATCGAACCCGACCTCGTGGCGATGATGGCGGCCGAAATCAAGGCGGCAGAGCGCGCTGTCTCGAGCGCCATGCGCGTGGCCGCGACCCGTCTCAAGACCGACTGGCGCGGTCAGATCACCGGCGCGGGGCTGGGACGACGGCTGGCCAACAGCATCAGGAGCCAGACCTATCCCAAGGCGGGTGACAGTCTGAGCGCCGCAGCGCTGGTCTGGTCGAATGCCCCCGTGATCGTCGGCGCCCATGACACCGGCCCGCTGATCCGCTCGAAGGACGGCTTTTGGCTGGCGATCCCGACGCCTGCGGCTGGCAAGGGGCTGAAAGGCGGCAGAATTACCCCCGGTGAATGGGAGCGACGGCGCGGGATGCGCTTGCGCTTTGTGTATCGCCGGCACGGCCCAAGCCTGCTGGTGGCCGAGGGGCGGCTGAATACCCGCGGCCTCGGCGTGGCCTCGCGATCAAAGACCGGGCGCGGTGTCACAACCGTACCGATCTTTCTCCTGGTGCCACAGGTCAAGCTGCGCAAGCGGCTCGATCTGGCGCGCGATGCGAAGCGCGCGCAGGCCGCCGTGCCGGGGTTGATCGTGGCGCATTGGGTGGACGGGCGGCTGGGGTGATGCCCGCGTTGCGGGGCAGAGCGGGCGTTCGATGCGAGTGTCGTATTTCAGCGACGCGTAGCCTAGGCACAGAGGACTGATGCACTATCAGTGCTCGTCCCGAAGCGGTCAAACCTGGCAGTTTACCAAGCGCAGACTCTTGCTTCATGATTTGACCAGCATGCCCCGTCTTCTTCGCGTCTCAAGTATCCCAGATAGGAGTGTTGATGAGATGCAGGAACCAGTGTTTCACCATATTTCATCCCACCATCTGCGTTCCAGAGTCCATCGGCCCATCCATCATCCAGGATGATCATAGAAACCCACCACTGGTCTTTATTGAGATCAAAATCACCTGCTTTACCCGCTGTGAATTCACATGGGCCATCGATATAAACGTTGCCTTGGTATTTTAGGTAGCAACGCGCTGTCTTTGCGTCTGCTGGCAACATGGAGGCTGCGACAAGAATTGCCGTCAAAATGAGCTTTTTCATCAAAAATAACATCTTGATTGTTGTCACATCCTTGAAGGTTATGTGGCTGTTTTTGATCAACATTGGCTTGACTTTGTGCTATTCCTTGATCTTCTACAAGGGCGTCTTGCCCAAGGCCGATTACGGCAGCTGCTGGTTATAGAGCCAGACATGGCGGTGCAGAGTGGCGCACAGTTCCTTGCCCGATCGGAAGCGGTGGCTTTGCAGGAATTCCTTTCTCCTGAAGGTTTTTCTCCTGTCCCCCGCTCACTTCGCGGAAGCGTGTCTGAAACGCAGCTAACCCGAGATGCTGCGCCAGCCACACTACGGCTGCATTGGGTTGACTATTGCCTATTTTGTGTGTGCCGCCAAGCGCGGCAGACCCCAGCACGACGGGTAGAAAAGGGCTGAACTGCTGCTGGCTGCGTCTACAGAATAACAGCCTATCTGACCGCAGAAGGCCTCAAAACACCCCCCAGCTTTGGAATAACAAATGCCCACCCCTCGCGAAACTATCCTCACCGCGCTGCAAGCGCGGCTGCACAGCATTCCTTATGTGACCGTCTTGCGTGGCGGGGTCCTGCCGGAACGCGTGCCCGCCGCCGGGCTGCTGATCTTGCGCGATGGCGATCCCGGCGCGCCCGGCGTGACGCTGTCGCCGCTGATGTACCATTACCAGCACCGCGCCGAGATCGAGGCGGTGGTCCAGACTTGGGATCGCGACGCGGCTTTTGATGCTCTGTGCGCCAGCATCGGCACGGTGATCATTGCGGAGCCCACCCTGGGCGGTCTGTGTGACTGGATCGAGGCGGAAGCACCGCAGCCGGTCGATCTGCCCGTGGAGGGTGCGGTGAGCCTGAAGGCGGCGGTGATACCGGTAGTGCTGCACTATTCGGTATCAGACCCCCTGAACTGAGGGGCTGCCGCAGTCAGTGCAACCTACGCCCACAGCCGTTACGACCGCTGCCCGAACGTCTTTTTGTTAGCTTGCGCGCTTGGTGCTATCGTCATGTTTTGGCGATGCGTTCTGACCTTAGGGGGTCATCTTTGGTTTTTTTTCGATTTTTCATAGATCGCCGTCGCCAGTGCCAGACATTGTTCATGCCAATAGTTGCCATCGTTTTTGTTATGAACAACAGTCTTGTCGCTATCGCCACACCAAACACAGGCATGCGGGCCCTGAACGAGTTGTCTTGAAATATCCTGCATCGTCATATCCCTTTGCGCTTCCAACGGCAAAGTAAGGGGCCAGTGTTTCATCGAGATATCCTCGGCCCACATGGCTTAAATCAGCTGTGTGTAATCATGCTGGTCCAGGCAGTGCTGCTATCCAGCCAGACCAAGGTTAGCCAATTTCTTGTTCACGGGGCTTTGCTGGCCAACATATTCTTCTCCGGCCTGAGCCAGACATTCCTTATGCCAGTAGGTGTCGCTGTCGGGATGATGATGCACAGTTTCGTCAGCTTGAAAGCACCAGAGGCACAATTTTTTATCAATTGCCTGATATGGCATTGCATCCTTCATTATCGTCTCCTTTTGGAAATGAGGTTTGACACAAAAACTGGCTAATTCCCTGAGACCTATGGGATTGACCCCATGCCTTGCTCGTTCGGTCGGAAACACGACCTGTGCACTTCAACGAAGGTCTTTGATTCCCACTACAAGGAATCCCTGATTGGAATAAATCTCGAGAGGGCGATGTGGCCATTGACCAAAATCAAGGGGGGATGAAACATTCTCAATGTGACAAAAATAGTCTTAAAACGAATGGCAACGTTGGCAACAAACGCGCAGGTCAATTGCGCTCCCTTCTTGCGCGATCGTAACGGGCGGCAACACAGTGCTAATCCTTGAGGCGGGCGATAGCGGATCGCATAGTGTTGAATAAGGGATTTTTCGGCCCTTCCGCATAGACGCATTGGACTGCGCAGGGACATGTCCTCATGTGCAAGCCCTTCGCGATACCATTCGGCCTCGCAACCGCGGTTGGTCGGTCTGCCAGTGAAGGTCGTGGCTTCGATCAAGGCCGCGATCGCGCGCGTTGACCTACATTACATTACCGATGATCCGCAGGGCTGATCCGCCCTGCGTTATGTGCCGATCGCTGGTTGCGTTGTTTTCGACAGCGCGCCCTCGATCTGCGCACCGCTGTCTATACTGAGGCGTTCGTAGCGGATGTCGGCGGTCACGCGTGCGGAGGGCTTGAGCGCGACGTTGACCGCCGACACTGTTCCGACAAGCCGGCCGTCTATGGTGACATGTCGGGCCCGGACATTGCCGTTGATCTGACCTTGTGATCCGAGCACCAGCGTATCGGCCGTCACATCGCCTGTGATCAGGCAGTCCAGATCCAGAATGCCGTCACAGGTCAGATTGCCGTCGATGGTGATACCGCTGTGGATCATCGAGCGCTTGCGATCCTTGTTGTTCGACATTGCATCGGCTGCAGGTGACGGGGCGGGCTTCTTGAACATTGCTTGATCGGTCCTGATTGTTTGGATGAGACACTAGCGACAGCTTTTTCCCCGGGGTCAAGGCCTTGACCCTTTATAGACATCCCCCAACCGAAGGAGACAATCATGGCACGAGCCCAAGGGGCGCGGGCGCAGATGGCGCTTGCGTTCGAGACGACCTATGGCACGCCCCCGCTTGGCGGATACACGCGGATGCCCTTTGCCAGCACCTCGCTCGGATCCGAGCAGCCGTTGCAGGCGTCCGAGCTTCTGGGCTACGGGCGCGACCCGCTGGCGCCGCTGAAGGATGCGGTGACGGCGGACGGCGATGTGTCGGTGCCGATCGATGCGGCGGCCTTCGGGTTCTGGCTGAAGGCCGCGTTCGGCGCGCCGGTGACCACGGGGGTCGGGCCTTACACGCATGAGTTCCGCTCGGGCAACTGGGTGCTGCCGTCCTTCGCGATCGAGACCGGCATGCCGGAGGTGCCGCGCTATGCGATGTATGCCGGTTGCATGGTCGATGCCTTGAGCTGGCAGATGGCGCGCTCGGGGCTTTTGACCGCCAGCGCCAGTATCGTGGCGCAGGGCGAGACGATCGGCACCTCGTCCTCGGCGGGCACGCTGGCCGCGCTTGATCTGGTGCGCTTCGGCCATTTCAACGGGGCGATTACCCGCAATGCAGTGCCGATCGGCAATATCGTGTCCGCCGATATCAACTATGCCAATAACCTCGACCGGATCGAGACGATCCGGGCCGACGGCAAGATCGACGGGGCGGATCCGTCGATCGCGGCGCTGACCGGCAGCGTGGCGGTGCGCTTTGCCGACCAGACGCTGGTCAATCAGGCGATCAACGGCGAGGCGTGCGAGCTGGAGTTCTCCTACAATCTGTCCACCGGCGAAAGCCTGTCGCTGACGGCCCATGCGGTCTATCTGCCGCGTCCGCGCATCGAAATCGCGGGCCCGCAGGGCGTGCAGGCGACATTCGACTGGCAGGCGGCGACGGACGCCGTGGCGGGCCGGATGTGCACGGTCACGCTGGTCAATGATGTGGAGGCCTATTGATGCTGAAACTTAACCTTTCCACCGAGCCGCGCTGGCTGGATCTAGGCCACGGTGTGCGGCTGCGGGTGGCGCCCTTGTCGACGGCGGTGATGATGGCCGCGCGCAGTGATCCGGCGATAGCCGCGGCGGCAGAGGCGGGCCGGTCGAATGAAGACCTCGCCTGCGTGGTCGCCAAGGCGATCGCGCGGATCGTGGTGCACGACTGGGAGGGCGTCGGCGACGAGACCGGCCTGCCGCTGCCGCTCTCGCCCGAGGCTCTGGACGCGCTCCTCGAGGTCTGGCCGATCTTCGAGGCGTTCCAGACGGATTATGTCGCGGGAGGCTTGATCCTGGACGCGGAAAAAAACGGCTTACCGCCCTTGCCGACTGGGAGTTCGGCGGGGGCGGCGCGTATTGCGCCGGATGCACCGGGGTCTGCGACGCCTGTCCGGGGCGATTGAACCAGCCGCAGACGCTCGAGGGCTGGCAGGTCTGGGATCTGGTTGGGCGCCTTGGCGGCCAGTTACGGATTGCGGGGCGCGTGGTGACCGGCTGGGACATGGGCGCGGCCCTGCAGCTCGGCACAGCGCTCGGCGTCGATGCCCGCGCCATGGGGGAACTGTTGCCCGCAATCGAGGCGGTGATGGTGCGCAAAGTGAACGAAGAGATCGGAGATCAGGATGGCTGAAAAGAAAGTTTCCGTCCGCCTCGCGGCTCTGGGCGGCAAGCAGGTGCGTGCCGAGCTGACGGGCATTGGCGCGGCGGGCGCCAAGGGCATGGGGCGTTTGTCCCGAGAAACAGAACAAGCCAACGCTCGTCTTGTGGCCTTTGCGCGGCGGGCCGGGGTTGCGGCGGCGGCGGTGGCGGCGGCTGGCGTGGCGATGGTGAGGAGCGGCCTGCAAACGGTGGACGCGCAGGCCAAGCTGGCGCAGTCGCTCGGCACCACGGTGGCCAGCATTCAAACGCTCGAGCGCGCCGGCGCGCTGGCGGGTGTGTCGATGTCGGGCATCGAGCAGGCCACCAAGGACCTGACCCGGCGGTTGAGCCAGGCGGCGGCGGGGAGCGGACCTGCGGCGGAGGCCCTCAAGACGCTCGGCCTGTCTGCGGGCGATTTGATGCGCCTGCCCCTTGATGAGCGGGTCGGCGCGATCAATGCGGCGATCGAGGATTTTGTGCCCGCGGCGCAGCGGGCGGCGGTGGCGGGGCAGCTCTTTGGCGAAGAGGGCTCGATCGCCATGTCGCGGATCGACAGTGCGACGCTGCGGCAGGCCACGCAGGATATGCGGGACTTCGGGGTGATTGTCTCCGAGCAGGACGCCGACCAGATCGAGCGCACCAATGATGCGATCTCGCGACTGGGGTTGATCTGGCGCGGGCTGTCGAACCAGCTGGCGGTCGCGGCGGCCCCGGCGCTCGAGGCGGTGGCGGATGCGATGGCGGCGGCGGCCAGGGTGACCGGGCCGCTCGGGCGGGCGATCCAGACCCTGTTCGGCAATCTCGACCGCATCGCCACATATGCCGGAACATTTGCGGCGCTGATGGCGGGACGTTGGGTCGCGGGAATGGCGGCGGCGGCCCTGTCGGTGCGCGGGCTGACCACCAGCCTTGTGGTGCTGAAGGGGGCGCTGATCCGCACCGGTATTGGCGCACTGATCGTCGGCGCAGGCGAGCTGGTGTTCTGGTTCACCAGGCTCGCGAAGGGAGCCGGGGGCTTTGGCGCGGCGATGGGCCTTTTGAAGGATGTGGCCGTCGAGGTCTGGGGGCGGATCGGCATGGGGGCGGCCTCGGTCGGTGCGCGGTCGGCGGCGATGTTCTATGACCTCAAGGCAGACGCGGCCTCGGGCATGGCCGCCGCCATCGAGAGTGTTGTGGGCTTTGGCAATGCGACCGCCAATACCTTCGAGGGCGCGCTTCTGGCCGTGAAGGCGATCTGGGGCCGCCTGCCAGCGGTGATCGGTGATCTGGTGTTCACGGCGGCAAACCGGATGATTGACGGCGTTGAAGCGATGCTGAACGGGGCGATCCGGCGGATCGACAGCTTTACCGGAAAGATCCGCGACGCGCTGGCCGCCGTGGGCATCGAGAGCACTTTTGGCACCATCGGCGAGATTGATCTTGGCGGGATTGCAAACCCCTTTGCCGGGGCCTCAGCCGAGGCGGGCACGGCCGCAGCGGCGGCCTTCAAGACAGCCTTCGCGGACACTCCGCTCAGCGCGCCGGATCTGGGGCTTGGCAAGATCGCCGCAGATGCCGCGTCAACCGCGGCCACGTTCCGGACTGCGGCGGAGGATCTGGCAAAGGGCGCGGTGCTGCCGCTGTCGAGCTGGCAGGCCCTCAAAGCCGCCATCGCCGGCACCGGGGACGACGGCGCTGCGGCCCTGGACGCTGCGGCGGTCTCTGCCGACAAGGTGACGGAAGCCGTCACCAAGGCGGGCGGCGCGGCAGCGAAGGCGAAAGAGGCGATCGTCACGGGGGTCGCATCGGTCTCGGACAGCCTGTCGCGCTACGCCAAGGGCGCGCTTGATTGGGGCAAGGGTCTGGGCGAGACGCTGACCGGTGCCTTCCGGGGGGCCGAGAGCGCGTTCCGCAGCTTTGTCGAGACCGGCAAGCTGGACTTCAAGGGGCTCGTGCGCTCGATCCTCGCGGATCTGGCGGTGTTGCAGTTCAAACGCGCGGTTCTGGGCCCGATCGCGGGGGCCCTTGGCAACGTATTCTCGCTGTTCAGCGGTCCCGCCCCGGGCAGCACGGCCAGCATTCTGCATGCGGGCGGCATCGCGGGCTTTGGCGGTCTCGCGCGCCGCGTGCCCGCAGAGGTCTTTGCCGCGGCGCCGCGGATGCATGCGGGCGGTGTGGCCGGATTAAAGCCAGACGAGGTCCCCGCCATCCTGCAGCGCGGCGAGCGGGTGCTGAGCCGGCGCGAGACGGCGGGCTATGGCGGCGGGTCGACTGGCGGTGGCGTGACCCTGCATATCGATGCGCGCGGCGCGCAGGCGGGCGTCGCCGAGCAGATCGACGCCAAGCTGCGCGCCGCCCTTCCCGAGATCCAGCGGATCGCCATCCAGAGCGTCGCGGGACGGCGCAACCGGGGATATGCGGTATGAGCGTTCCAGCACTGCCCCTGACCTTGATCGAAAGCCTGGAGCGGCGTCTGGTCACCGCCGTGACCGCATCGACGTCGTCTTTCACCGGAACCCAACAGGTGCAGGACTGGGGCGGCGAATGGTGGGAGTACAGCGTCGAGATGGCGATGACCAAGGGCCGCGACGGGCGGCGGCTGTCGGCGTTTCTGACGGCCCTTGGCGGGATGCGGGGGCGGTTCCTGCTGTCCGATCCCTCGATTGCGCAGCCTGACATGACGGCAGCGCCTGTCGTGGTTGGTGCGGGTCAAAGCGGGACGATGCTTCTGACCGGTGGATGGGCTGCGAGCGCGCCCGCGTTGCTCTGCGGCGATTTCTTCTCATTGGGCACCGGGGGAGAGACGCGGCTTTATCAGGTGACGGCCGATACCACCGCCGATGTCGCTGGGCTGGCCACCCTGTCCTTTGTGCCGCGGTTGCGCAGCGCCCCGCTCAGCGGTGCGGTGCTTGACGTGGCAGCACCGGCGGTGGCGCTGCGCCTGACAGCGCCGGTGCCGACACGGATCGGCCGTGCCGACAGCTACCGCTTTTCCATCACCGCCCGCGAGGCGCTATGAGCCGGGATCTGACGCCCGGATTTGCCGCGGCGCTGGCGGCACAGGATCTGCGGCCGGTGATCTTCTTCGAGGGGGAGTTCGCCTCGGGCCTGGTGCGGATCTGGTCGGGGCTTGGCACGATCGACTGGGACGGCAAGATCTGGACCGGTGCCGGATCGCTCCTCGGGCTCGGGTCGATCGAAGAGGCCGAACAGGTGGTCGCCAGCGGCACCTCGATCTCGCTGTCCGGCGTGCCGCTCGAGATGGTGGCGCTGGCGATCGACGAGGCGCGCCAGGGCCTGCCCGGTCGGGTCTGGCTCGGGCTGCTCACCGAGGAGCGCGGCCTCATTGCCGATCCGGTGCAGGCCTTCACCGGCCGGCTCGATGTGCCGGAGATCACCGACGACGCGCAAAGCTGCACCGTCACGATCAGCTACGAGAGCCGGTTGATCGATCTCAATACCGCGCGCAGCTGGCGATACACCCACGAAAGCCAGCAGGCGCTGCATCCCGGCGACATGGGCTTCGCGTTTGTCACCAGCATTCAGGACAGGGAAATCACATGGGGGCGCGGATGAGGACGGCGGATTGGCAGAGCCGTCTGGCAGGGATAGTTGAGCACGCCCGCACCCGGCCTTTCGTCTGGGGCACGCATGACTGCGCCACCTGGGCCTTTGAGCTGCGCGCCGCCCTGACCGGCGGCGCGGATGTGGCCGCCCTGTGGCGCGGCCGCTATACCACCGCCCTTGGTGCGCGGCGGGTGATGGTGCGGTGCGGCTGGCAGAGCCTTGAGGCGATGGGCCGTGATCTTTTGGGCGCGCCCTTGGCCTCCCCGCTTTCGGCGCAGCGCGGCGATCTGGTGCTCGGGGGCGCGGACCCCGCCTTCGGGGTCTGCCTCGGCGCCAGGGCCAGCTTTGTCGCAGGTTCCGGCCTGACGCTCCTGCCGCTTGAGGCCTGCACCCTGGCCTGGAGGGTCTGACATGCCGCCCATCGTGCTTGGCGTTGTGGCCCTTGGCGGGGCGGCCGTCGCGGCCGGTGGCGTCGCGGCCGCCTTTGCCGCAGGGGGCCTCATCTCCTTTGCCGCAAACTTCGGCGCCTCGATGCTGTTGTCTGCCGCAGCACAGTCGATGATGCCGAAGCCGTCGATGGCGGCGGCAGGGCCGCAAGCCCGGACGGTCACCGTCCGTGAGCCGGTGATGCCCCGCGAGATGGTATACGGCCGCGCCCGCAAGGGCGGGGTCATCGTGTTCCTGCATTCGAACGGGCCCTCGGACCAGTATCTGCACCTTGTCGTGGTGGTTGCCGCGCACCGGGTCAAATCCATCGGGGCGATCTACTTCGAGGGCGAGGAAGCGGTGAATGCCGCAGGTCAAGCCCAGGGTCGCTGGGCGGGCAAGGTCCGCACCGACACGCGTCTCGGCGCCGAGAACCAGAGCGCCTTCGCGGATCTGGTCACGGAGGTGTCGGAGCATTGGTCGGACGCGCACCGTCTGGCCGGCTGTGCCGCGATCTATCTGCGGCTGACCTATAGCGCGGACGCCTTCCCGGGCGGCATTCCCAACATCACCGTCGATCTCGAGGGCAAGGACGACATTCTGGATCCGCGCAGCGGTCTGCGGGGCTATTCGGAAAACGCGGCCTTGTGTCTGGCCGATTACATGGCAGGTCCCCGCCATGGCATCGGGGCTGTGATCGGGGCCGAGGACGGACTTGAGGCGGCCAGCCTGATCGAGGCGGCCAACATCTGCGACGAGGCGGTGCCCTTGATCGAGGGCGGCGCGGAGCCCCG
>NZ_JBGQOJ010000026.1:0-42830 GCF_052119585.1 Pseudogemmobacter sp. W21_MBD1_M6 | reverse complement strand
GACGGTGTCGAAGTGACCAACGACACCGAAAACCGCGCCGCCTGATGATGCGCGTCACCCAAATTCAAGCATAGCTCACCCATTGCCAGTGCGTGGCGTGATCTTGCGCCTCCTCGATGCTTTCGATGATGTATTGATCCAGACTCCGGATGACGCCAAGATCAAAATCTCGATGGACAGTCGCGGCAGGTATCTCGACAACATCTTCATCGAGCGACTGTGGCGATCGCTCAAACAGGAGGCCGTCTATCTGCACGAATTGCACGACGGGTTCCAAGCCAAACGGATCATCGACACCTGAATCGGGTTCGACAACGCCGCGCGGCCCCACACCGCGCTTGATAAACAGACGCCCGACGACGCACACTTTGGCGCAACGCAGATGATGAACCAAGCGGCATGAAACCTAACCCAGATGCATCTTAGCTGAGCCGCAAACCCATCCAGAAAGGCAGGACCACTTCACAGCTTCGCACGTGATCCATGAACCCAGCCCTCTGGGACCGTTTCGTGACAAAAACCTTAAAATTCACCGGGCGAAGCCACTTGGGAATCTACCATCCCGCCTAGCGGTAATACGCTCTGCCATCCATCAAAAGTCGCGCTGTACGGCCCAGGCGCGCATAAGAGACGCTGCGACTATTGCCGTTCACCGCGGCATCGACCGAAAGTGTTCCGCCGGGATGGCCGATGCGCAGAGTAAACGCCGCATCCGCGACAGCGCCGGACCGGGTGGCCGCATGCGCAACGGTGCCGGGGATGCCCGCCGCCACCGCTGTCCCAACGCTGCCAGAACCAGGATAGGCCTTGGAAAATTCATACCGCGCCATAGACCGCGCAAAGAGATCATGGTCTTCGGCAGCGACCTCATCGCCAGTGATGGAGGTGTAGCCCACTGGTGGTGCAACCACGAAAATTAACGGGTTGACGCTGATCCGCATCAGTTCGTCCATGTCATGTCCCGTGCCGAAGCCAATATGTCTGCACGCAGCAGCGCGCACGTTTTCAAGGCGCTGCACCAAGCTCGCGTCGGCCTGCAGATCATAGATCGACAACGATGTGTCCAGCCCCATATCAATTGCACGCACAAAGACATGCAGGTTGGCCATGTCCACTATGCTCGTCTCTATTTGGCCCACTCCGGGAACGTCGATCAGGTCTTTTGGGTTGCCGGTCGGTAGCAGGCCGCGCTTAAGCACCGCGCCAGCGAAATCGCCGAAATCCAGATCAATCCGCGCCGCCGTTCCCGGCACACCGCCGATGGCAAAGTCGCCTTCGACTTCGGGCTGGCTATCACGCATCGGGACTTGTGCCAGAATTCTTCGGCCAAGATTGACCTGATGCACGCGCACATGCATCGTGTCACCCGCAGTCGTCTGGCCATAGCCCTTAAGCGCGGCATAATAGGCTGCCCCAGACGAAAGGTTCCCGCAATTCGACGTCCAATCGATCTTTGGCAAGGTCTGATTGACCTGGCCGAACAGATAATCAATATCACAGTCAGACCGGGTGGGCGGCCCCATCAGGCACACTTTGCTAGTCAGTTTGTCCGCACCACCCAGCCCGTCGATCTGGCGCTTGTCCGGCGAGCCGAAGATCTTGAGGATCACTGAATCGCGCTGCGGCCCCGCCGGGGGAAGATCGCGCACATCAAGATAGACACCCTTGGACGAACCGCCCCGGATGATCATCGCGTCTAAGCACCGCATATTAAACGCTGAAAACTTGGGCATGGCTTCCTCATTCGCTTTACATAGATCATATTGGCCCTTCCGCCCTGCCTAACGCCTTCAGATCCTTCCATCTTCGGCATATTGGGCCCGGCACCGTGCTTGATCGAATTGCAGATACTGGCAGGCTTATACTTTGCTGTCGGTTTTGTTCAAAAATGCCTCAACCGACGCACGGTGCTCTTTCGTCGTATAGCAGACGGCCTGAGCCTGTCGGCCCATAGCAAAAATTTCTTCGTCTGAGGTTTCGAATGTGCGGTCGAGAATTGCTTTGCTCAGGGCCACGGCCGCCGGCGATCCTTGGGTCAGTTCCGCGGCCCAGATGCAAGCCATATCTATAAGGTCCTCAGGAGGCGAGACCCGGTCAACCAAACCCATCGCAAGCGCCTCGTCGGAGAGGACAACGCGCCCCGAAAAAATGAGTTCTTTAGCACGTGGCAACCCAACACGCCGTGGAAGGAAATACATGCCTCCCCCGTCCGAAACCAACCCGCGCTTGAGAAAGCTCATCGACATCTTGGCACCCTCGGCTGCGACGATGAAATCGCACGCCATCGCCATGTCGAGGCCAAGGCCAAAGGCCGCCCCGTTTATCGCCGCGATCACCGGCTTGGTACAGCCATGGATCGCGGCCACACCCCGATGTGTCTGTTTCTGCCGCGTCCAACCGTTGAACGCCACATCGCCCAAGGGGGCATTCAGCCGCTCGCGCATGCCGCCTATATCGCCACCCGAACAAAACCCCTTGCCCGCGCCCGTCAGAATGATCGCGCGGATCTCTGGCGTGCGATCCGCCCATTCGAACGCGGCAATCAGTTCCTGCCGCATCTGGTCGTTCAGGGCGTTGCGAATGTCGGGGCGGTTCAGGCGGATGATGGCAGAGGTGCTCCGAAGCTCGACCTCGATGAACTCGGCCGACGGGGCGGATGCTATAACGTTGTCTTTCATGGCTTTTGTAATCCTTAATTTGTCCGGTTCATGCTGCGGAGCGTCGGCTGATAGTCAGTGCAACCCGACCGGGCAGATCGTTGGACTGCATGATAAGTTTGCGAAGGTCGGCGGCACCCTGAGGGTCCAGAACCCCTGCGGTCAGTTCGTCGTATTTCTCGAACAGATCCGCATCGGTCAGCGGATCGTCCGGATCCCCCTTACGCGTCGGCTGGAAGTGGTCGATCACCTCGCCCGTTGTCAGCGTGATCCTAAGGCGGGCCTGCCGACGGGCTGGATAGAGCGCGGAAATCTCGGGATCTTCCGACACCGTCACCTTGGCCATAAAGGCGCGCAGATCGGCGCGGGCCAGCGTGTCGGGTGAGAACGCCGCAAGGCGGACCCCGCCCGTATACAGCAAGGCCGCCACGCAATATTGCAGGCTAAAGCGCGCATCGCGGGCGCTGTTCACGTCCATCCGGTCGCAAATCGCGACCGTCGGACCATAGCCTTGGATGTCGATCCGCGCGACGTCATCGGGGCCGAACGGGCATTTTTCCTGCGCTGCGCGAAGGCCGTCAAGGCTGGGAAATATATGCCCGCAGCACCCGTGGTTCTTGAACGTCATGCGCGAGATCGGGGTCCAGTCGCCAAGCCCGGCCAATCCGGCTTGCCAGTTTCCGGTGCTGTCGCTGGTGGCGGCGGCATAGCCGTGGCGCGCATGCAGGCTATCCAAAGAACCGGTCAGCCCCTCGGCCGCGGCCAAACCCGCCAGAACGCCGGCCTCCGCCGCATGGCCGCAATGCATCGGCTTGGTCCCGCCCTGCCCTTGCAGGTTTTCCTGATGGCCACCGGCAAAGCTGCTGGCGATGGCGATGGCATGGCCTATGCCGGTGGCATCACAACCTTTGAGCATGGCGGTCGACACAGCCGCCCCCAGCGTGCCCACCGTCGCCGTGATGTGCCAGTTGCGGTAATGGCTGGGCTGAAGCGCCATAGCAATTCGGCATCCCACCTCGTAGCCGCCGATTACCGCACGATGAAACGCCTCGGCACTGGCACCCTCGGCCTGCGCCACGGCCAGTGCTGCGGATATCGTGGGGCTGCCGGGATGGTAGCCACCGTCACGAAAGATGTCATCGAATTCGACCGTGTGACTTGCGGTCCCATTCAGAAGCGCCGCATGGCGGGCACTGCCACAGGCGCCGTCGACATAGGCCACCGCGCGACCTGTGCCGCGCCCTGATACCAGCGCACGGGACAGCGCCACCGACGGTCCCTCTGCGCAACCGGGCAACATCGAGGCGAACCAGTCCAGAACCGCGCGGCGCGTGTCATGCACCACGTCGGCTGTCAGCGTCCGAAAGTGCCAGTCGTTTGCGGCGTGGGCAAGCGTTACAAGTGGATTGTCGTTCATGCCCCTACCCCCGTTTCAAAAGTAGACCACCATCGACCGGCAACAGCGCGCCGGTGATGTATTTTGCCTCGTCAGAGGCCAAGAATACCGCGGCATTGGCCACATCCCAAGCCTGCCCCATATGGCCCATCGGCACCAACGCAGCGCGCTCGGCCCGGATATCTTCGCGCGGGCGACCAGTTTCCTCGGCGCGCCGCTCGATCGCCATGGGCGTGTCGATCAGGCCGGGCAAAATGACATTGGCCCGAACTCCGTAGCACGCGTTCTCGGCGGCGATGTGCTGGGTGAAGGTGTTGATCGCACCCTTCGACGTCTTGTAGGCTACGGTCGGTCGCATCGACAGCGACGAGGTCGACGAGATCGTGATGATTGATCCACCTCCCCGTTCGCGCATCACAGGCAGCGCCGCCTTGCACAGCATGAACATGCTTTTGAGGTTTAGCGTCATGATCCGGTCCCAGACATCAACCCCCAGATCGGGCGTCGCGCGATCCCCTTTCGAGAGACCCACATTGTTGTGCAGCACGTCGACCCGGCCGAACCTGCGCAGCGTGTCCTGCACAATATGCTGGCAGGATGCCTCGTCCGTCACATCGGCTTGCACGACGATGGCTGTGTCGCCGCCAATCATCGCGCGGGTGTCTTCGGCCCAATCGCGCTGGATGTCGACCAGAACGCAAATCGCACCTTCCTCGGCGAACCGAAGGGCTGTGGCACGGCCATTGCCGGGCGTCGCACCGGGTTGCTGGCCCGCCCCTGTGATGATCGCCACTTTTCCGCTGAGTCGCGTGCCCATGATCCTGCCTGTCCTTCCCGAAGCTGTGATCAGTCTAGCAGCAGTTGCGCGGGACCAGACCTGATTAGAGGTCAGGCTCGGCAAAGCGTGGGTCTGACAGGCTCAGGCTTTTTCAGGGGTGCCGGACTTGAAGAACTCGCGAGGTTGGCCCACCTGGTCCAACAACCAGTCGATGAACCGCTTGGTCTTGACGCTGACCGAAATGGTAGTTGGCCAGATCACGTAGAACGCGGCCCCAGTTGGAATACGCATATCCAACGGGCGCACCAGACCGCCCTCTCCGATGACGTCATCCAGCAGCCCAAGCTGGCCGATAGCAAGCCCGAAGCCCTGCTGCGCTGCCGAAAATGTCAGCAAAGAAGTTTCGAAATCCGTGCCCGAGTTGAAGTCCATATCCAGATTATTGGCACGGGCCCAGAACTCCCATGCGCGGCGGCGGTATCGGGAATGCAACAGTTCGCCCTTTGCCACGTCCCCGGGCTTTTCCAAGCCACCGATCGAGTCCAGATAGGTCTGGTTGCACACCACATCGACCTCTTCGTCCCAAAGCTTGCGACTGCGAGCATCGCGCCAGTCACCGCGGCCCAGCTGCAGGGCGACATCCAGATGCGTGCCACGAAAATCCAGCGGCTCGACCCGTGTATCAAAGCGAACGCGAATGTCAGGGTGCTGGCGCGTAAAGTGCAATAGCTTTGGCATAAGCCAGTGATGCGCAACAGTGGGATGCACCCGTAAATTGACCGTGCCTTCGGTTTCATGGCTGATCATGCGCTGGGTCGCGCGCTCCAGATCGTCAAAAAGCCCCGCGATTTCCATTCCAAACGCGCGGCCCACCTCAGTGAGCTTTGCCGACCGCACTCCGCGTTCGAACAGGCTGACATCGAGAAAATCCTCGAGGGTCGAGATTTGCCGGCTGATGGCGACTTGGCTGACGCCAAGCTCTTTCGCTGCCGCCGTGAACGTCTTGTGACGCGAGGCGACAGCAAAGGACCGAAGCGGGTTTAGCGGCAGGTTAATGCGGCGGTTTTGCATGATCTTTGGTTATCCTTGGGCTACAAAAGGGCACTGAAAACCCGCAATTGTTAGGCTAATGTACAACATGTAAAATAGTCAAGGCGGCGGCTACTGCTGCGCCCAAGCCGAAGATCCACGTATGAACATGACCCCTTCTGCCCCCCCACCGTTGCGAGGATGGCCCGCCGGTGCCGGGCTGCTGTTGCTGTTTCTATTGACCGCCTGCGCGGGCTGGGGGTTTGAGCGGATCGGCGCACCGTTGCCGTGGATGATCGGGCCACTGTTGCTGTCGGCGGCGGTCTTTATCGGGCCAGCGCCACGCATCACGGTGCCGAACCGGTTGCGTCCTGTCGGTCAGATCGTTGTCGCCACGCAAGTGGGGCTGGCGTTTTCACCCGCAGCCCTGAGCGTGCTGGCAGAGCTTGCGCCAATCATCGTTGGCACGGCACTGGCCACTGTTGCCTGCATCTTTGTCACGGCCCTTATCATAAGCCGGATCAGCGGCCAAAGTCTGGCGCAAGCCTTTCTGTCTGCCGCTCCGACCAGCCCTGTAGAGGCCGCTGCGATGGCCCGCGCCGCAGGGATCGACCCGATGCCGGTGATCTTGTCGCAGACCATCCGGTTGGCCGCCGTCGTTCTGATCTTGCCCTTTGCGCTTTATGCCATCGACGGCTGGCCGGATGCTCAGCGCACGCCTGTGACGCTGCGCATCGGCGATCCGGTCGCAGTGTTAATCTTGGCCGGCTTTGGTGTGGCGGGAGCGTGGATGTTTCGGATGGCACGGGTGCCAAACCCAAATTTTCTCGGGCCGATGACGCTGGCCGCCATCCTGTCTGCCAGCGGGTTTGGCCCCGCCCCTTATCCCCCGATCGTGCTGGCTGTTGCACAGATCGTGCTGGGCACTTGGTTGGGCGCGACCTTTCGACGAGAGATCGTAACCACGGCCCTATGGATGTCGCTGGTCGGCGTGGCGACCGCTGTTCTGTTGCTGCTGCTCTGCTCGCTCAGCGGGCTGGGGATTGCTTGGATGTCCGGCGTTGACTGGCGGACGCTGGTACTGGGGGCCGCCCCAGGCGGGGCGGTTGAAATGGCGCTGACCGCCAAGTTCCTGCAACAGAACGTCGTTCTGATTACGACGTTTCATCTGGTGCGCATTTTCATTTTCATGCCCAATATTCCGTGGATCGTCAGGCTTTTGGCCCGACGCGAACAGCACAGCCGTAACAAGGAGAGCCGCCATGACGCCCCATAGACCCGTTCCCACAGACCGCCGCGCCCGCATCGCCGTCCTTGACGATTATATGGGTGTGGCGCACCGCCTTGCCGATTGGACGGTGCTGGACACAAGGGCAGAGGTAACCTTTTTACGGCACGCCATCGCCCCCGACCGTCTTGCCGAAAAGCTGGCGCCCTATGATGCGATCTGCCTGCTGCGCGAAAGGACAGATTTTCCAGCCGAGGTTTTAAGGGCGCTGCCAAACCTAAAGGCAATCGCGGCCACAGGCCGACAGAACCGAACGCTGGACAGTGTCACCGCAGCGGATCTGGGCATTCCCATCATGACCACCGGGGGCAGCGGCAACGGCGTTTACGCCACAGTCGAACTGGCGTGGGGTCTTATTCTTGGGTTGATGCGCCATATTCCAGCGGAATCCGCCGCGCTGCGCGACGGTGCGTGGCAGACGCGGTTGGGCAATGCTCTTTACGGGCGGACACTGGGCCTTGTGGGGCTGGGTCGACTTGGCCGACGGATGGCGCTGGCAGCAGAAGCCTTCGGAATGAACGTGATCGCATGGAGCCCGAACCTGACGCCCGCACGCGCAGCCGAGGGCGGGGCTGCCTATGTCGACAAGGAGACGCTGTTTCGCAGCGCCGATATCGTATCGCTTCATCTGGTGCTTGGCCCGACCACATCGGGTATTGTGGCGGCAGAGGATCTGGCGCGGATGCAACCCCATGCCCTGCTTATCAACACTGCGCGGGGCCCGTTGATCGACAGAACCGCGCTGCTTGACGCGCTGACGCAGAAGTGGATCGGCGGTGCGGGGATCGACGTTTATGACAGCGAGCCGCTGCCTGCGGATGATCCAATCCGCGCGTTGCCCAATGCGCTGTTGACGCCGCATCTGGGCTACGCAGTGCAGGAAACGTTCGAGGCGTTCTACCAAGAAACCGTCGAGAATTTGAATGCCTGGCTGAATGGTGTGCCCATCAGACTGCTTGCAGGAAAATGAAAAAACCGGCCCCTGAGGGCCGGTTTCATCGTCACATCACTGATACTGCTTATTTACCGATGCCACGGGCAACGGCCAGATCTTTCCAGGTCTTCATATCGCTCAGGTAAACATTGCGGAACTCAGCCGGCGTCAGCTTTCCGGCCACGGCAAAGTTCTGCTCTAGCTGTTCTTTCATCGCGTCCGAGGCCATAGCAGTTCCGAAATCGGCGCTGATTTTCTCGACAAGCGCTTCGTCCATGCCACCCGGCCCAAAAAGGGCAACCCAGCCGTTGATTTCGACGCCAGAAATGCCGGCTTCGCCACTCGAGGGGACGTCGGGCAGCAGTTCAAAGCGTTCAGGCGCCAGAACCGCAAGCGCCTTGACGCGGCCATCATTGACATAGGGCATCACGCTGGCAGTGGTCGAAATATAGGTGTCGGCATGACCGCCCATCAGGTTGGTCATCGATTCACCTGCGCCCGAGAAGTGGACAACATCCGCAGGCAGGTTCGCCGCCTGAATGACCAGTTCGGACATGAAATGGCTAGAGCTGCCAGGACCCGCCGTCGCCATGAACATCGGCCGCTTCTGCGCCTCTTCCAAGAAGCCCGCGAAATCGGTCGATTCAACCTTGGCACCGCCGACAAGCACATAAGGGCTGGTGACCAGCAGCGAAATCGGTGTCACGTCTTTTTCCGGGTCGAATTGCAGGTCGGACTGTAGCGCGGGTGCCGTGGTGATGGCGGCAGTATTGATCAGCAGTGTCAGGCCATCAGGGGCCGCTTGTGTCATTTCTGTTGTGCCGATCATCGAACCTGCGCCCGGCTTGTTCTCGATCACGACGGGCTGACCCCAGATCTTTTCAAGTTCGATGGCAAGCGGACGCGCGGTGACGTCTGTAGAGCCGCCGGTGCCGTAAGGCACTATAATGGTGACGGGACCGCTGGGATAGTTGTCCTGCGCGAAAGCTGCCGTTGTGCTAAGGACGGCCCCGAGTGCCGCTACAATAATCTTCTTCATTTTAGTCTCCTCCTGTTGAGTCTTGATGATTTATTATGCCAGTGGCACCTCGTGTCACCTGCGGCAGAAACCGCATGCGACGTGCATCGCTATCCTCCCAGCGATGCGTTTTCTGCCTTGCCCAGACGACGCTTGTGCCGGCGGGTAAGGATCGCGCTGACCAGCGTCCAGATCAGCATCAGCGCCGAAAGGCCCAGCACTGTACCTGCCATGGGGCGCTCTATAACAGCGGTAAAGTCGCCTTGGGCCAGCACCATCGCGCGACGGAATTGGGTTTCGACAAGCGGGCCAAGCACGAACCCCAAAAGCAACGGCGCGGCTGGCAGACCGGCAAGGCGAATGGCATAGCCGAGCACGCCAAAGCACAGAACCATGAACACATCCGCAGGGTTGGCCCGCACGCTGTAGGCCCCTATGCAAACAAAAACGAGGATCCCCGGATAAAGATAGTGATAGGGGATCAGCAATAGCCGCACCCAAAGACCGATCAACGGCAGGTTCAGCACCAAAAGGATCAGGTTGCCGATCCAAAAGCTCATGACCAGCCCCCAGAACAGCGCGGGCTCGTTTGCGATCAGCGTCGGCCCCGGCTGAATGCCGTGCACCATCAGTGCGCCTAGCATCAACGCCATGGTGGCACTGCCGGGAATACCCAGCGTCAAAGTAGGAATAAAGGCGGTCTGATCTGCCGCGTTGTTGGCGGTCTCGGGGGCGACGATCCCTTCGATGGCACCGTTGCCAAACCGCTCTGGCGTCTTTGACACGCGCTTTTCCATCGCATAGGCCATAAAGGCCGCAATTGAGGGGCCGGTGCCCGGCAAGGCACCGAAGAACGCACCAATGGACGATCCGCGGATAGCGGGCATCCAGGAGCGGCGCCAATCGTCGCGGGTGGGCATCATATTTTTCATTTGCGCACTGGTTGCGTCGATCTTGGCGCTCCGCTCTGCCCCGACAGAGGTCAGAATCTCGCCGATGCCGAACAGACCCATGGCCATGGCGCTGATGCCAAAGCCTTCGAGCAAGCTCATGGAGCCAAAGGTGAACCGCCCCACACCGCTTTGGCTGTCGATGCCGACCGTCGCGATCAGCATCCCGAACACAACCATCGAAAGCCCCTTGGAGGGCGACGCATTCGCGATGGTCGAGGCCGACACGAGCCCCAGCACCATCAACGCGAAATACTCTGCCGGCCCAAAGGTCAGCGCATAATCCGCAATGAGAGGCGAAAACAGGCTTAGGATGATGATCCCGAACGATCCGCCGACGAACGAGGCGATTGTGGTCATGAACAGCGCCACGCCGGCCCGGCCCTGCTGCGCCATCGGATAGCCATCAAGGCAGGTTACCGCCGCCGAGGTCGCGCCGGGAATGTTCAACAGGATCGACGCGGTAGAGCCGCCATAGGTGGTGCCGTAATAGATGCCCGCCAACATGATCAGCGCCGCTGTCGGCTCCAGATAGAAGGTGATCGGAAACAGCATTGAGATGGCGGCCAGCGGGCCAACGCCCGGAATGACGCCCACAAAAGTCCCCAAAAAGACCCCTACGAAACAATAGAACAGGTTTACCGGCGCGATCGCCGTTTCCAGCCCCAGCGCAAGATTTGCCAGCATATCCATCAGAATGCCCAATCGAATGAGGAAATGGGCAACCCAAGCCCAAGAATGAAGATCGCCCATGTCAGCAGCGCCAACCCCGCCCCGAGGATCAGCGCACGCGTCAACGGAACCCTATTTTCCGCAAATGTCGCTATCACGACGGTCGAAAATACCGCAGGCACAAAGCCCAGCGTTTCGATCATCAGCGCGAAGCACACAATGCAGATGCACAGAACGATCAACGGGCGCAGACGCAGGTCCGAAGGCGCGCCCTTGCGGAACAGGGCCGGAATTGCGATCGAAAGGCCGAACACGGCAAGAATGACGCCCAGAGACACAGGCATCATGCCCGGCCCCATGCGGCTCACCGTTCCCATCGAATATTTTGACAGCGCATAAAGCGCGGCAGCGACACCAATCAGGGTCAGCCCAAGCCCGGCAACGATATCTCGGTAATCGCGATCAAGCACTTTTCCCCTCCCTGCGGATCAGCACGTCTGTAGCTACGTTGCAGTGTTGAACCTTCGCTGTTGTCACACAACAGGTTAAAGCGGGGGCGAGCATAACAAACAGTCAGGCTTGATGTGCCTGACAAGCGGCTTGCTTGGCCGCGAGATGCGGCGCACAAATGACGTTATGGAAAAAGAACTCGGGACAGCAGGCTGGCATCTCGACCCTGATGACGGGTTCATCGGGCATGTGGGCGGCCTGTGGCGCCGCGAGGTAAACGGGCAGCAAAGGTTTGCCTTTGTTGCACGCGCCATCCACGCCAATCGCAATGGCGCGGTGCACGGCGGGATGCTGATGACCTTTGTGGATCGCGTCATGGGCCAGACCGCGCGGCTGTCGACCGGGGCCGTCCGCGGCGCCACAATCAGCCTGAATCATCAATTCCTTGCGCCGGTGCGGATCGGTGATCTGGTGGAGATGACGCCGCAGATCACCCAATCAACGACGCGCATGGTGTTTCTGACAGGCACCGCCTTTGTCGGCGCTGCCCCTGTCGCTTCGGCGCAGGGCGTCTGGCGGGTGTCACACAGCGCCTGAAGACCGTCAGGCGCTCAGCACCACAAGACCGTCAGCGGCAGCGACGCCCTGCCCGTCTGCCATCACGAAAAGCGGATTTATCTCTGCCTCGACAAGGCGATCCCCCAGCGCCTCGCCCATCCGCGCCAGTGCCTCGATCGAGGAAACAAGCGCTGCAACATCATGCGCCGGTGCACCGCGATACCCGTCAAGCAACGCCTTGACACGCAGCGCCTGAACCATTCCCAATGCATCGCCTTTGCGCAGTGGCAACAACCGCAAGGTGCTGTCGCCCGAAAGTTCCGCCTGCACACCGCCCGCCCCCAGCAGGATCAGCATCCCCAGTTGCGGGTCGCGCCGCAGGCCAAGGATCATCTCGATGCCGCCGCACAGCATCGCCTGCACAAGATACCCCTCTGGGTCAGGCAGGCCTTGGGCAGACAGACTGCCCGCCATCTGCGTCAGGGCCGGGCCGACGTCCTCGGGCGACAGGCCGACACGGACACCGCCTACATCGGACTTGTGCACGATGTCTCGCGACAAGACCTTTAGCACAACAGGACCACCCAACTTCGCGGCGGCCACCTGAGCCTCCGCGGCGGTTTGCACCACATGGCTTTCAGCCCCCGCCAGCCCGAAGGCGTCAAACAGCGCGCGCGCCTCGGCCTCGTTAAGTGTGCCACTGGGCAAACCGTCAGGCACAGGAGCCGCATCCATAGGCAAAAGCGGGCCGAGCGCAGGCAGGGGCAGCGCAGCCTTTAGCACGATGGCGCAGGTTTCGGGCGCGGCAAAGGCCGGCACACCTTCGCGGTTCAGCAGATCCAGGATATGCGGTGCATGGGGGCTGACATACGCGATCAAAGGCTTGTCGCTGGCCGCAGCCCCTGCACGGATAGCGCCCACGGCCACATCAGGCCGCGCAAGCGCCGAAGACCCCACAACCACCACGACCCCGTCAATCCCGTCTGAGGCCAGCAAGGCCTGCGTGGCCGCCGTCATGATCGCAGGCTCGACGCCCGCCAGCGTGACATCCACCGGATTGCCCGTCATCGGTGCACTCTGCCCGAGTAGCCCCGCCAATGTTCGGCCCGTCGCCACGTCAAGCTCGGGAACCTCCAGCCCGAGGATACCGCAATTGTCCGCCACAAGGCTGCCCGCCCCACCGGTCGAGGTCAGGATCGCCACCCGCTGCCCTCGCATCCGGCGGCGGCTGGCCAGCATCGCCGGCAGGTCCAGCAAATCGCTGAACGTCTCGGCACGGATCGCCCCGACCTGGTGGAACAGCGCGTCGTAGGTCCGATCCTCGCCCGCCATGGCGCCCGTATGAGATACCGCCGCCCGCGCACCGGATTCAGAGCGCCCGACCTTGTAAACGACCAATGGCTTGCCAGCCTCTCGGGCGGCGGTGGCCGCGCGACGGAATTTCTCGACCGAGCGGATACCCTCGACATAGGCGGCGATCACCGTGGTCGCGTCATCATGGGCATAGGCCTCGATCAGGTCCGCGATGTCCAGATCGGCCTCGTTGCCAGTCGATGCCAGTTTGCAAAAGCCGATCCCACGAGCCGCCCCCCGTGACAGCAACGCGCCAAGAATGCCGCCGCTTTGCGAGGCGACGGAAATGCCGCCCTTGGGGATATTGTCCCCCTCCAGCGCGCCGCTGGCCGACAGGACGATGCCACGCGACAGGTCCATCGCACCGATGGTGTTCGGACCCAGCAACCGCATGGGACCGGCGGCCTCACGCAGGGCCTCTTGCCGTTTTCGCCCATCTTCGCCCGCCTCGCTATAGCCGCTGGCGAGCACAATGGCGATTTTGCAGCCCTTGGCCGCCAGATCGCGCACCGCGCCCTCTGCCCGCTCGACGCCCAACAGCACAATGGCCACGTCCGGTGCGCCCGGCAGATCTGCGACGCTGGCAAAGCAGGGCAGACCTGCGATCTGATCCGCACGTGGATTGATCGGCCAGATGGCCCCGTCGAACCCATGTTTCACCAGATAGGCGACCGGCCGTCCGCCGGTCTTGGTCGGATCAGCCGATGCGCCGACAATCGCAACGCTTTTCGGGGCCCAAAGCGCATCCAGCGCGGTCTGTGACATAGTCATTCCGTATCTCCCATCGATCCGATCAAAACACGCAGATCCCCAATTTTCCATCTTGGCCCAGCATCTTGGACAAAGTGCGCACAGGCCGTGGCAAGCGCCACAGGATCCTGCTGGCCTGCCCAATGCACCGGACCACCTGTCCAACGTGGAAACCCGTAGCCGTTCACCAAAACGACATCCACATCCCCCGGCCGCAGCGCGACCCCATCTGCGACAACGCAAGCGGACTCGTTCACGATGGCCGCCAAGGCGCGCATCTGGATGTCTTCGTCTGTCAGGGTTTGGCGCAGGATGCCCTTGTCTCGTGATGCCGCAAGGATCAGCGCCTCGACCTTGGGGTCACGGTGCCGTGCTCCAACCTCATCATAGCGGTAATAGCCCGCACCGGTCTTGCGCCCGAAGCGGCCCGCCTCGCACAGGAGGTCGGGAATCTGGACATAGCGATCGGCGGGGGATCTTTCCGCCGCCGTTTGCCGCCGCATATGCCAGGCGATGTCCAGCCCCGACAAATCAGCCACCGCAAAAGGCCCCATGGCAAAGCCAAACCGCTCCAGTGCGGCATCCACCTGATGCGGCAACGCGCCGTCTTCAAGAATGAATTCACAGGCCGCCCTATAGGCCGCATAGATCCGGTTTCCGATAAAGCCAAAGGCATTCGCCGCCTCGACCGGCTGTTTACCCAGCATACGCGCAACGGCAAGACCTGTGGCCATCGCCTGATCGCTGCTGTGGCTGGCACGGACGATTTCCAGCAGCTTCATGATATGCGCGGGGCTGAAGAAATGCAGGCCGATGACCCGATCGGGGCGTGTTGTTTCCTGCGCCATCCGGTCGATGTCCAGATACGACGTGTTGGTCGCGATAATTGCGTCAGGGGCCAGAATCGCATCCAGCTTGCGGAACAGCTGCTGCTTGACCGCTTGATCCTCGAATACAGCTTCGATCACCACATCGCAGGGCGCGAGTGCGGCAAGGTCAGTCTGCGCGATCAGCCGCGCCTTGGCGTTTTGTGCTGCCAGCGCGGTCAAACGGCCGCGGGTCACCGCGCCGTCTATCGCCTGCGAGATACGCTCGACCCCGCGTGCAAGGGCCTCGGCCTGCGTGTCGATCAGGATCACCGGTTTGCCCGCCATCAGGATCGCCGACGCGATCCCCGCGCCCATCGTGCCGCTGCCGATCACGCCGAACCGCTCGATCGTGCAGGGCTTGGCCTCACGGCCCGGCTTACCACGCGCCGCGTCACGCTCGGCGAAAAAGATGTGGCGCAGCGCCTTAGCTTCGGGCGCGGTGCGCAAGGCCTCGAACGTCGCGCGCTCCGCCGCCAACCCCTCTTGTTGGGGGACCCGACCGGCCTGCTGCACATGATGGATTGCAGCCAGAACATGGGGACGGGCGCGGCGCGATGCGCGGGTGACCGCGGCGGCCAGATCCTCGTCCTCGGGCACGGGCAGGTCGATCACACGTCGTTTCACCCCCGCCAGATCACGCACCATCGCGACCGCCGCCGCCCGCAGATCGCCCGTGGCGATGGCGTCGATCATGCCAAGCGACAGGGCCTCGTCCGCCTTGACCCGCACCGCACCGGCAATCAGACGGATCGCTTCGGCCCGACCAACCAGCCGGGGAAGTTTTTGCGTGCCGCCTGCGCCCGGAATAATCCCAAGCGCAGTTTCAGGCAGCCCGACCACCGTACCGGGCGCAGCAACGCGCGCATCGCAGCCAAGCGCCAGCTCGTATCCACCCCCAAGGGCCACCCCGTGCAGCGCCGCGACGAAAGGCTTTGCCGCGCTCTCGATCGCCGCAATCACCTGCGGCATCTGCGGCGGACCAAGCGGCAGATCAAATTCGCGGATATCAGAGCCGGAGATAAAGCTGCGCCCCGCACCGATCAGAACGCCCCCCGACAGACTTGCGTCACCCTCGACCGCCATGATTGCCGAAAGCAACCCTTTGCGAATATCGTGCGACCCCGCATTCACCGGTGGATTATCTATGATCAAAACGGCAATATCGCCGTCGCGTTCCAGATGAACCTGCCCCGCCATTACGCCCTCACCCGGATCAATGCGTCCACTGCTGCGACCCCCTCGCCCTTGGGCAAAACAATAAGCGGATTGATTTCCGCCTCGATTATATCATCGCAGAGGGCAAGGTTTGACACCGCGACCACGGCCCGCGCCAGCGCGTCCAGATCGCCTTTGGTCCGGCCTCGGGCTCCGTCGAGGATCTGCGTCACCTTCAGTGTTGCGATCATCGCTTTTGCACCCTCCAGATCGACAGGGGCAAGCCGCATGACGCTGTCGCGGTATATCTCGGTGAAGATGCCACCAGCGGCCAGCACCACCATGGGGCCTATCTGGGGGTCGCGGCGCATGCCGATCAGGACCTCGCCGACCCCCGCACGCATGCGTTGGACAAGAACACGGCTGACACTGTGGCCGGGCAAGCGGTTTGCGATGTTGGCCTGTATCCGCTCAATGGCCTCTGCCAGTGCTTGTGCGCTGCCCAAACCGACAATGACGCCGCCCGCATCGCTTTTATGCGGGATTGCGGCATCAAGCACTTTTACCACCACGGGATAGCCAAAGGGAAGCTCCGGCACAGGGGCGCCGACGTCCAGCACCACCCAGTCCGCCACTGGTAGGGTGCCAAGGCGGCCATAGGCCTCTGCCTCGTCCAAGGTGCGCTCCGCGCAGGGCGCGATGAACGGGACAATCTGCGGCAATGCGGGCGTCTGGCGATGAAGCGCCGTGGCCACGGCATCAGCGCAGGTCTCGGGGTCTTCGAAAACCGGCACGCCCGCCTCTGCCAAGCGTCGGGTTGCATCCGGCGCGTCGGGCACAAGAAACACCGCGAAAGGATGGCCAGCCGTGTCGATCAGATCAAGCGCAGGCTGAACCGCAAGGTCCGGGTTGAACCGCGCCGAGGATCCGACACAAACCAGCACCAGATCGAATTCTGGCGCCGCGCGAAAGACCTCGATCGCGGCACGCATCACGTCATAGCGCGTACCGGCAAGCGTCAGGTCAAGGATGCGGCTGCGCCCCGGCGCAATCCCCAGTTCCGCCAGACGGGCGCGGGTTTCGTCACCGGCGGGCACAATATCCACCCCCCGCCCGGCCAATTGATCGACGGCCATCGCCGCACCACCACCTGTGGTGGTGATCACACCGACCCGCCCGCGTCGCGGCAGAACGGCCGCAGGCACCCGCGCCAACAGGGGCGCCACCTCTAGCAGCCCTTCAAAGGACGTCACGCGCGCGATTCCGCAGGACCTTAGGAACACATCCGCCACCGCATCCGCACCGGCAAGCGAGCCGGTGTGCGATTGCGCCAGTTCCGCCGCCTCGTCCGAGCGGCCCAGCTTGAACGCGGCCACGTGTTTGCCGCGCATCGCGGCCATTTCGGCGAAACTCCGCAGCCGGTCCGCGTGGCGCATATGTTCAAGAAACAGAAGAAAGCCCGTCACGTCTGGATCATCCAGCGCCGCCATGCAGACATCGCCAATGGCCAGATCCGCCTCGCCACCGACGGAGACAAGACCGGCAAAGCCCAACCCCTTTCGCTTGCCCCGCGACAACATCGCCCCGATCAGGCTGCCGCTGTGAGAGGCCACAAAAAGCCCCCCTTTCGGCAGGTCAGGCTCTGCAAAGGCGGCGTTGGCCGTCAGCGTCATACCGTGGTGCAGTTGCGCCAGCCCGATTGATGACGGACCCAGCACCCGCAACCGCCTCCGTGAGATCAGCGCATGCAGTCTTTCAGTATTGGCAGCACCCATCTCGCCCGCCTCGGCAAAGCCGGTGGCAAGCACCGTGGCAACAGGTATGCCAAGCGCCTCGCACTCTTCAAGCGCATCGAGGGCGCGCTGTGCGTCTGTCAGGATAAAGGCGTGTTCGGGCACCTCTGGCAGCGCCGACAATGACGGGTAGGACCGCTCGCCCTGGACCGTTTCGCGGGTCGGGTTGACCGGAAAAATCGTGCCGCCATAGCCGGCCGCCCGCAGGAACCGCAGAGGCCGGCCAGAGGTCTTTCCAACATCGTCCGACACGCCCACAAGCGCAATGCTATCGGGGCGCAACAGGGCTTTTTGCCAGACGTCGACTGTCATCATGATGGCCTTTGGCTGAAACGGCGATCAAACACATGCTCGGCGATCCGGTTCTTGAGTATCTCGATAGAGCCGCCCGCGATCTGCCAGCCACGTGTGCGTTTGACACAATACTCCACAAGGCTTTCTGTCGAATACCCATAGGCACCCATCGCCTGCATCGCGGCATTGGCCACGTCAAAGCCTGCCTCGTTGCAGGCCAGCTTGGCGACAGCGGTGTTGAACGCCGAGGGCAATCCGTTTTCGTCGCCGTCCCGCGCCGCGCGGTACAGTAGCATCTGCGCGCTTTCCAGCTTTACGATCATCTCCGAAAATTTCCATTGCAGGCCCTGAAACTCGCACAAAGCCCGGCCGAATTGCTGACGCTCCATCGCGTGACGCCGTGCCACCTCGTAGGCGTGCCGCCCCAGCGCCAACGCGCGCGCGGCATTGCCAATCCGCTCGACGTTGAACCCTGATATCTGTTTTTTGAAGCCGCCCTCCCCCAGAAGAAGCTGACTTTCCGGGATGCGACAGTTGTCAAAGTAAAGCGGGCACCACTCTTCGCCACTCATGAAGGGCGACGGTGTCCCTATGATAAAGCCCGGCGTGCCACGCTCGACCAGAACCGAACCGATGCCATTCGTCCCTGGCGCGAAGCGCACGTAGACTAAAAACAGGTCCGCATGCGGGCTGTGGGTTGAAAACACCTTGGACCCGTTGAGGATATACCCCTCCCCGTCCTTGCGTGCCGTTGTCTTGAGTTCGGTCACGGCAGACCCCGCGTCCGGCTCGGTCATCCCCAGCGAGATCAGCTTTTTTCCCGCCAGAAGGTCGGGCAGCCAGCGTTTCTTTTGCGCAGGCGTGGCAAATTCGGCAAACGTTCTGATCGGACCAAAATTCCCCGCCTGCACCACATCGGCGCTTTTGGGGCAGACCATGGCAAGTTCCTGAATGGTGATGACCGCGTCCATCAAGGTGCCGCCAATGCCGCCGTCTTCCTCGCGGATGGTGATGCCCAACATGCCCATGTCGGACAATTTTCCAGCAATCTGCCACGGGTAGTCACGGCAATGCGCCCGATCAAGCGCTCCATCAGCCAGTTCGCCTTCGGCAAAGCGTCGAACGGCATGTGCAAGTTCCACCTGATCTGGGGTAAGTCCGGATGTCACGGGGCTGGCTCCTTCTTGGCTACTGTGCAGGCCTGTTCCGGCCTGCCCCGTCTTTCTAGACAAAGAAACAGTATAGAAAAGTGACCGATTGTGGCTATTGCATAATCTTAAGTCAGGCTTGATGCGAAAAGTCCGTCTCAGACCCGCTCCAGCGCGATGGCAATCCCCTGACCGACACCAATGCACATCGCCGCCAGCGCATAGCGGCCGCCTGTCAGGGACAGTTCCAGTGCGGCGGTCCCGGTTATCCGTGCGCCCGACATGCCAAGCGGGTGGCCAAGGGCGATGGCCCCGCCATTGGGATTCACCCGCGGGTCATCGTCGCCAATGCCAAGGTGACGCATCGTGGCAAGACCCTGGCTTGCGAATGCCTCGTTCAGTTCGATCACGTCAAAATCTGCCTGCGTCAGCCCAAGCCGCGTCATCAGCTTTTCCGAGGCAGGAGCAGGGCCAAATCCCATGATCCGCGGCGCGACGCCCGCCGTGGCGCCGCCCATGATCCGCACCAGCGGTGTCAGGGCGTACTTGCGCACTGCCGCACCCGACGCGATAAGCAACGCCGCCGACCCGTCATTGACGCCCGAGGCATTGCCAGCCGTCACCGAGCCGCCCAGCCGGAAGGGCGCTTTCAGGGCGGCCAAGGCGTCGGCTGTGGTATCGGGACGCGGATGCTCGTCCGTGTCGATGATCAGGTCATCGCCCTTGCGCTGTGCAATCGTGACCGGAGTGATTTCTTGCGCCAGACGCCCCTTGGCCATCGCCACGCCTGCCTTTTGCTGGGATTGCAGGGCAAACGCATCCTGATCTGCGCGCGATATGCCGAATTTCTCGGCCACGTTCTCGGCCGTTTCAGGCATGGAATCGACCCCGTATTGCGCCTTCATCAGTGGGTTCACGAAACGCCAGCCAATGGTGGTGTCGTGCAGCTCGGCCGCACGAGAAAAGGCAGCCCCTGCCTTGGGCATCACAAAAGGCGCGCGCGACATGCTTTCGACACCGCCCGCGATGGCCAGGTCAATCTCGCCCGCCCGGATCGCGCGGGCAGCGGTCAGTACAGCGTCCATACCAGAGCCGCACAGCCGGTTGATCGTGGTGCCAGGCACCGTTTCGGGCAATCCTGCCAAAAGCGCGGACATACGCGCGACATTACGGTTGTCCTCGCCCGCCTGATTGGCACAGCCGAGCACAACCTCATCCAGCGCGGCCCAGTCCAGCGCATGGCGCTGCATCACGGCGCGGATCGGGATCGCACCCAGATCATCCGCCCGCACGCCGGACAGGGCACCGCCATATCGTCCGATTGGCGTGCGCCTGTAATCGCAAATGAAGGCATCCGGCATCGTCATCAAGCTCCCGTTGTTCCCAGCCACATGGTCCGAGCATCGTCAAAATCGCAACGGAGCATGACTTTGCGCTGCCCGACCAATGGTCAGGCTACACCCCCGCATCCGCCCCGATGAGGGTATCGACACATAGCGCCTCGATCTCGGCGTCGGTCAGACCAAGGGCCCGCAGGATTTCAGCATTTTGAGCACCAACGGCCTGTGGCGGGGTGGGAAGAACGGCCTGACCACCAGACATCCGAAAGGCGGGACCGATCACCTTGAGACCATTTAGCCGCCCCGATGGATCGCTCAGCGTCATAATCTGCCCGCGATCAAGGGTTTGTGGGTCGCTCAGGGCCTCTTCCATTCTGCGGACACGCGCCGCGGGGATGCGGTTCTGTGTCAGGAAGGTTTCCCAGTACCCGGCGGGTTTGGCGGCAATGATGCGGGACAGGGCGTCGTGTTCTTCGTCATAGCCTGCGATCCGCGCAAGGTTGTCGGCTTTGATCAGATCCGTGCGGCCAAGCGCCGTCCACAGGCGCCGCTGCTGGCGCAGGTTCGAGGCACCGATCATCATGTCGGCATCAGCCGCGCGATACATCCCCAGCGTGGCAAAGCCGAAGCGGTTGCCCGCCGCACGCGGATGCTTGCCCGATTGCAGAAAGTCGGTGCCATGCGCCGTCATCAGCGTCATCGCCACATCAAGCATGGAGACGTCAATATGCTGGCCATGCCCCTCGCGTTCGCGTTGAAAAAGCGCGGCCGTGATAGCGAAAGCGGCGGTCAAGCCGGTGGCATAGTCGACCACCTGCGCACCGCATTTCAGTGGACGCCCATTGCCAAATCCGGTCAGGTCCATCATGCCTGAAAACGCCTGAATGACATTATCATAGCCCGTCTCGGCGCGGCGCGGGCCTGTCGCCCCGAAGGCTGATATAGAGCAATAGATCAGGCGCGGGTTCAACTGTGACAGCGCCGTATAGCCCAACCCAAGCGCGTCGAACGCACCGGGGCGATAGTTTTCGACAAAGACATCGGCGGTGGCCACCAGCCGGCGCAGCGCGTCCTGGCCCGCGTCGGTCTTCAGGTTCAGCGCCAGCGCCTTTTTGCCGCCCCCCTGCCCCAGAAAAGAGGCCCCCATGGCAGCGCCGGTCAAGTCGCGGTCCGTGCCCTGAAACCGCGCTTGGTCGGGCTCAGCGGGGTTTTCGACCTTGATCACCTCGGCTCCAAAAAGCGCCAGCTGATAGCTGGCGAAGGGTCCGGCAAGAACATGGGTCGTATCGACGACGCGAAGGCCGGAAAAAGCAGGTTTCATCGCGGACCTCCTGTCATCAATCGCAACGTGCGCTCATGCCGCCATCAACGACGATTTCGGTGCCCGTGACAAAGCGCGCTTCGTCCGAGCACAAGAAAAGCGCGGCGTTTGCCGTGTCGCGCCCGTCGCCCATCCAGCCCAGCGGGATGCGTTTGATCCGCGATTGCAACAGCGCGGCTACATCACCGCCCGCACGCTGGCCTGCAAGGCGCGCCTCGACCATCGGGGTGTGCAGTTGTCCGGGAACCACGGTATTGACACGCACGCCCTTGGGGGCGAATTCCACTGCCGTGACTTTGGAAAACTGGATGATCGCCGCCTTGGCAGAGGCATAGGCCACCTGCGGCGCACCGGTATAGCGCGTGCCGGAGGTGGAAGAGGTATTGACGATAGCACCGCCCCCCTTGGCCACCATATGTGGCAGCACCGAGCGGCAGGTCAGATAAACGCTTTTGAGGTTGAAATCCATTTGCCGGTCCCAGGCCTCTTCGTCCAGATTGGTTGCACCACCCTTGGCGGATCCGCCCACGTTGTTGACAAGAATATCGACCGTCCCGAACCGTTCCAGACAGGCCGCGACCATCGCCTCGACCGCCGCACGGTCGGTCACGTCGCACAGGTATGGCTCAATCTCGCTACCCGTGTCGCGCACGCGGGCAAGTGTATCTTCCATCGTCTCGGCGCGCAGATCGACGGCAAAAATCTTGGCGCCTTCCTGGGCAAAGCGCACGCAGGTCGCACGGCCATTGCCCCAACCCGGCGCGACGCAACCCGCGCCGGTCACGATGGCAACTTTTCCTTCAAGACGTCCAGTCATGTCAGCTCTCCTCAAATCGGTAAAGGCGTGTCGGATTGTCCACCATCAGCGCCTTCAGCGCCGCCGTATCCGGCGCGATATGCGGCAGAAGGTCGAACAGGTCGCCGTCATCGGGCGGATCGGTGCGGTAATTAGGGTGCGGCCAGTCGGTGCCCCAGACGACGCGATCGCCAAACCGCTCTACCACTGCACGGGCGAAGGGCACTGAATCGCTGTAAGGCGGATCCTGCCGCGAGGCACGCTCGCACCCGGACACCTTGCACCAGAGGTTCGGATGATCAAGCAGACGCAACAGCGCCTGAAACGGGGGCTGTGCCATACCCTCCGAGGCATCCACACGGCCGATATGGTCAACAATGACCGTCACCGGAAGATTGGAAAGAACCGGCGACAGTGTCTCGATCAGTCCGGCCTCCATATGCACTTGCACATGCATTCCCCGATCCCGAAGACGTGGCGCAAGCGCTTGCAGTTCATCATCGCTTGCACCGGGCGCAAGATGCGACATGTAGTTGAACCGCACCCCACGAAAACCCTGCGCGGCAAGGGTGTCCAGCGCCGCATCGCCCATATCCGGCGGGGCAAGCGCCACGCCCAAATACCGACCGGGCCGTGCCTGCATGGCATCGACGACAACGCTGTTGTCATAGCCATGCACGGCAGATTGTACGATCACGCACCGCTCTATCCCCATTCTGTCATGCAGGGCGAACAGCGCCTCTTTCGGCGCGTCGGCGGGCTTGTAGCTGTTCGTATCGGTGAAGGGAAAGCGCGCAGTCGGGCCGAACACATGGCAATGGCAATCGGTCGCGCCTTTCGGCAGCACGCTGCTGGTCGCGTGCGACTCGGGATTCCATGTCAGGGGCGTGTCAGTCATCTTGCAACTCCGGCGCCGGATCGTCGCCGATCGGCGGAACCTTGAACACATTGATGGTCAGGGAAATCAGCGTGTAGTAACCAAGCAGCCCGATCAGATCGACCAACGCGGCCTCGCCCAGCACCGAAACTGCGCGGGCGTAAAGGGCATCATCGACATTGCGGGTCTCATGCACGGCGCGGGCCACGTCATGCACGACCTCTTGGGCGGGCTCGTCGAACGACGGGCGCTGGTTCAGGCGGATCGCCTCGATTATAAGCGGCGAAAGCCCCGCCTTCAGGGCAAAGCCCTTGTGTATCTGCCATTCGTACTCTGACCCGAAGACGCGCCCCGTAACAAGGATCGCAAGCTCTGACAGGCTGTCGGCCAGCAGGGTGTCATAGCGGCAATAGCGCCCCAGATCCTGCGCCTTAGCCGCCAGTTCGGGGCGGTGCAGCCAGACGGCCAAAGGTCCCCGAACCCCGCCGCGCGGGCCGCTTGCAATAGCATTATGGATGTCCTGTTGCCGCGCATCATAGGTCGCGGGGTCTGGTGCAGACAGGCGTTGATCGGGCCAGCGGCTCATTTCAGTGTCCTTTCGGTTGCGGCCCAGCAGGCATTGGTCTGTGCAAAACGGTCCAACCAGATCGTCAGGCCCGGACAATCGGCGCGCCAGTCCAATGGCTGCCGCCAGTCCAGATAGCCAAGACAGGCGGCCAAGGTGATAGTGACCAGATCGGCCCGAGTGGGATCTGGAGCATCGGCCTCGAAAACGGCCAGCGCTCGGCTTATCTTGCTGCGCTGATGCGCCAGCCAACGATCAGAGGCCATCGCCGGATCGCGAAAACGGTGTTCATAGGTGACCAGCAGCGCGGCGTCGGTGATGCCATCGGCCAGCCGCGCACGGGTCAAGGCGCGAAATCGGGCCAATCCCTGCGCGCGAAGCAAGCCGCCCTCCGCAAGCCCGTCCAGCATTTCCAAGATCACATGGCTGTCAAAGAACGCCTCGCCCGCGATCAGCAGGCAAGGCATCTTGCCCAAAGGGTTCTGCACCCGCAGGCTGTCCGCCGTGTCCAGTGTATCGGCCGGCTCCAGCGTGACCCTGTCGGCCAGCCCCAGAACAAGAAGCGCCATGCGCACCTTGCGCCCGAAGGGGGACGTGTCCGTGCTGCGCAGCACGACGGGCACCGACGGATCGTCGATCAAGGCGCGTAGGTCCATCATTTCATGCGCTCCGGCAGGAACAGCGCGATCTGCGGAAACACACACAAGATCATTAGCATAAACAGACCCGCCAGCATAAAGGGCATCAGGCCACGGAACACATCCTCCAGCTGGACCCTCCCTCCCGAGGCCGATTGCACAACGAAACAGTTGATCCCGACAGGCGGCGTCACGGCGCCGATCTCGACCAACAGCACCACAAAGATGCCGAACCACACCGGATCAAAGCCAAGATCCATCATCACCGGATGGGTGATCGGCAGCGTGATCGCCAGCAGCGCCGGCGCGTCCATCAGCATGCCTAAGGCCAGATAAATCAGTGCAACCAGTGCCACGATCACCCACCGGTTGACCTCTAGCCCGATCAGAAAGCCTCCCACTGCATTGGTCATGCCCGATAACGCCAGAAACTTTGAAAACAGCAAGGCGCACATCAGGATGGCAAAGATCATCGCCGTAGTGCGCATTGTTTCCATCAGCGTCTCGCGCATGGCGATGCCCCTGAAGCCGCGATGACGCACCAATGCCAGAAGAAAGGTCAGCATGGCGCCGATCCCGCCGGCTTCGGTCGGGGTGAAAATGCCAAGGTACAGCCCCGATACAATCGCCACGATGACCAGAACCAGCGGCCCCGCCATACGCAGTGACAGCACTTTTTCCTTAAGCGTAAAGCGCCGTGTGTCGATTGGTGCCAACGAGGGCGTGATACGAACCCTGATCCAGATCGCAAGGCACAGGATCAGCGCAAACAGGATCCCTGGAATGAACCCCGCGATCAACAGCGCGCCAATCGAACTATCAGTCAGAATACCGTAGACCACGACCAACGCCGAGGGCGGTATCATCACCGCAAGCGTGCCCGCGATCGCGATCGAAGCCGACGCGAGGCTTTTGTCATAGCCGCGGTCCAGCATTTGCGGCAGTGCAAGCTTGGTAAAAACCGTGGCCGTCCCAACCGACGAGCCTGACGCCGCCCCAAAGGCAGCAGCCCCCAGCGTCGTCGAAATGGCCAGCCCGCCGCGCAGACCGCCCAGCCACTTGGACGCCGCTTCGAACAGATCCTCGCCCAGACCGGCACGCATGGCGAAAAACCCCATCAGCAGGAACAGCGGAATGACCGAGAAATGGAATGAATGGGTGGTGTCGAAGAAGACCGTCGACAGCAGCGCCGTCGACGCGCTGAAGCCGACAAGCGCGGCAAGGCCAATCGCACCCACAAGGCCCAGCACCACCATGACGTTGACGCCCAGAAGGATGCCTGAAAACAGACCCGCCGTCCCGAGCAGGCCGATTGCGAGATTGCTCATTCTATTTCCTCCGGTTCGCTGTCAGGCAGGGTGCCGCCGCGTGCGGCCACAGCCGCGTCAATTAGGAATTGCAGGGTCAAAAGCGCCATGCCAAAGGCAATTGCCCCCTTGATCGGCCAAAGCGGGTAGCGGATCGAACCGCGCTCGATCTCGCCTATAGCAATGGACTTGGCCGTCAATCGCCAGCCCGCGTACGTTGCCCAGGCGAACAAAGCCGCCCCCGCCAGCATGGCAAACACCACGGCGACGCGCCGGGCTTTGACAGACAGTTTTCGGGTCAACAAGACGACCTTGATGTGCCCACCTTCATATTGCGTCATCGCCAGCGACAGAAAGACGATAATCGGCAGGGCGCCTTCGGTCAGCTCCAGCGTTCCGGCGATTGGGGCGTTGAACAAATATCGCAGCAGCGCGTTGGCCACGACAAGGACCATCACCGCCAGCAGGACCACGCCCGCCGCCAGGCCGCAAAAGTTAAGCACGCGGCCAAAGCCCGCACGAATACGCATCAAAGAGTGCATCAGAAATCTCCTGTAAGGCCGGTGCAGACATTGTCCGCACCGGCGATCAGCCTTCAGAATTTCAGCATGCCGACTACGTCATCGACAGGAACATCCAGCGCCTTGGCCTTTTCGATCCATTCCTGACGCCCCGCTTGCACCTTTTCATCGGCAACCAGCGCCTCAAGCTCGCCTTCGGGGAACGCGATGACCTCGACGGCCAGATCGCCCTTCCACAGCTCGCGCACACGGGCGGCGTCGTCATCCAGCATCCGGCTATACTCCAACAGATAATCATGCCCCAGCTGATCCACGACAGCGCGGGTCTCGGCATCCATCGAGGTATAGCTATCAAGGTTCATGGTAATGATATGACCGAAAGAGGCACCAAATGGCACTTCCATGTAATACTTCGCCACCTCGTCATACTTCCAGCCACGCGCCAAAGCCGGGCCGATCGGCGTGCAGTCAATGACCGAGCGTTGCAGCGCCTCATAGGCGTCCGATGTCGTGATCGAGACCGGCGTCGCCCCCATCGCCTCGATCAGCGCAGGATAGGCAAAGCCGTAAGACCGAATACGCAGGCCCTTCATCTCGGCGACCGAGGTGACCGGCTTGGTGCAGAGCAACCCGTAGCTTTCCAACGGACGGAAGCCAACGGCATAGAGGTTCTGCTGGGCGAGTTCCTGCGCGAATTGCGGATATTTCGCATGCCAGGCTTCCATCGCCTCACCAACGGCTTTGGCGCCCATCGGTTGCGGAATAAAAAAGCCCACCGTGTTGTTCAGCGGCAGCAGGTCAGGAAAATACGGCGTGATAACATCGCCGAAATCGCCGACGCCTGCGGCCAGGGCCTCGGGGATTTCGCGCGCCTTGGCGACAGAGCCACCCCAGAACATCTCGATCTGGTGCTTGCCGCCAGTGCGTTCGGCAAATTGATCAACAAACCACTGGGTGGTGATCGCCTGCGCGTCGCCTGCTCCCTGTGGCTTGGACGTTATCCATTTATAGGTATCCGCGAACGCGCCGCTGGCCAGAACGCTGGCCACGGCTGCGATGGAAACGAGTGTCTTCATGATATGTCCTCCCTTGGAACCGAACCCTCCGATCGATCCTTGCGGAAGGCGTGACAGAAAATACGTCATACCAAAAATACTCTTTTGTCATGACTTTCATGCCCTATAAGCATGATTAATGCCAGATGTCCCGCGCGACCAGATCGGCGACGATTTCGCCGATGGCGTGTTCGACCTCCAGAACCGCCATGTTACGGCGCTGGTCCGATTTGATTGCCGTACACAGTCGCCACTGCACCTCTGGCTCGATGATCGGTGCCGCAGTCAGGGTGCCAAGATGGAATTCCGTCAGCACCCCACCGAATGTCAACAGCGTGTAGCCGTGACCGTCCCGCACCAGCGCCTTAAGCTGCCAAATCCCGTCAACCCGCTGAATGACGTTCAACGGGTGACCCGCAGCTTCGGCGTGCTGGTCCGCCAAAAGCCGCAGGTAATTCGCCCGCGACGGCATGATCAGCGGCAGCGCCGCAGCCTCTGCCAAAGTATAAAATGGCTTGTCCAGGGCACCGGCCCGCCCGATCAGGTGAAGTTTTTCGACCAGAAGCTCCTGACTGGTGATGTCAGGGCGCTCTGGCGGGTTGTGCATCACCGCCAGACCGATCTGCCCGTTCAGAAGCCAGTTCTCCAACTCGCGGCTGAACCCTTCGCGAAACCGCAGTTCAATCTCGGGGAAATGCGCCTTGACATGGCGCAACAGCGGCGGCGCGATGAATTCGCCCGGCGTGGGCGGCATACCGACAACGACTGTACCGGCGGGCTTTTCCGAACTGGCCGTCACATCATGGAACGTCTGTGCAAGCTGCCCGAAGATGGCATAGGCCCGGTCCAACAGGATCTTCCCCGCAGGCGTCAGATCGACCCCGCGCACAGAGCGATCAAACAGCACAAGGTTCAGGTCACGCTCGAGACTGGCAATTTTCCGGCTGAGCGCAGGTTGCGCGATGTGCAGTCGGTTCGAGGCGCGGGTGATATTGCGCTCTTCCGCCACCGTCACAAAACAGCGCAGTGTCCGGATGTCCGGCTCCCAGTCAGACGTGATCTTAGCTTCGGCCATTCAGGTCTCCTCAGCGCGCCTGTCCGAATGTCCCCGCTGTCATCCGTGTCGCACGGAACAGACTGCGATCTATGCCTTGCATATGAAACCTGTTTTTTCAATCACTGTGCAGTTTGTTGAATGCAGGGGCTTTGTTGATGGCGTCGGGTCCAGACACGCTCTGGGCGATGCGCGAGATGGTCACAGCAATGCCGGATCAAGGAGATCGGGCCTGGTGATCTCCGTCTGAATAACGATCCGGACTGTTGGCCTACGGAGCGTGTTGAATGCCGTTCAAAACGTTCCTGCCCAAGTCATCCGTTACAATGGAATAGGAAAACAACACGCGAACTCACTTGTTGACCATATGCGAGGCCGTGGGTTCCCCGCGTGCGATACGCTCGGCCTCCAGCCGTGCAATCCGCGCGTCGATTTCGCTGCGATCCGTCAATCCGTGCGGCGTTTCGCGGGTCGCCAATGTCTCGGCCACCAACAGGAACCGCTCCTGCGCGACGGCATACAGGCGCCGCAATTCCAACAACGGATCGGCATTGTCATCAGCGCGGATATCAAGCCAAGCATAGTCCTGATCGCGATAGACGACGAGGCAGGCCGATTGCTTGCCGCGCTTGTCGCCTCCCGCATCCTCGCCCGCCTGCATCGCGATCAAAAGGCGCTCGGCCAGCGGCTTGTCCATGGCCGACTGATAGGCGCGCAGTGTCTCCTCTACAACCTGCGGACCTTCCAGCATGTTGCCAGCCACCGATACGCCCTCGGCCAGACGGTGACCGGCCCAGTCCACGCAGGCCGCCCCGGTGAAGGCGGCATTGCGGCCTTGTGCGTCGATCAGGTGAAACTGGCGGTTCGGGTGGCCGTCATCCCGCCCGGTGAAAATCGGCACGATTGCCTCGGGCGGGGCGCCCGCATCCATCAGGCGCAGCCCGTCCGGGCCGTAGGTGGGGTTGACGAACGCCTGTGTGGCTACTGCCCCGACCCGTCCGCGGATGTGCGGAACAAGGGCGCCCACGGCGAAAAAGCGGCTGGCGACAGCGATGCCGAAATGGCCGGTTACGGGGTCTCTGGCGACGATGGAATAGGTCATGTCAGCGTCCGATCGCATAGGCCTGCATCAGGCGGGGGGTGGCTGCGGCGCGCAACAGCCCATCAGGATCACGCCGGGCGGCGGTCAAGCGGCCCACGGTCCATTCCTCGGCCTCGGTGATCAGATGGCCGCGCGCGCGCAAGTCGTCGAGAACGGCAGGGCCAAAGCTTTTCTCGGCCATAATCATACCGGGCTGGCGGGCTCGCGGATAAAAACTCGCCGGGAAATGGCTGGTGTGAAAGAGCGGCGCGTCAATCGCCTCCTGAAGGTTCATCCCGAAGTGGACATAGCGCAGGAAGAAGGCGAGTTGCCATTGGTCCTGCTGATCGCCGCCGGGTGTTCCGAAGGCCAATTGTGGTTGACCGTCCTTTAATGCCATTGACGGTGTAAGTGTGGTGCGCGGGCGTCGGCCCGGTTGCAACGAGGTGGGCAGCCCCGGCTCAAGCCAGTACATCTGCGCCCTGCTGTTCAGGCAGAAGCCAAGTCCGGGGATGGTGGGCGAGGATTGCAGCCAGCCGCCCGAGGGGGTGGTGGAGACCATGTTGCCCTCGTTGTCGATCACGTCGATATGCACTGTGTCGCCCTTTTTCTCGGACAGATGCGCCATCGTCGGCTCATAAACCGTCTGATCGGTTGCCGAGATCGCGTCCAGCATCGCCAATGTGCGCGTGCGCTGGCCCTCGAAACCGGGAACGGTGCCGGGGGTAAGGTCGAAGCTGGCCTTGTCGCCGATCAAGGCGCGACGGGCCTCGTTATAGCTGTCGGACAGCAACACATCCAGCGGCACCTCGGCATGGTCGGGATCGCCGTAATAGACCTCGCGGTCGGCATAGGCGAGCTTTTTAGCCTCGACCACATTATGGACGAAGTCGGCCCCATTCGGGTCCATCGCCGCAAGGTCGATCCCCTTGAGCAGCGCCAGCGCCTGAAGCAAGACCGGTCCCTGCGTCCAGGGCCCGCATTTAGCAACGGTCCATCCGTGGTAGTCATAGGTCACCGGGGCCTCGATATTGGCAGAGTAGCCGGCGAGGTCTTCCATCGAGAGCACGCCGCGATGGCGGCTGCCTGAGGCGTCCATCACCTCGGCGGTTTCAAGGAAGTCACCGATCTTCTCGGCGACGAACCCCCTATAGAAAGCATCCCGCGCCGCATCGATCCGGGCTTCGCGTCCGCGTTTCGCCTCGGCGGTCTGCACGATCAGCTTCCACGTCTCGGCCAGCGCCGGGTTGCAGAAATTCGAATAGGGTGCGGGGGCCGCCCCGCCGGGCAGCCAGGTCTGATACGAGCTTGGCCACTCCTTTTTGAAGAAATCGCCCAACCCCTCAATCGTGGCGGATACGCGAGGCAGCATCGGGTGCCCGTTTTCGGCGTACCAGATCGCGGGGGCCATCACCTCTGCCAGCGACAGGCGACCATAGTCGCGCAGCATCAGCATCCAGCCGTCGAAGGCACCGGGAATGACCGTGGCCAACAGCCCGTCACCGGGGATGACCTTAAGCCCCTCGGCGCGGTAATGTTCGATCGTCGCACCTGCGGGCGCGGCGCCTTGGGCGCAGATTACCTCTATCTTGCCTTTGGCCTTGGAATACACAAGCGCGGGCATATCCCCGCCCGGCCCGTTCAGATGCGGTTCCAGCACCTGAAGGGTCATGCCGGTGGCCACGGCGGCATCGAAGGCATTGCCGCCCTGTTCCAGGATTTTCATTCCGACAGCCGAGGCAATCCAATGGGTCGAGGTGACAACCCCGAAGCGGCCCAGAATCTCGGGGCGGGTGGTGAATGATGTCATGTGTCTACTCCCGGACAGTCAATGTTCGCGCGGGTCCAGCGCATCGCGCAGCCCGTCGCCCATAAGGTTGAATCCCATAACCACAAGGAAAATCGCGGCACCCGGCCAGATGGCCATCCATGGGGCCTGGGACAGAAAATTTTTGGCAATGTTCAGCATCGATCCCCAGCTTGGCGCGGGCGGCTGCTGGCCCAGCCCAAGGAACGACAGCGACGCCTCTGCAATGATCGCCGTTGCGACGGTCAGCGTCGCCTGCACAAGGATCGGTGCCAGCACATTGGGCAGGATATAGCGGAACATGATCGCTCCGTGTCCAAGGCCGATAGCCCGCGCACCTTCGACAAAATCCTCCATCTTCACGGCCAGAACCTGACCGCGGGTCAGCCTAATAAAGACGGGCACCGCCGAAAGGCCGATGGCAACCATGGCATTGGTCAGCGACGGCCCCAGAAACGCCGCCAGCGCAATAGCCATGATCAGGAACGGCATCGCCAAAAGCGCATCGGTGACGCGGCTGATGACGCCATCGGTCCAGCCGCCGAAATAGCCGGCAACAAGACCGAAGGGCACCCCCACCGCCACTGCGATCATCACTGAAACGACACCCGCCAGCAAAGAGGCCTGCGCGCCCCAGATCATCCGCGAGAAGACGTCGCGCCCCAGCTCGTCCGTGCCGAACCACGCGAGCGTGGAGGGCGGCTTGCGGATGGCGGTCCAGCTGGTGGTGATCGGGTCGGCGATGGGCAGGACCGGTGCCAGCACCGCCAGCGTCACGAAGACAAGCACGATGGCGGCCCCAAGCAGGGCGCTCCGGTTCGAGCGCAGCTTTTTCCACGCCCGGCTCTGGCGCCGTTGCGGACCTGCGATGGCGGTGGCAGTGTTGGCGGCAGGCATCAGTTGGTCCTTAAACGGGGGTTAAGCAGCACATAGGCGACATCGGCCACAAGGTTCATCGCGATAAATCCGATGGCTGTGCACAGCACAACGCCTTGGACCACGGCGAAATCGCGGTTAAAGACGGCATCGACGATCAGCTTGCCAAAGCCCGGAATGGTAAAGATCTGTTCGGTCAGCACTGCGCCTGCCAGAAGCTCGCCAAAAAGCAGCGCCAGAAGCGTGACAACCGGCAGAACCGCATTGCGGAAAGCGTGTTTGAGCACGACAACGCGGTTGCGCAGACCCTTGGCGCGGGCGGTGCGGACGTAATCGGCCTGAAGGACCCCCAGCATCGCGGACCGGGTGTGCCGCATCAGCGTGGCGGCAAGCCCCGTGCCCAGCACAAAGGCCGGCATCAGCATCGTCTGGAACGATCTGACCGGATCGACCCATGGGCTTTCGTAGCCGGAGGCGGGCAGCCAGCCAAGGTTGACCGAAACCAAAAGGATCAGCATGATCCCCAGCCAGAAATTCGGGATGGAAAGGCCCGAAAGCGCCACCACATTTGCCAGCCAGTCCACCCAGGTGCCCTTGTGCACCGCAGATAGAATGCCCGCCGGAATACCTATAAGCACGGCAAAAATCATCGACATGATCGCAAGCTGGATCGTGACCGGCAGTTTCGAGGCGATAAGCGAAAGCACGGGTTCATTGGTGCGCAGCGAAATTCCCAGATCGCCCCTGACGACATCGCCCAGCCAGTAAAGATATTGCATCGGGATCGGATCATTCAGGCGGTATTTCTCGCGCAAAAGCTCTATCACCGCCGGGTCGCGGTCTTCGCCTGCCATGACAAGGATCGGATCGCCCGGCAAGAGCTTCTGAAGCCCGAACACAAAGACGGACACCAGAAGCAATGTCGGAATCGCAATCAGGATGCGGCGAAGGATATAGGTCAGCATGGGCAAATCCGGTCATGCGGGGAAAAGCCCTGCGCAGGCCAATGCTGCGCAGGGCGGTTGCGTGCTAGCCTTTGGAGACGCCTGCAAGGCGGATCATCCCGTCGGGATAAGCGGTGAAGCCTTTCAATGCGTCCGACATGGCCCAAAGCCAAGTCTGGTGATAAAGGTAGATGATCGGCAGCTCGGCGTTCAGGATCGTGCCTGCCGCATCATACTTCGCCTTGCGCTCTGCCGGATCGGTCGAGGTGCGGGCGGCGTTGAGCAGGGCATCCACCTCTTCCGAACAGAACTTGGAGTCGTTCAGCCCGCCCTTGCAGGTCACGAAGGAATGGATGTTGCCATCGGGGTCGGTCCGGCCCGACCACCCCACCTGCGTGCCCTGATAATTGCCGGCGCTTTGCTCCTGCAACATGGTGGCGAACTCGGTGGCCTTGATTGATACGTCGATACCGGCCTCGGCTGCCATCGCCTGAACCACCTGCATCAGCTGCAACTGCACCGGGTTGTTGGCAACCTGCACCTCGACGTCGATCCGGTCAATCCCGGCCTCTGCCAGCAGCGCCTTGGCTGCCTCGAGATCGCGCGCAGGCACCGGGTTGGATGCGTCATACCACGGCGAGGTCGGCGGGAACGGCTGGTTTCCGGCCGCATAGGTTCCCTCGAACACCACCTGGTTGATCACCTCGCGGTCGATGGCAAGCGACAGCGCATGGCGCACGCGCGTATCCTGTCCGAAGGGTGTTTCCGCACGAGGGCCGTTGGCAAGGTTCACCGTAATGCCCTGATACCCAAGGCTCGTGGCGGCCTCGAACCGAAGCGATCCATCGGCCTTGACCGCAGCGACATCGGACGGTGCCAGCCGCTCTAGCATGTCAAGATCGCCCGAGCGCAAGTTGGCGAGACGAACGGTCGTGTCCGGGATCGGCAAAAAGACCAGACGGTCAAAGCTATATTTATCTGCATCGTAATGTTCTGCGAATTTCTCTAGAACTATACGGTCCTGCTGAATGCGTTCGACGAATTTGTAGGGGCCGGAACAGACTGGACTATTGGACAGCTCTAGACCCTTTTCGGCGGCGGCGGTGGGCGACACCATCATGCCCGCGCGGTCGGACAGCTGCGCAATCAGCGTTGCATCGGGGGATTGCAGGTTGAACGTCACCTCGTGTGGGCCGGTCGCCGTAACCGTCTCGACCGAGGTCAGCTCTGACTTGCGACGGCTTTCGGGCAGGGTCTTGGACCGGGTGATATTGGCCACCACCGCCTCGGCGTTGAACGGGGTGCCATCGTGGAACGTCGCATCGGTGCGCAACTGCATCACCAGCGTCTTGCCGTCTTCGGACCAGTTCCACGAGGTGGCAAGCTCTGGCACGAAGTCGAGTGCGGGGGTGATGTTCACCAGTTTGTCGCAGAGGGATTCAAACACGATGCGCCCGACAAAGGTCCGCGCCTGATCGCTGTCAAGCGCATCGGGATCCTCCTGAAGGCCTATTCGCAGATCGGTGGCCATGGCCGAAGAGGCCATGACAACCGACGCAAGTAGCGTGGTCAGCAGCTTTTTCGTGATCATTTGATAGTCTCCTTGCTGGGGGTTCCGTTTTGCGTTGCACGCCGCCACAGGGCAAAACGTGCTTCGGCTGCGGCGCTGCGGTGCCCTGCTACCGCAAGCGGAAGCACGGGGGGCGGCAGGTCGTTCCAGTGGTGGCAGGCCACGTGATGCGGGCCTTGCGAAAGCGTCGGTCGGGTGCTGTGACAGATGTCGGTCGCATAGGGGCACCGCGTGCTGAACAGGCAGCCCGGCGGTGGCGCTGCAGGCGACGGCATATCCCCCCCAAGCACCTTGCGCCCCTTGGCCCCGCCCGGCACCGGCACCGGAATCGCGGCAAGCAGCGCCTGTGTGTAGGGATGGCGCGGCGCAGTGAATAGCGCCTCGGTTCCGGCCAGTTCGACCACCTCGCCCAGATACATCACCGCGACGCGGTCACTCATGTGCCGGATCACCGCAAGGTCGTGCGCGATGACAACAAGCGTCAGCCCGAACTCGGCTTTCAGATCCTCCAGCAAGTTGACAATCTGGGCCTGAACCGACACGTCAAGCGCCGAAACAGGTTCGTCCCCGATCAGCAGTTTCGGCCCTGAGGCCAGCGCCCGCGCGATGGAAATGCGCTGTCGCTGCCCACCCGAGAATTCATGGGGAAAGCGGTCGGCCATCTCGGGGCGCAGGCCGACGCGCACCATCAGATCCGCCACTTTCGCACGTCGCTGCGCGGTGCCAAGCGTCGTGTGGACGCGCAACGGCTCGCCGATGATCGCCTCGACCGTCATGCGCGGGTTCAGCGACGAGAACGGATCCTGAAAGATGAACTGCATCTCGGCCCGCTTTGCCCGCATTTCGGCGGGCGAAAGATCGGTCAGCGGTGTGCCGTCATAGATCACCTCGCCAGCACTCGGGTCGATCAGCCGCAGCAAAAGCCGCGCAAGCGTGGATTTTCCGCAGCCGGATTCCCCGACGATGGCAAAGGTCTCGCCCCGCCTGATCCGAAGCGATACGCCGTTGACCGCGTGAATGACCGTCGGGGTGCGGAACAGGCCCCTGCCCTGTTCGAACCGCCGTTCAAGGCCGCGGGTTTCAAGGATGATATCGCTCATGCCACTGCCGCCATCCGTTCGAGGGGCGCGCGGAAGCAGGCCACCCGCTGTCCGTTGGTCATGTTGGTCAACGGTGGCCGACCAGCGTCGCAGCCTGTATCGGCAAAAGGACAGCGCGAGGCGAAACGGCAGCCCGGCGGCATCGCATCGGGGCCGGGGACCGAACCGGGAATGGTCAAAAGTCGCCCCTGACGACCGGATATGGCGGGCATCGACCCCATGAGCCCCAGTGTATAGGGATGCTGCGGATCGTCGAATATCTGTGCCACCGGGCCGCTTTCGACCACGCGGCCCGCATACATCACCGCCACGTCGTCGGCGATCTCGGCCACGACACCCAGGTCATGGGTGATCATCAGCAGCGCCGCGCCGGTTTCCTCCTGAAGCTCTCGCATCAGGTCAAGAATTTGCGCCTGAATCGTGACATCAAGCGCCGTCGTCGGCTCGTCCGCGATCAGCAATTCGGGATCGTTCACCAGTGCCATGGCGATCATCACGCGCTGTCGCATCCCCCCCGAAAGCTGGTGCGGATAGTCGTCAAGCCGCTTTTCCGCAGCCGGAATGCGCACTTTGCGGAACATCTCCAACGCCCGGTCGCGCGCCTCTGGCGCAGAACAGCCCCTGTGTCGCCGCGCCGCCTCGGCCACCTGATGGCCAACGGTGAAGATGGGATTCAAGCTGGTCATCGGCTCTTGAAAGATCATCGCGATCCGGTTGCCGCGCAGATCCTCGATCTCATTCTCGGGGCGCGTCAACAGGCTCTGCCCCCGGAACAACACCTGTCCCCCGGTCACTTGTGCGGCCTGCTTCGGCAGCAGCCCCATGATGGCCAGCGAGGTCACCGATTTGCCGCAGCCCGACTCGCCCACCAGACACAGCGTCCGACCCGGATCGATCGAAAGGCTTACCCCATCGATCAGGTCGATCGTCTGTCCGCGAAACCGGATAGAGAGGTCGCGGATGTCCAGCACGGGTTCAAGGCGCATCGGCGGGCTGCTCCATCATTGTAAGGTTCAGAACGCCATCGTTGACGGCCTTGATATGCGCGCGCATCGCCTCTCCGGCGCGCACCGGGTCATGGGCCGCAATCGCCTCGACGATCTCGTGGTGCTGGCCCTTGTATCGTTCAAGGTTCGGGCGGTTGCGGGCCTGTTCGCGGATCGCGCGCCAGCTTTCCTCGTGGCGGGACCGGTCGATCGTGTCAAAGATCATCAGAAAAAAGCGATTGCCCGCTGCTCGCGCAATTTCGCGGTGAAAGGCGGAATCCCAAAGCTCACGGCCGTCAGCATCCTCGGTGACTTCGAGGCGGGACAGAATGTCACGCATCCGCTCCACACTTTCGGCCCCGGCGCGCAGCGCTGCAAGCTGGGCCAGATGCGGTTCGATCCGCAGGCGAACCTCCATCACTTCGGTGAGGTTAGCCTCGGGAGCGGGTGTGTCGATAAGCGTATCAGGTCGCGGCCCTGCAAATGTGCCAGCACCTTGCCGCCGCCAGACCAAACCCTCTGCCTCCAGCACCTCCAACGCGCGCCGGACCGAGCGGCGGCTGATCCGTAGCGCTTCGGCAAGCGCGCGTTCGGTCGGAAGCTTCACGTCGCCCGTTTGCGGCATCTCGCAAAGCATCTCGCGAAGCCGCTCGAAGGCGAGGCTGGAGTTGTCTTGTTCCGACACCAAGGATTCCTTTGCACCAATTCTTATTGGTACACGTTCACAACAGATCGCAAATCACGCAAGGGAAAAATTAGAATTCCGAACATGGTCATAAAAATATGGCATTAATTTAATCAATATGGCTAATATTTAGTCGTCGTCGAAAGGGTTTCTTGGCTTTCCGCTGTTCAACTGCAGCGCACGTGAACCTTTTTTAATTGGTACACCCTCAACTGCAGGGGAGACTTTGTTGACGGCGCGGATGCCCTCCCATGGCATCAACAAGCCCGTCACACGTCAGAAATCGGCGAAATCAACGGGGCATAGGCGGCAGTTACGGATCCTTGGGACTTCGTCGTCAGAATATTCAGGTCTTCCAGAGTTAACGCGCTACTTCATACTCCGCATCATGGTATTCGATAGAATACTTGTGAGATGAATGGCCGGATTGTCCGGTTAAGGTTGGACAAAATGGCCCCAGAAATTGCAATCGTTGTTCTGCTTACACCTATTAATGGCGTTCTCGCAGGTAACCCCAAAACAAAACTTCCCCGCCGGAGGCGCAGCTCAGGGCGCGAAGCGCCCATAATCTACTGCGACTGAAACATCGATCAAATTTCGAACAACCAGATGTGCTGCGGTTGGCCCGAAACCAAGTTGGGTCACAGCGAAGTCGCCGACTATCACCCGCCTGTCATATAGGGCATGAGGACCACTTCGCTCTCTGGCCCGATTTCGGTAAACCATGCCTCGCGGTAGATTTTGCCATCCAATGCCAGCGACACGCCGCGTTCGATTTGCGGTTTCAGGCCGGGGTATTGGGTCGCCAGACGGTCCAGCAATTCCTTGAAATTGCTCGCATCGACGTCGACTTCACCCTGTCCATCCGTGGCAGACCGCAATGATCCCCAGATCGTCACCTTGACCATGCGGACCCCTTTTGCCCGATCGTCTTCAGCAGCTTTGGCGGCGACATCGGCAGTTCGAACATGCGCTTCCCGATGGCGCGGGCAACCGCGTTTGACAATGTGGCCAAGGGCGGCACGATCGGCGTCTCGCCGACCCCGCGCACGCCATAAGGATGACCCGGATTCGGGATTTCAAGGATGACGGTTTCGATGTCCGGCAGGTCCGAGGCGACAGGCACCCGGTAATCAAGAAAGCCCGCATTCTGCAGCAATCCATCTTTGCCGTAGATGTATTCCTCGTTCAGCGCCCAGCCGATCCCCTGAACCGCTCCGCCTTGCATCTGGCCCTCGACATAGTCGGGATGCACGGCCTTTCCAGCGTCCTGAAACACCGTGTAGCGCAGGATCTTGGTCGCGCCGGTTTCCGGGTCAACCTCGACATCCGCAAGATGCACACCGAAACTTACCCCCGCGCCGTCTGCATTGACCTCGTGGTGACCTGCGATCGGGCCGCCGGTATTGGCAGAGATCGCCGCGATCTCCTTGATCGACATCGGGGCAAAATTGCCTGCATTCGCGCCCGATGGCTTGGCGCATCCCTCTTCCCACATTACAGCGTCTTCATCGATGCCCCAGATTTTCGCAACCCGCCCGCACATCACCTTGATCGCGTTCCGCGCCGCCTCGATCGTGGCAAGGCCTACTGAAAAGGTGACGCGACTGCCATCGGTCACGTCGTTGTAGCCAAGCGAATTGGTGTCGGCGATGATCGTCCTGACCTTGTCGTAGGGAATGCCAAGCTCCTCCGCCGCCATCTGGCTGATCGCCGCCCGAGAGCCGCCGATATCCGGGTTGCCTTCGGTAATCCCTACCGTGCCGTCGGTATTGATGTTCAATGACACGCAGGTATTCCCGCCGAAATTGAACCAGAATCCGCAGGACAGACCGCGCCCCTGATTTGGACCAAGGGGGGCGGAGTAATGCGGATGCGCCTTTGCCGCCTCAAGCGTGGCCCGAAGACCGATGTCATCAAAGGTCGGACCATAGGACGACTTCGTTCCCTTGGCAGCGGCGTTCTTCAGCCGGACGTCCAGCGGATCAAGGCCAAGGTCCTGACACAGCTCGTCCACAACGCTTTCGACAGCATATATCGCCATCGGGGCACCGGGCGCGCGGTAGGCGGCCTCTTTCGGGCGATTGGTCAGCACGTTCCAACCCAAAGTCTGAACCGCGTCAAGATCATAGCAGGCAAAGGCGCTTTGGGCCCCCATCGCCGCAGTTCCCGAAGGAAATGCGCCGCCCTGATAGCGCAGACGGGCTTGCGCAGCGGTGATACGACCATCCCTGGTCATGCCGATCTTTACATCCATAGAGGACGACACCGTCGGCCCCGTCGCCTTGAACACCTCGTCGCGGGTCATCACGATCTTGACAGGCCGCCCCGATTTGCGGGACAGGGCAAGGGCCACCGGTTCGATGAACACCGTCGTCTTGCCGCCGAACCCACCGCCGATTTCCGAAGCTGTCACCCGCAACTGGCTGGCGTCCATACCCATGATTTCGGCGCACAGGGTGCGGACATAGAACTGGCCCTGCGTACAGCACCACAAATCGCCCCGTCCGTCCGACGACATCGACGCAAGGCAGGCATGCGGTTCGATATATCCCTGATGGGTCGCGGCGGTGGTAAAACTGCGCTCGATGATCTTGTCGGCCCTAGCAAAGCCCGCCTCCAGATTGCCGTGCCCGAATTCGCACTGGCTTGTCACATTTTCCGAAAATCCCGCCGCAACGTTTTCCAGAACCCGCCCTGCCTGAACAACCGGCGCGCCCGCGCGCATCGCCTCGTCCACATCCGTGACATGAGGCAGGACGTCATAGGTCACCCGGATCAACTTTAACGCCTGCGCGGCTACGGCTGCGGTGGTCGCGGCGACGGCGGCAACGGCGTGGCCATGATACAGCGCCTTTCCCCGCGCCATGCAGTTGTCCTGCACATCACGGATTGACAGATCATCGGGCACTCCGAAATCTGCAGCCGTGACAACCGCTTTGACCCCCTTCAGTGCCTCTGCCGCAGAGGTGTCGATGGACCGAATGATGGCATGAGCATACGGGCTGCGCAGAATGCGCCCCACCAGCATGCCGGGTGCAGTCGCATCGGCACCATACATCGCACGTCCGGTCACCTTTTCGACGCCATCGGGGCGCGGAGGGCGGGTTCCGACCACTTTGAACACGCGGTTCACCTTTGAATCCAAAGCCATCTTATGCACCCCTCATTTCGGCTGCTGCGATCTGAACGGCTTTTATGATCTTGTCATAGCCGGTGCAGCGGCACAGGTTTCCCGCAAGCCAGTATCTGATCTCTTGATCGGTCGGGTCCGGATTTTTTTCAAGCAGGGCCTTTGCCGCAACCAGAATGCCGGGGGTGCAGATCCCGCACTGCAGGGCGGCATGGTCAATGAAATTACGTTGCAAGGGATGCAGGTGATCGCCTGTTGCCAGCCCCTCGACCGTGCCTATTTCAGCGCCGTCGGCCTCTACCCCCAGAACCAGACACGAACAGACAAGGCGCCCGTTCAGCGTCACGCTACAGGCGCCGCAGTCGCCGGTCCCGCAGCCCTCTTTTGCGCCGGTCAGCCCAAGACGATTTCGCAGCACATCCAGCAATGTCTCGTCCGGTGCACAGACAAATTCAGTCTGGTCGCCATTCACCGTGGTCGAAATGTGAAGGGTATTCATGAGCGGCCTCCTGCTCGTTTATAGGCAATCAACGCGGCCCGTTTGGCCAGAACGCCAACAACCTGGGTGCGGAACGCGATGGTTCCACGCTTGTCGTCGATTGGATTGCACGCGGCGGAACAGGCCGCCGACAAGGCCTCCAGCGCGACCAGATCAAGCTTTGTTCCGATGATGCATCTGGACGCGGCATCGACCAACACGACAGTCGGCGCGATTGCTCCAAGTGCGATCTGCGCCGCTATGCATGTGCCGCCTCCGTCAAGTTCCAGACTGACAGCGGCTGAAGCTACGGCAATGTCCATTTCCGTGCGAGGTGTAAAGCGAAGATAGGCGTCTGCGGCGCGTGCGGGGCGTGCGGGCAAAAAGATCGAGGTCACGATCTCGCCCTTTGCCAAAGAGATACGGCCCGGCGAGACGGGTATGTCCTGCACCAGACAGTCCCGAACACCGTCCGGCCCCACGATGCGCGCCGTTGCGTTCGCGGCGACCATGGCGGGAACGCTGTCTGCCGCAGGCGACCCGTTGCACAGATTTCCGGCCATCGTCGCCCGCCCCTGCACCTGCGTCGAACCGATCAATTCGAAGGCTTCGACGACCCCCGGCCAAAGCGCGGCAACGCCCTCGTGCTCTCCGAGCGAAGCGCCAGAGACGGCAGCGCCAATTCTGAAACCCCCGTCCTCAGCGAGGATGTCTTTGATCTGGTCGAGGCTTTTGATGTCGACAATCAGATCCGGCTCAATGATCCCTGCCTTAAGCTGCACCAGGATATCCGTTCCGCCCGACAGCACGCGGGCAACGCCCGGCTCGTTTGCCAAAAGACGTACGGCTTCCTCTGCCGTCGCGGGTTTCTCATATCGCATCGTGGTCACCCCATTCCAAATCAAATCGCAAATTCTTGCCAAACCCAAAGGAGAAACTGGCAGTGCGTCCCCGCCAAAAGGGCGGCCTTGGCGCGCCATTTCACTTTCTTCTTGTTAGCACTGACAGCCAGCCAAAGCCACATTTCACAAGCATGGCCCAGCAGGATCAGGGTGCTTCCGTTCTCGAAGACAGAATCATCTTTAAGTTCGCACATAGCCCCGATCAACAACCTGAGCGACCGCATCGCGCTTGAACTCGTCAGTGAATTTGTTCGTGGACATCTCGTCCTCCTTGCTTCCAAAGTTACCAAGCAAGGCATCTACAAATCTAGGGGCTATTCAGTGAAAGAGGAAAACGGATGTACATCATCACCGCCAGGCGGAGCACCTCAGGGCTGGTTTTGAAGTAGCGAAATGGGTTGCGTTTTGTCATTCGGCAAGGCTAGGCCGACGTTCGGCCCAGCTCAAGCCAGTTTCCTCTGACAATGCCGTCCGGCTAAATCTGATTGTCGATGCCGCCTTGCGGTGACTGAGAATCAGCTTGCATCGCGTTGGCCATTTTTGGTGACCAGGTGGTGACTCAAATTTTGAAACACGTTTAGCGCCCCTTGGGGCGCTGTGTAAGTCACTGTTTTATTTGATTAAATTGGTTGCGGGAGTCAGATTTGAACTGACGACCTTCAGGTTATGAGCCTGACGAGCTACCGGGCTGCTCCATCCCGC